>JAFGKU010000054.1 GCA_016928415.1 Spirochaetales bacterium
GCGGGTCAACGATCCGGGTCCTGTGCGGAGGCAAGCGAAGTAGAGCCGGGCTTCCTGTGCAGCCCGACAAATGGCCTGAAAAGGTACGGCGCAAAAAACTCGATAAGGACGATTATTGACAAAGAATCATAAATTGTGTATATTATCATCCACGGTGCTCTAATGAAACATTGGCTCCGCTTTTTCAGAGTGTTTTTCGCAAGTATTATTTCCGTAATTTTTTATTTTTTTCCGCGTAACGAGACCGGGTTTTACAGTCCCCGGTCATTTACGGATGATGTGCCGGCCATAATAGAGGTAACCTCTGCCATCGCGGGGACATCTTCTTACCAGCCGGGAGAACAATGCAGGGTCCATAGAAAATTATTGTATTTTTTCTTGTTTTTTGTTTCCAGTCCGTCCGTTCTGGGAAAAAACCGGGTTACCTGGCCGTTTGAATTCCGTTTCCATCCATTACTCTTTAAGCCTTTCCGCAGAAACAGCCTCTTCCTGCCGCGTGAGCAGATACCGTAAATGGTGTATTTTAAAGCATTTAAAACAAAACATCGGTATTTTGTTTGATTGTGTTCTCGTTGGAGGAAAATTTTATGACTGTGACAAATTTGGTCATCGCTTTATCGGTCATTGGCGGGGCTTTATTTTTCGCGTATCTTATACAATGGATACAGAACAGGTTCACGATGGAGGATAATAAAAAGGATAAAGACACCGAAACCAAGGCCGCCGAAAAGGGACATAACGGCTTAGCGGGATGATTTACAGGGGCATCTGCCGCTTCAAAGCGGTAGATGCTTTCTCTTCCATTGGATTTTTCAATCGCTGCCGCATCAAAAAAACGAGTTGGACGGCCCGACCTGGGACTGGCTTGTCCTGATGATGGACTTGCTTACCAGGTTCATCGTTTTCCTGATTTCACTTTCCGTCGCCTGGGTTGTCAGCATGTTCGGGTAGCCGACCTTTTTGGCAATGGCATCGAGGTTGTCCTCATGGCTCTGCTTGTAACCCACGTAGACGAGGTAAAACATTTCTGATTTCAGGAAATCCTCGGAAAGCAGCTTTACATCCCCGGCCTTGTGCTTTTTCGAATCATTGTCATCGCCGTCCGAAAATACGCATACAATGCATTTTGTCCTGATTCCGCTGTCATTCAAGCTTTTCGTATAAGCCCTGATAGCGGTCATCGCCTCGACCATGGCATCGTATAACGCGGTGGAACCGCCTTCGGCCAGGTAGTCGTTATTGATCGGCCCGATGTCCGTCACTTTCTTGAAGCCGTAGAGGATCTGCTGCGCAGCCGCGAAAGTCCGTGTGCTCACGAGCATGCTGCCTGCCTGCTTCGAATCATTCAGGGCCTTGATCAGGGTGTCATAACTCTGTCTCACCGTTTTTTCGTGGGGTTTCATGGAGTACGAGGCGTCAAGAATTAATGAAACGACGGTAACGTCATCCGTCTCAATTTCATCGATGGCGGTCCCGGTACAGCCCACGATGTTCGTATCGTTCAAGCTGTTGATCATCACCTCGCTTACCTCCCGGCTCATCTCGCCGTCATTGACGGCCGAATTGAACAGGTTTTTTATGTCATCGGCCGAGTTAATATTATTGGAACTCATGGTTTTCCTCCCTTTCCTATAAAATTTGATCCGTGCTCTTCACTATATTCAGGCCTTTTTTCCTGAAATCATCGAATTCCTTCTGTGCAATGGCTTCGAAATCAATCGTGGGATGTTTGACGGAACTCATGCAGTCTTCAAGAACGTAAATTTTTGCCAGTGTTTCGCTCTGGTCCGCGAAAAAGTCCACCAGCTGGCGTATCGATTCCAGGACGCAGTGGCTTTTCGCCTCGCCCATGATCACGATTTTGTCGTGTTTGTCCAGTATCTGGAGAAAGGCCGTGTTGATTCCGCCGCGCGGGTTCTTGGGCACCTTTACCTCGGGCGAGAAAACGCCGTACATTTCACTGTCGGGAATATCCCCCTTTACCTGGAAACTTGTCTGTGATTTTCTGGAAACGGCGTGGAAATAACAAATTTCGTAGAGGGCGGGAACTATGGCGTGACCCGGCGTACCGAGCATTGTATGCTCCGGCCAGATGCACAAAGGCTTGTTGGCATTCGTTTCCAGGTTCCTTATGTAATCGAGGCTCCATACGGGATTCACCACCGGCTTGTATTTCCCCGCCTCGACATCCTTTGTCGTGATGATCGTGAAGGGGGGAGGGTAGTTGTCCTTGTCGTCCAGCCACCAGAGTCCGTAGAAGATCTGGTACGCGATATGCGTATCGAGGGTCGGGTAGACGGATGTTATCCTTTCGAAATTGTTCAGTATGAAACTGATTGAATTGGCTATGTCATTTTCCGCGTTCGGTACGTAGAGGGAACCCAGTTTGTTGCAGAAATCTATCTGGAAATCAATCAACAGGGCGGCCACTTTCGTTTTATCCTGGGTTGACGGCTTGACATCCGCCTGCACCGCTTCCTCCTTGACGGCCTGAAGCCTGGGCAGGTAAATTTCACCGATTTTTTTGTCATCATAAAATTTGGGATTTATCATGTTTTACACTCCTTTTTGTTTCGATCTCAGGAAAATAATATTCTTGTCGGAAACGGAAAGAATTCCGTCCCTGAAAATTGAGAGCTGTGATTCCGCATTGACGTACTCGGCGGTAAGGCTTCTTAATGTGAGTTTGCCGTTTCGTTCAATTATCATCCCCGCCTCGGTGGGGTGGAGAATAGTCCGGCCGGAGAGCGTCTTGCCATGGATGTTTTTCAACAATTCGGAATTGAGAGATTCCTCCTCCTTTTGTTCCAGTATATTACCCCCGTCGTCTACCAGGAACAAATGCGAATATGTCCGTCCCTGATCCATTGTTTTCCGGAGGAAAAGGACGCATGCCTGCGTAAACCGGGCATCCCATTCAATCAATTTCCCCTTTACGGGCGGCAGGTCTATTTCATACCTTCCCCTTTCGGAAAAGACGAAATGATGATATTTACTGAAAATACGGAAAAAGCCTATCCCCAGGTCCCTGTCGCCGACAGCGCACCATGTCTGGTTTTCCATGGCGGATTCGATTCCTTTTTCCACGATCTCATTGTTCTGGATACGTCCCTGCATCAGCATTTTGTCCGTCAGCCTGTAAAAAAACTTTTCACTTGTGGCCGTGACCGGTTCGTCATCGTAAAGGAGGGTGTGCGTTTTTGCCACGGGCTTGATTTTTTCACCCGCGCAGTCGAAAACCAGGAGGTCCGTTCCCTCGGCGGCGGTCAGGTAATGATCGAAGGTGCCGTATCTGAACCCCCTGGCGTGACCATCCCACATTTTCAGCGACCTCTTCTTCGTCTGGGTGATGAGGTGGAGGGTGGTGCGTTCGCCGTCAAACTCCACTATGGCGACAGTATTTCCCCTGATGGCGTGGTACAGAATGGCCCCTTCCGTTTTGAACAGTTCCTCTACGATAATTTCGTTTCCGTCCAGGTCCTTCTTGCTGATAATGTAACTCAAGTCTACGGCGGTAATCGGGGCGGCTTTCTGGCAGCCCGGGCATTTGATTCTGCTTGTATGGAAATAAAGGCCGCATTTGGGGCAGCATTTAAAGCTTTTGATATGCGCTTCCAGGACGGACGGGGAAAGGCCGGGCCTTTTCCCGTCGTGGAACACCGTGTTGAAATAATCGAGCAGATCGTCGCTTAAGCTGTCCGGCGGAAGGGCGATCCTGGGGTATATGACTTCACTGTCAAAAACGGTTATACGGTTGACGATCCTGTCAAACGCCCTGGGCACCTTTTTATGGATACCCCCGTATGGATGAACAAGAAGAAGACTCTTGAAAAGCATGACGGCAAAGGAATAATAATCGGTGCCTAACGAGAACAATGGTGCGGCCGACAGGTCTTTGCCGTATAATTCGGGCGCGATGAACGCATCCGTTCCTACCGGGCACGGGTAACCGGCAAACTGGTAGGAATCCACGTCTATGAATATGGCCGAAAGCTTGGCGTTAAAAAGAATATTCAGGTCGTTCAGGTCGCCCACGATGATGCTGGAGGAATGCAGCAGGCCAAGGGTGAGCCTGGCATTCAGGAAAATGGTAATGATATCGTTTGTGGATATTTGTTCCGCAGACCTGTAAAGCCTGTTGGAGAGTTTCATGAATTCCGTGCATTTCGGCGCCAGCGGCATGGCAAAACCGATGACTTTTCCCTGCCTGTTTTTGACAATATCGATCGGGGCAGCCACATTTTCAGGGAGGTTGAATCCGGCTTTTAGGAAATCTGCCAGTTTTGCGGCACGTTCCTTTGTCGGTACATGGTAAATTTTAAAGGCCAGTTTGCCGTGTTTGACCACGATGGCTTCCCCCCCGGCGCCGACGGGATTTTTTTTGTCAATATCAATTTCTTCGCCCCGGAAAATGACTTTCATTCCCTGTATTCTCCCGTTCGTTCGAACACCACGATTGAAACGTCATCGTAAAAAATTTTTTCTTTTATCTGGATTACATTCAGTCTTCGCTGAAGCTGCCGTCTGGTTTTCCCGAAGATTTCGTCAATCCTTCCGGCTGAAACGACGGGTTTCAGCCCGTCCGAGGCAATGGCGATTCTTCTTAACGCATTGGCATCAAGAAATTCCACTTTTAGATCGTCGAAATTATAATCATCGAAATCCATGTACCCAGACGGTACCACCCTGTAGGCAAGGTAATTGGGACGGTTGTCCTGATCGATTATGTTTACGGATTCATCGGTAATGATGATCCCGTCCCCGGAACTTCCAATGACTGCCCGTTCACCTTCAATAACGCAAAAAACAAATGTGGTAAGAAGAAAATTCCTTATGAATTCCGTTTTCAGATTTTCCGAGGAAAAGTTCAATATGTCCAGAAGACGGTTAAGGAACCGGCATGATGCAGACTTAATTTCATCCTTGAAAGCATCGACCGCGTTCAAATCCGCCCTGTTCAGTTCATTGATAATGAAGTTCCCGAGAAGGGCGGCGCCCGTTTCGGAAAATTCGCCTTCGCCGCATCCGTCACATACAACGCCGGCCACCCGCTTGCCGGAAGTATAACGGCAATAATCCTGGCGGTTTCTTTTTGACAGTTCGTGGTCCCTGCCAAGGATAAGTGCTTTATTTACAGTCCAGGCATTGTTCTCCATTCCCATTAATTCTATAATTTAAGGGGATAAAATCAAGATGGCATTGAATAATCTTCAGGACAAACCGTCGGGAAGCAGTATTTTTAACTGCCGTTCCAGGACCTTGTATGAAAAATTCCTGGAGGCAATCTTAAAGTTATTATCAACCATATTTTGTCTTTTTTTCTCATCGGCAAGGACCGCCCGCACGTTTTCCACATCTTCGTCCGTTATGTACGTGTCCATGACAACAGCCTGGAAGCCGAGAGGTTCAATATCCTGCTGATAAATGGCGTAACGGTTCACCAGGAACGGTTTTTTATAGTAGACCGTTTCCAGGAAAGCATTGCCGAACCCTTCGTAAGTAGAAGGGTAGGTAATGAAGTCCGCGTGAAGGTATATATCGGTCAAGGAATAAACTTTCCTTCCGTCATCCGTCTTTCCCCGTTCGCTGCCGACAAGTTCCGGTTTGATTATGACATTCACGTTAAGCAGGTTGGCGTAGGAGATGACCCTTTCGTAGTATTGGGTGCCTTCGTCCCTTTCCTGGTGGCTGATCAGAATTTTGATCCTGTCATCCTTCAGCCTGCTGACCAGCTCGATTGCATGCTCGATGCCCTTCCTCGCGATGATCCTGGTCGGCTGAAGGAAAAAGATGTCCGAATCTTTCAATCCGAAACTTTTTCTCAAGCCCCTGTTGTAATCGTCTATTCCCGGTATGGGAGCCGAATAATCGAAGACGTTCGGAATAATGAGCGAGGATATGCCGCACCTGTGGCTCAGGGCCTGGCATGCTGCCGTGTTGATGACAACGTGTAAAACGGACGGGAGACGGGGAGGAAACGCCATCGTGATGTAGTCGGTAACGGAATTGACGATAAACCGCTGCCTTTCCCAGACAAAATCGTGATGGTGGGCTATCGTGAAAATTCCCGTTTCCGCTATCACCTCCGTTATGGCCAGTCCCAGGGGAATATTGATGGGAATGGTCAGGGCGTTTTCAACGATTAATAAATCGATTTTATAATTGCGGATGAAATCGTAAATGTGTTTTTTGAAATATTTCCTGAACTGCTGGATTTTCTGGGTAAGGGCCGTACTTCTTGTTGATTTTCCATAGCATTCCGAATGCAGCTGCTTTATTTCCGGGTGATTGAAAAAGGCCTCGGGCACCACCATGGATCGTTCCTTCCGCCAGTCGGAAAGCCCGGAGAAAAAATAACATTCGTATCCTATTGATTCCAGGACCGAAACCCACTTCGATGTTTCCAGCGAAACCCCGTCAATTCCCTGAAAACGTGTTGATATAAAACCAATTCTTTTAGGCAATTCATTACCTCCTTGAATTCTTCACAATTCCCTGCAGCTGGGTTATATCCGTTATCATGTATTGCGGCTTCTGCCCCGGTTGCCGCGGCAGCCGCGCAGCGCGCCATCTTTTAAATATATTCATGTCACGACAGTAAAACACGGAAATAAATCCTTCCTCGTTTGAGGGTCCGATATCCGCCTCCAGGTCATTACCCACAAAAAGGCATTCCGACGGGGAGATGTTTTTTTCAGCCAGGTTGTCTATGGCTTTCCTGAACATGATGCGTCCGGGTTTGGCTTCCCTGAACCTGAATGAAAAAAAAGTCAGTTCTTCCCTGAAATTCATTTCCGGAAGGGATTTATTAAAGAGATCTTTGAAAACATCGATTGTATAGAATTGGGCGTTTGATATAATGCCCAGGTATAATCCCCATTCATTGAGAATTTGCAGCGTCTCCTCGGTTCCTTCCCGCAGGTAAACGGGATTCATGATACTTTCAAATTCCGAGGCGAACTGTTTTGCTTCCGATGCGGAAATACCAAGAAGTTTTTTCCACAGGTTTTCCACGACTATTTCAGGATGGGCCGTATGTTTTTTTTGTACTTTATGTTCCTTGCGAACCTCGCTTATGAAATCAATGATTAATTGGCGGCCCGATAAGTTGCCGCCGTATTTTTTAACCAGGTTATCTATTCGCGGTTTCGTTTTTTTATACTTTTCCAGCAGGGACATGCGGGGCATTTCCTGGATAAACAGTGTGCCGTACAAATCAAAGAGGGCCGCTTTTACCGGAACGGAATGTTTTTTTATTCTGGCCATGTGTGCATTATCCTTTCCTTCGTTCTATACATAGGCAAGGCCCAGAAAGGAAAAGTTTTCTATCTTTAAAAATTCTTCAAGCAGAATTTCCTTGTCCACCCTGTGTTCGACGGGTACGCGGACCTTTTCGTATAGTTTCAGCAGTGACTCGCGGTATGCCTCAATGCCGAATGTCCGTTCTATGACCTGCGAATTTTTACTGATCATCCCGGGGTCACTCGGCATTCGAAGATAAGAGTATAACCATGGATTGGCGGTAATTAATTTCTTTAAGACACCCATATCACGGGCGGCACTCTGGATGACTTCCGTCTGGGCTTTTTCATCCAGATGGGCAAAATCGGTTTTGCCGCCGTCCGTAATAAGGCTGAATCCGGCCTCCCTTTCCTTTTCGCTGAAGATCCTGTTATACGGTTTTGCCCACCTGTCGAGTGCCGTGTTCCATCTTGCCTTGAATTCCGCCGCATCGAAAAATTCGTTCGGTATTTTTATGGCGCGGTAGAACCTTGCCATATCCAGGCCGGCCTTTTCAAAATCGGGACATACGGCGTCAATATACCGGCCGCGGACTTCTATGCCCGTTGTCCACGGTTCCAGAAATGTGAAACCGAAACCTTCCTTGATGCTCGTGGTAAGCGCCAGGCATGTTCTGCCGAGCGTTTCCGCGAAATCGTGTTTGCCGTTTAATCCCAGGATAACGGGCAGCTCGAGGGATTCGGCCGTCTTTTTCCATTCAAAGAAGTAGGGATTGCTTTGGCGCGATGCGGGAGGGAGGGTGACGACGATTTTTTTTCCTTTCGGAACGAATAAAGACAATAGAAGTATTTCTCCTATGTTTTTCCGTCTTATCGCCCGCACGGGATAGAGGATGTAATCCTTTTCCTTTTCCGGCTTCGGGGCCGTAGCCGGTAAATTTGTCACCATGTTGGGAAGCAGGTGAAGCCCGTCCCCGCAAAGGCCGGCTTTCAGAAGTACGGCGTGGTCCCGTGAATTGATTACCCCGTAATGTATGTTCGAAGGGTAATCCTCCGAATAATAATATACCTGCGGCCTGCCTTCCTCGGCGAAATCGTGGATCTGGAAAAAGAGGGAGAGCGGTGCTTTTCTCAGTTCTGAAATGATCTGCAGGAACTTTACATTTTTTTTAAGCAAGGGGTTGTGAACATGCAGGATGCAATCACCATCCGGCCATTTGCCGCGGATAGCTTTTACAATTTTTTCAGCGGTTTCCTTCGGAGAAATTACAGCATTACCGTTAACCGCCCCGTTATGATCGCTGTATCCGACTTCGGGAATGACGGAAACGTCAATCCCGGGTTCGTAGCCTGCAGTGTCACCGGTTATCAGCATGCATGAATGGATATCTTTCAGGATGCTGATTTGCTGGGAAATTACAGTTGTAACACCGCCTTTTTTCGTATGGTAATGAAGCAGGGCTATATTCATATCCGGTAGTATAAAACCTTTGATCTTAATTTATTCAAAATTTATTGATTTTTAACGCTTTTGTCAATCAAAATTGCAATTTGGTGAATAATTTTTATCCAGCTTCTTGCTGCATGTTTCCTTATTCCATGTACAGCCTGTTTTTTGAAACCGGTTTTTTAAGACACGTGAAGTAATTACCCCGCAAAAAATCACTTGAACTACATTACGTTTTTTGATAGACTTAATTATGGGTGTTTCCAGGCACATTTTTATAAATGACAATTCCGATAAAAAATACTGTGAATAATTCTGCTACCCGGGAAAGCACCGATGCATACATTTAAAAGGGGTTGATGGAATGATATGGATAAGAACGGATTGATAATGGAAAAACGAAATTTTATCCATACGCTGACAGGTCTTTTTAAAAGAAACAGACATGAACCGGCTCAACGTGGTCTTGATGTTGAAGACATAAATAAATACACGGACCATGTCATTTCCGATGGAATTCTTTTTAACGAGATACCGTCGCCGACCGAAAACGAGGAACTGAGATGCGATTTTATCTCCAAGAGACTGGCGGAATTCGGCTACACGGATATCAACTGGGAAGAAGGGAGTTACATCGAAGTGGCTGTTGCAGCCCGGACGTATACCTCCGAATCCCTGCTTATCTTTACGGATATTGAAACGGACGAGTATTCACCCATTGACAGCCTCGTAAAACTCCGTAATGGAATGGCAATCGGTATAGGCCTGACAAGCAACAGCATAGGCATTTCCACCGCCCTGGCGTTCGCCGAATTTTTCCTGAAGGAAGAAATTGAACTGGAAAAAAATATACGCATTCTGTTTACGATCAACAACAATCCGGAACACAATTATAATTCCATGCGCAAATATCTTGAACTGAACAGGGATTCCATTAATTCCGCCATTTACCTTGGAAGCATATCACAAAGCATTATCGGCTATTATTCCTACGGCAACTACAGGCTCCAGGTTTCCCTGACCATACCCGAATCGGACGACGTCATTAACAGGGGCAGGAATTCCGCGATCGATGTGCTTGCAAAAATCGCGTTTCAGCTTGGCAACATTTCATGGGACATGCAGGGTGATACTTTCCTGAATATCGCCCATGTAACCGCCGGGATAGGCTACGGCCATTTTCCCACGGGCGGATTAATGGAACTGGAAATTTTTTCCAGGGACAATGAAAGGCTGAAGCACGCGCTTGAAATGGTGGAGGCGACCATCAGGACGATTGCGGAGGATTCAGACTGTGAAGCGAATGTGACGGTTCAATCCTATATTCCTTACAAGGAAGTTACCCAGGAGTCGCAGAGATTCCTCAAAGCGGTCACGGATGCCTATGAAATGCAGATGATTCCCTTCACCGTGGGACAGATTGAGAACAACGCCATCTATGTAAAAAACAATGAAATACCGGTTATTTCGTGCGGCATCGCTGACGGCAGGAGAACCTACCAGGAAGAATTTATCTACACGGATTCCATCAAGACGGGTTTGAACCTGCTGTTGTCATTGATCATTCTGTGGAATAAAGAATTTGGAAGTGAATAAAAAAGGAATAACACGTGCCGAAACATGAAGATATAATTCTCCGCCAAACGTACCATCATACAAAATTTAGCGACAAACAGGAGTTGGTTGAGCTTAAGCGCGAGCAGGGTATTACCATATCGCTTGCTTTCCCCACATTGAACGAGGAAAAAACCATCGGCAAGGAAATACTGGTTTTGAAAACCGAGCTCATGGAAAGGTACCCGCTCCTCGACGAGATAGCCATCATTGATTCGGACTCTACGGACAATACGGTGGATGAAGCCCGGAAATTCGGGGCGAAGGTTTTTAAATCAAAGGATATTTTGAGAAAATACGGGAACTACCTGGGCAAGGGGGAGAATCTCTGGAAAAGCCTGTTCGTGTTAAGCGGTGATATCATTGTCTGGATAGACGCCGACATAAGCAATATCCATCCCAAATTCGTTTACGGTTTGCTCGGGCCCCTGCTCCATGACAAGGGCATATCATACGTGAAAGCCTTTTATGAAAGACCCCTGAGGGTCGGCGCCGGCTTGAAACCGAGCAGCGGGGGACGGGTGACCGAGGTCCTGATCCGGCCCCTTTTTTCCATCCTGTACCCCGGCCTTGCTATGCTGATACAGCCTTTAAGCGGTGAATACGCCGGCAGGAGAAGCATCCTCGAACAGCTTCCCTTTTCCGTAGGCTACGGAGTCGAGTCGGGCCATTTGATTGACATCTGCACCAATTTCGGAATTGATAATATAGCCCAGGTTGACCTCGACCAGCGGATTCACAGGAACCAGTCCGTCCAGGCGCTCGGTAAAATGTCATTCAATATCCTCCACACCATATTCAATAAATTGAAAAAAACGGACCAGGTTACCTTCAACATGCCGCTTTCGGACGCGTATATCGGTATCATGGCGGACAAGGAAAAACATGAAAAGGTAATAACCGAATTTGAAATTCTTTCGCGGCCGCCGATGATCACCATTCCGGAATACGTGGCCAAGTTTCATTCGTAGAACATCTCGAAACCGGGAAAAAAAAGCTATTTTTTTAAATTAAATGTAGACGTTCATCAAATCCGATAAATAATCTGAAACATTTGAAATAAATATTTCCATGAACTATATTATATCCAAAGGAGCTTTAACCTAAGAATCATCGGGCGGGTATGATCAGGAAGCCTTTTATGAACGAAAAACGAAAGTATCAGAGATTTAAGAAAGAGATCCATGTCCGGATCGATGAATCCGATATTACATTCAGGAAAAAGGATTATAAAGTTGCCAGGTCTGTAGATTTAAGCGCCAAGGGAATTCTGGTCAAGCATTCGAGGGCGTTTCCCATGGGTACGATTGTAAGGGTTTCTTTTATAAAACCGAAAGATCATGAAATTTTCAATAATTTTGCGAAGATTGTGCGTGCTGAATCAGTCGGAAAAGGCGAATATCTTCTGGCACTTGCTTTTTTTAACCTAACCCACGATAATGAAAAAGAGCTTGATTCCTGTCTTGATTGACGGCTTTTTTCCCCGCGCAAACTGGATCAGGTGAATAACCGGAGTCAGTCAGTGTCATTTAAAATTTCGGATTCGACGAACCTGCGTAACTGGCCGAAAAAAACCGAAAAATCTTCCTCGTAGTGAATATAATTTTTCTTTAATTCATCTATCCCTTTATCAAGGTTATGCGCAACGCGGATCCTGTGGCATAGACGGTCAAAGGTGGCTTTAATGCCGTCCAATCCGGCATACGATGTCAGCCAGTCCTGGTTGATCATGTATTTTGAAAGTTGTTTGAGCCTTTCGGGTAGCCGGCTGTAATTTGTATTGAGTACCGAATAAAAATACCGGCTGAAATCCCCGAGGGAAAGGGAGGAGTATTTATCCCAGTTTTTGGCCAGGAAATGATCATATATGATATCTATGAATATGCCTGAAAACCTGTATATTGTCTTCTCTGCCCGTTCTCTGCTTTGCCGAAAAACGGGGTGAGAATCGGTGAATTTATCAATTTTCCAATGAAGATGGATCCATTTCATGACCGTCTCGCCGTATTGCCTGTCCATATTCTGTTTAAAGAAATCACCGAGCATGCTGCCGAGAAGGCTCTCTTCGCTGCCATCGGAGAAAAAAAGATGCGCCAGATAATTCATACCAGGAGTATATTATTGACAAAAAAAGCCGATTTGTATAGTATGAAAGACACTTTAATTAATTGTTTAATTTTGGAGAAATTATGGTAATACCTTTGGATTTTCTGCTTTCCTACCAGGGTAACGCATATGAATTAACATGCGCTGCCATTAAAAGAGCGGCCCAGATAAATCTTGCCGGTGATGAAGACCTCGACAAGGCACAGGGAAGGATCGTATCCCTTGCCGTAAAACAAATTCTTACCAAAAAAGTGGAGTATAAACTCGACGAAATGTGAGTTTTCAACCACGTATAATCCTGCTCCTGTAATCTGTATATTCGGACCTACCGGGGTGGGAAAATCTTCAATGCTTTTCAGGGTTTTTGATTCCCGTTTTGAAGTAATCAGCGCCGATTCCATGGATGTGTATAAAAATATGGACATTGGAACGGCCAAACCGGATAAATCGCTTTTAGAGCATATAACCCATCACCTGATCAATATAGTGGACCCGGATAGGCAGTTTAATGCCGGAGAGTTCGTGGAAAAAGCCGGACAAAGCGTGAAGGATATATTAAACCGGCGGAAAATTCCACTCATAGTGGGCGGTACCGCATTTTACATCAGGAATTTTATCTTCGGGATGCCGGATTCGCCCAGGAGTAATAAAAAAATCCGTGAGAATTTGTATAAAAAATTGAAGAAATACGGGTTGAAACGGCTTTATGACCGTCTCGCAACAATCGATCCGGATTATGCCCGAAAAATAGGAGAAAGAGACCAGTTAAGAATCATCCGGGCACTTGAAATATACGAGGCCACGGGCCTTCCGGTATCATCGTATAATGTTCCGGACCGGCTTGATTCCCGGTACGCTTTCCTGCTGCTGGGATTGTTCCGCCCAAGAGAGGATTTGAATGCGCGGATTAATGAACGGGTGGACGTCATGTTCAACCGGGGACTGGTTAAAGAAGTGAAAGAATTGATCAGGGCAGGGTATACGTTCAGCGACCCGGGTATGAAAGGCATCGGGTACAGGGAATTCGGCATCATGCGGACGGGGTGCCTGTCGTATAACAATGTCAGGGAAATGATAAAAGCGCATACAAGGCAGTATGCCAAGCGGCAGATGACTTTTTTTAAGGCTTTTCCGGAAGTAAACTGGATTGATGCGGATGATTACGGAGGAATAACGGAATTGGTCAAGGACTTTTTAGCCTCAAATCTACCGGCCGGGAGTGAATTCCCGTGATGTATGCCTCTTGACTTATCTTTAATTATTTGCATTAATACTACCAGCAAGTTTTTAAAATTATTGGGTTGTTCTGGATACCCTATAGGAAATACCTACAGAAAGGAGAGTAATCGTGCCCTGCGGAAGGAAACGTAAAAGACACAAGATTGCAACTCACAAACGCAAAAAGAAACTCAGGAAAAATCGTCATAAGAAAAAATAAGTAACCTATAGAGGTGAAACGGAAAAGGTGAAATTAATAAGATTATTATTTATCTTTATTTTTTTGATTCTTAATATCGGGCTGGCGGGCGAGAGCCTGTGGGACCCTGATTTTGACGGCTATATATCAAATAATCGTAATTTATCGGCAGGTGATGTGGTGATTGTCGAGATATCCGAGCAATCCTCACTCACCTTTTCCGGTTTGAATAATGATTCCAAAAATATCACATTCGAATTCTCGGGCGGGGAATTCGGCAATATTTTTTCCTTTCTTCCCGCCGTCAGAACGGCGAAGAACAACAAGGTCAAGGGTGAGGAGAAATATTCCTTTACCTCTTCCGTCGTTGCCCGGGTAAAGGAACTGGATGAAAATAAAATCGCGTTTATTGAAGGCAGCAAACAAATCACGATTGACGGTAAAAGTGAATCGATCGCCATAAGCGGCTACGTCAATCCCAAGGACCTGAACAGCGAAGGGAAAATTCCCTTTTCAAAGGTGGCCGATGCCAGGTTGTCTTTCAGTACATTCCTGCAGTCCTCTGAAGACCTTCTTACGGCGGAAGACATCATGACCATCGTCAATCAGCCTGCAGACACCGCCACGACTTCCCCGGAAGGTACGGCCCAGCCGGAAGGCACCTCGCCGCTCACGCAGACCATGGGCCTTTCCGAAGAAAAAAAGCGGGAGCTGTTCCTTCGTTACATCAACAGGCTCGCTGATTTGATATTTCAATGAGCGGCGCCATGACAGCTCATTCCTTGCTGGATACAATAAAAACATACGAAGATTTCAAAAAAATCCCGGAAAACGAACTCCCCCGGCTTGCCCTGGAAATACGCAATTATATAGTGGACGTTGTGAGTAAAAACGGCGGCCACCTTGCTTCAAACCTCGGTTCCGTCGAGTTGACCCTGGCCCTTCATCATGTATTCGACTCACCCGTGGACAAAATTATCTTTGATGTCGGCCACCAATGCTATACGCATAAAATCATTACCGGCAGAAAGGATGAATTCAGGAACCTGCGTAAAATGAACGGCATAAGCGGATTTCCCAGGCGGATTGAAAGCAGCCATGACATAGTTGATACGGGCCATGCGTCAACATCGATTTCGGTGGCATTGGGGATCCTGACAGGCCAGCAGCATCAGGAAAACAATAACAAGGTGATTGCCGTTATCGGAGACGGTTCCCTGACGGGCGGGATGGCCCTGGAAGCCCTGAATTACACGGGGCACACGGGCAAGAACCTCATCATCGTGGTCAATGACAATACCATGTCTATTTCAAAAAATGTCGGCGCTTTGTCCAGTTACCTGTCCCGCATTACGGCGACCGGTTTCTACCAGGGTTTTCAAAGGCATTTTGATAATATGGTTAAAAGAATTCCTTTCCTTGGTAAACACCTTTTCAATCTGGTTTTCCGGCTCAAAAAGGGATTGAAGGCATTCCTGTTCAGGGACAGCCTGTTCTCGGATTTTGGATTTGATTACATCGGTCCCATAAACGGGCATAATATCCGGCTGATGACCAAAATTTTCCGCAATGTAAGGCAAATGAACAAGCCCGTTGTCGTCCATGTAAAAACCCGCAAGGGAAAAGGGTATTCGCATGCCGAGTGCGACCCGACATTGTTTCACGGGGTGAGCGCCTTCTCAATAGTTGACGGTAAAATAGAAAAAAAGAAGAGTCTTTCGTTCACCGAGGCTTTTTCGGAAACCATTATGACACTGGGCCGGGAAGACGAACGCATTATTGCGATTACGGCGGCGATGTCCGCCGGGACCGGTCTTACCTACTTCCAATCCTGTTTCGCGGACCGTTTCTTTGATGTCGGTATCGCCGAAGAGCATGCCGTCACCTTTTCATCGGGTCTTGCCATCGCGGGTTTGCGGCCGGTCGTGGCCATTTATTCCACCTTCATGCAAAGGGCCGTTGACCAGGTTATACATGATATTGCCCTTCCGGGACTGCCCGTCATCATAGCCATGGACCGTTCCGGGATTGTGGAAGGGGATGGTGAAACCCACCAGGGGCTTTTTGATATAGCCTTGTTCAAGGGTATCCCCAACATGACACTCGTATCGCCTGCCAATAAAACCGAGATGGAATTACTGCTGCGGTATGCCCTTACCTTGAAAAGCCCCTTTGCCATACGGTATCCTAAAGCACTCTGCGGGCCTGAAATGCCGGAGCTTTCCCTGCCCGTTAAAGGGGGCCGGGGAGTGTTTGTCAGGAGCTGTGATTCCGATACGCTGATAATCACGACGGGAGGCCTGTTAAGCGAGGCGCTGGAGGCGGCCAATCAACTGGCTCAGAAACAGATTCTTATTGATGTTTACAACTTGAGGTTCCTGAAACCGATAGATACGGACCATTTCAGGAAAATCATTTTTCCTTATACCCGGATATTTATTGTTGAAGACGGGGCAGCCGCCGGCGGTATAGGGGAATCATTAATAAAATTAATTTTTGAATGCAAGCAGAATATTATGGTCAGGCAACTCGCCGTGCCCGACCGGTTCATTCCTCACGGGTCCCGCAAAGAGCTTTTAGCCATGCTCCGTCTGGATTGCAACGGGATTGCGGAAACAGTATCGGAAATGATTGAATCAAATACCGAGGATAATTCGGGTAGATCCTTAAAATATACAAACCAGTAAAGGTTTCTTTTCAAATTCCCGTTATGATTTTTTTCGGGATTTCATGATATCCCTGAGTTCTTTGCCTTTTTCTGCAATGCTCTTGTCATCCGCTTCCATCATGTCATCATAGAGGTAGTTTGAATTCCTGACAATGAAACTGTCCCCTGTAAAGAAGTCGGACGGAAGTGTCGCAAACTGGACCAGAAAGGTATCCGCGATTTTTTTCAGGAGCCCGGGATAACTTTCGACCAGCAGGCTGCCTTTATTGTATATGGACTGTACGAGGTGGCTGTAACGTTTAAAAGCCGCAGCGTCCCCCGTATTTACCGTACTCATTGCAAAACTCATCTGGAGTTCTTCCAGGAAAGAATCTTCATCCCCCTTGTGCGAATCTTCAAAGGCCTGTTCGAACCGCGATTTGAATCTGTTTTCCATCCAATCGGCGTGTTCCGCCTCGGAAAGGCTGGCCGGCGCTTCCATTGGTATTTCCTGGTGAAGGGACGGCGGGAATCCCTTTTCCCTGATGTGTGAAGTGAGTTTCGCCCAGGTTTCACCGTCACTGTACGGTACCAGGGCTCCTCCCATGGTTCCGCCTGCCGCCAGCTGTTTGAACTGGGTTTCATTTTCCTCCGTATCTTTCTTGAATTCATTTTCTTCATAATCGAAAACCCTGACAACAGCATCGTTGCGGGGAACGTAACACCAGAAGGAGACGTTTTCTTCAACGTTTTTAATTCGTATATAATTGGCTCCAGGAGGCACGAGGCTGAAACCACGGAATCCTCCCTTTACCTTGAATATGTGCCTGTTTAACTGTACTTCTTCCTTGGGAATATCCCGTAAAATGATGAATCCGGTATTTTCAGACATGACATCCTCCTTGGATAAGATGTTACCTTTAATAATAACTTTTCTGGAATATAATTTCAATAGACTACTTAAGAAGATTGTTTAAAGAGATTTTTTTGCGTTTAAAAAGACACCTAACGCACTGTTAAACTACTTTATTGTCTGTGCGTCACTCTCGGAATGCCGTGTCTGTGAAAGGAACCTATATCTACCGGGAGATAAAAAATGCCCGGCAGTGTATCCTGCCGGGCATTTCTTAATCGATATTTTACTGCATGGGAACGGCTAACGTTGCGCCCAAATTTCCCATTCGGCCAGCTGCAGGATGGTTCCCGAGTTGTTGTTCATGCTGAGCCGGTAATAATTATAGGCCGCCGTATTGGTGAAAGTGAATTCCCGCGTCTGGAAGCGGTTGGGAAAGTCCTCGCCACTGCGGGTATCCAGGGTTGCCCAGGTAGAACCGTTGGTCGAACCCTGTAAAGTCCAGGAATACGGGTCACGTTCCGCGGCATCGTTGGCCGAGGTAATCGTGTATCTGGTTGCCACAGAGGATGCATCCTGCGTGAACTGAACCCAGCCGGAAGCATGGAATGTCAGGTATTTTGTATTGACATTATTATCCGTCAGTTTGGTAATGTCTTCGCCGGACGGGGAATCTGAGTATTGGGCACTTACCGTGCCGCCCAGGTCAGTAATGTCTGCAAGCGCTATTGTAGTGGGCGTAGGGGAGGCGGTATTTACCGGTGTATTGGCCGGCGTCGGGCTTGAAGTGACGTTATCATACGTTGTACCGAAAATTTCCCATTCAGCCAGCTGAAGGATGGTCCCCGAGTTGTTGTTCATATTGAGCCTGTAATAAGTATAGGCCGCCGTATTGGTGAAAGTGAATTCCCGCGTCTGGAAGCGGTTGGGAAAGTCCTCGCCGCTGCGGCTGTCCAGTGTTGTCCATGTTGAACCGTTGGTCGAACCCTGAAAAGTCCAGGAATACGGGTCACGTTCCGCGGCATCGTTGGCTGAAGTGATCGTGTATTTTGAAATCACGGATGACATACTCTGATTGAACTGGACCCAGCCGGAAGCGTGGAATGTCAGGTATTTTGTATTGATATTGTTGTCCGTCAGTTTGGCAATGTCTTCACCGGACGGGGAGTCTGTGTATTGTGCGCTTACCGTACCGCCCAGGTCTGTAATGTCTGTAAGGACTGTTGTTGTGGGCGTAGGACTGGCGGTATTTACCGGCGTATTGGTAGGCGTCAGGGTAGATGTATTCGAGGGAGAATTTGTCGGCGTTGGTGTATTTGCCGGGGTATCCGTGGGAGTACTGGTTTCTATAAGAGATTTCTTAACATTTATCCAGTTTACATTAAAACCGTCCGTTTCCATGTAAAGGGTAAGGACATGGCTTCCGGAAGTGAGATTTACGCCTGTTTTCGTAACCGTGGTCCAGGTTTGCCAGCCGCCGGTGGCAGGAACGGACATGGCGTTCGTGATGTTTACTCCGTCGTTCTCCATATGGATTGTGGAAGTGCCGGCGTCCTGTCTTGCCACCCGCACTTCGATATCGTAAAGGTTCGTTGCCTCGACATTGACATTGAAGCTCAGGTATTCGCCTGCCGCCGTCCAGCCGACATTGTAGCCGCCTTCGCCGCAGGCTTCAATATCCACATCGTCCGACCGGTAGGCTCCGCCTGAATTGCCGGCTGTCGTATCATAAAAGGCGTCATAGTCTTCCGCCTCGAGGAGACCGGGAATCGGATATCCCGGTGGATTGGTCGGTGTGGGAGTGGAGGTGGGTGTTGCTGAATTCGTAGGAGTCTGTGAAGCAGTGGAAGTTGGAGTATTCGTTGGAGTCGATGTATGGGTGGGGGTAGCCGTTGCTGTAGTGTTTGTCGGCGTAGGGGTGTTTGTCGGGGTATTTGTGGGAGTACTGGTTTCCATCGGGGATTTTATAACGTTTATCCAGTTTACATTGAAACCGTCCGTTTCCATGTAACAGGTAAAAACATGGCCTCCGGAAGTGAGATTCACGCCTGTTTTCGTGATCGTGGTCCAGGTTTGCCAGCCGCCGGTGGCAGGTACCGACATGGCGTCGGTGATGTTTACACCGTCGTTCTCAATATGGATTACGGAAGCGCCGGCATCCTGTCTTGCCACCCGCACTTCGATGTCGTAAAGGCCTGTCGCCTCGACATTGACATTGAAACTCAGGTATTCGCCTGCCGCCGTCCAGCCGACATTGTAGCCGCCTTCGCCGCAGGCTTCAATATCCACATCGTCCGACCGGTAGGCCCCGCCTGAATTGCCGGCCGTCGTATCGTAAAAGGCGTCATAGTCTTCCGCCTCGAGCAGACCGGGGATTGGATTTCCAACGGGATTTGTGGGTGTGGGAGTAGGGGTGCATGTTGCCGTATCCGTGGGTGTCCGGGTTGCCGTTCCTGTAGGGGTGGATGTAGCCGTGACCGTTGATGTCGGGCTGAACGTGGGCGGCTGGGTCGGGTTCGTTCCCCATTTGTCCAGTTCCGCTGTCGTTCCGCCTGACCAGTAGATATTGTCTATCCCGATGGACGAGATACCGCCGTCGACACCGAGAAGTTCAAACGTATGGTACACTTCGAACAGGTCCAGGTTGCTTTGGGCCAGAATCGTACTTACCGGCACGCTTATCATCTGCCATGAGCCGTTCCTGACGAATCCGTACGGGTCGTTTCCGTTTTCAAATGTCAGCCAGTACTGGCCGACATTTTGCCGGCTGCCGCTTTTGATTCCCACCTTGAACTTCACGGTGGAGGAAGTTTTCAATGCGAAATTGAAATACCCGTTCCTGAAGGCCGTCATGTTCAGTTTTTCCGTGGCGGTAAACGACAGCCCGAACCAGGTGAGAGCGCCTGAGTAATTCAATGATTCCGTGCCTTCGTAAGCCGCACCGGATTGGGCAGTCAGCGTGTTTTCCCAGACAAAGATTTCACCGTCTGTTCCCAGTACAAAATCACCTGCTGTTTTATTGGCCGATGATTCGGAATACACGGCGTAATTGCCGTTTTGGGGGATGGGCCTGTTGAGCAGGACGTCCGTCCAGTAGATATTATCAAATTCAATTGTAAAAGTCTCGTTTGGGGCATCACCCACAATATAGAAGAACATATTCACGGTTTTAAAATCGGCTCCTTCCATCAGGCTCAATGGAAGCGTAACATGACTCCATGAACCGTCCCTCCTGAGACCGAATTTTTCTTCGCCCTCTGCGAACTGATAAGCGCCATTCCCTCCCAGCTTGCTTCCGATTCCGATCGAAAAAGCTTTCTGGGACGTTGTTTTAATATCCGCGTGCAGGTGGCCGGCGCCGTATCTTTCCATGTTATGGTAATTTTCGCTCTGGATGCCGAGGCCGAACCATAAGGCAGGATCCACGTTTTGAAAGGCATACGATTCGCTTCCTTCCGAAGGAGACCCGCCCTGGGCGGCCGTCATCGTGTCTTCCCAGACATAGAGCTGAACATCCGTACCAAAGGCGACACCGTCCGCTACCGGTGTTGTCTCCGTCGCCACACCGAAGGTGCCCGATTTCCGGGTTGAGGCATCGCCTAAAAAAAGCGTGTGGTCGGCATCGGGTTTCTGGTAGACCTTAACATAATCGATGTACATGGCTGCCGGCAGAGGGGCTGTCATTGCCGCGGGGTCAAGAATGCCGGTGATGGAACCGCAGACAGCGAGATTGATGATGAGGAATTCAGGATAATGGAATTCTTCGAGTGAAGCGGAAGCTCCTGCGGAAATATCAAATGTGTAGAAGGGGGTGGATTCGGAATCTATGTAAATGTTGATTTTTTCAGGTGTCCATTCATACCAGTATGTGTGGTATTCGCCGAGGCCTGGATTCATTTCCTTGACAATGATCGGCTCGGGCGGCGTGTTCCATGGATTGGGATACATCGTGTAGTAATTCCACGGGTCGGCTACATCGTTCTCATAGCACCAGTGTACGCGCGGTGCTATGGCTGAATTGACCGAACCGTTGGCTATGAATTCGGTCAAACCCGCTTCAAAGACATCCACTTCTCCGCAGGCCGGCCATTGAGGCGTAACATCGCCCAAAAGCCACAGGGCAGGCCATAAACCGTTGGCGAGACTGGGCATCTTCAGACGGACTTCCATTATTCCGTAACGGAAACTGACCCTTCCCGAGGTTTGAACCCTTCCCGATGTAAAAGGATAGCCGTTTTCCAGTGCTTCCCTGTGTGCTTCGAGAATCAGGTTCCCGTCGGCCAGGCGGACATTTTTGGGCCTGTCCGTGTAAAATTGTTTTTCCTGGTTTGAACCGGTGTTCCAGATGCCGACTCCGGCATCATACGTCCAGTAATCGGGATTTAATTTTGCGTCCGTAAAATTATCGCTCCAGATCAGGTCATAACCTGTTAAATTAATGGCGTAGACCGAAATGGAGACGAATACAAACAGACACAATAAAAAAGTTTTTTGTTTTCCTGTTTTGAACATAAAAATTTAATCTCCTTACTTAAATTTATAACTTATTGTGCTTGTTTAACGAGAAAATTAGATTATTAAGTTGCCCCCTTTATAAAGTCTTAGATTAACCCCTGTATCAATTTAATGCATTATGATAGCATAGATCTTCGTTTTTGTCTGCAATTTCTTTGTTTTTTTATGATCTATCTTTAATAATTTCGGATACTACCCACCTTGACAAACCTCCTTTGCGGACTAAAATGCTAAAAATAAGGTTGTTTTTCAGGTCAGGTGATGTGGACCCTTATAAGCTTGTAGACCCGGGAAGCAACTAAAAGGAGAATTTTTGGACGCTTTATTGCGAAGCTGGATATTCAGCACGGTTCTCAGGCCGGCCCTGGATGTTCTTTTATTGGCTTTTATCATATACAAGGGATATCAGATGCTCGTCCAGACAAGAGCAATACAGCTCATAAAAGGGGCATTCCTGCTCGTTTTTATCAGTTTCCTTTCCTTTTTTTTCCAACTCAAGACACTTTCCTGGATATTGGGCCTTTTAGGTCCGGGAATTATTATTTTCGTAGGCATTATTTTTCAGCCGGAGCTTAGAAAGATTTTTACCAAAATCGGTGAGGACAACTGGTTTAAATTCAAATCCATTGCCAAGAAGTATCATTTTGAATCCGTTCTCAATTCCGCGGAAGTCCTCTCCTCGCGAAAACGAGGAAGCCTTATCGTGATTATGCGTAAAATCGGGTTGAAGAATATCATTGAAACAGGAACACGTCTTGATGCCAAGTTATCCACAAGCCTTATACTGACGCTTTTCACCCAGGACACTCCCCTCCATGACGGTGCCTGCGTGATATCAGAGGACAAGATAGTGGCCGCGGGCTGCTTTCTCCCCCTCTCGGAACAAACGGATATACGGAAAAGTTTCGGTACCAGGCACAGGGCAGCCCTGGGATTGACCGAGGAGACGGATGCCGTCGTGATCGTTGTTTCGGAAGAAACGGGCGCCATATCCCTTGCGTATGATGCCAACCTCTATTATGACCTGTCCATCGAGGAAATTTCCAAGAGAATAAAGATCCTTTTTGAATACAGCGCCGAAGAAGAGGAAGAGGAAGAAGCTATTGAACTTTAGATCGTTATTCAAAAAGCTTTTTTCCAATCTTCCCGCCAAGGTTCTGGCCTTGACGGCGGCATTGCTTCTTTTTGCGTTCAACAGGATGAATAACCTGGAGGAAAGAACCTTTTACACTTCCCTGAATCTCTATCTTGCCAATGGTTTTGCCGTGGCCGCACCGTACCAGGACAAGGTGGCTATCAAGGTCCGCGGCGACAAGGAAGCGGATGTTTTCAAAATTTTGGAACAGGATATCGAGGCTTTTGCCGATTTGAGTAATCTGCGCAGTGAGGGGGAATTTAAAGTTCCCATTCAGTACAGGAAAATAAGTAAAAGCCTGAATATAGAACCATTGAGCATAGAGGTGGAACCGCCGGAGGTAAAAATATCCATTCAGAGAGCGGAAACCAAACTCGTGGATGTCAAGGTTAACATGAAGGATATTTCGTATATGGGTGTGCAGATGGATTACACGTACGATCCCAAAAAGGTCCACATATACGGCCCGCGGTATATTGTTGAACCGGTGGAAAGCATTGCAACGGAGGAGATCGACTTTTCGGGGAGAATGGGTTCGGTGGACTTGAAGGCTAAACTGGTGCTTCCTTCGGATTTCATCAGGATCAAGGAGACGGCCACGGTGGATATCGCGGCTAATATAGTGGAAATCGAGGAGGAGCGGAATTTTGATTCGGTGGAAATTGAAGTCAGAAACCTTAAAAATTTCCTTGGGATCAAGAACACGCGCTTGAACGGGAATATCCGTATAAAGGCACCGCGTACCGCCCTTGAATCAACGGACCCGTCTGCCTTCAAACTTTTTATCAACTGCTCGCAGATCCGGACATCCGGTGTTTACGTGGTGAATGTGGATTACAAGGTTCCGGATGGCTTCACGGTGATACAGTATGAACCCTCTCAATTGAATATCAAAGTAGTGGCCCTTTCGGAGGAAGGTCTGTAGGTAAATGGCGAAAGATAAAGATGAAGTCAAAAAAATCACTTTCTTTACCAAGAATACGATTCATTGCCCCGTGTGTGGGGGTGATTTCTACAAGGAAGAACTCTACAGGGGCGGCGGGAGGCTTCTGGCCGGGAAATTGACAGAGGAACTCCGGCGGCTGTATGAACCTTCCAAGAAATACGGGGAAATTAATCCGCTCATCTATGTGATTATTGTATGCCCGTATTGTAATTATGCCGCTTTCCCTGCCGATTTTCCCCACGCTGAAAAAAAAGCTGATAAACTCAAGGCGGATACCGAAAAAAGGAAGTCCGCCCTTCTCAAAATTTTTGACGACATTGACTTCACCAAGCCCCGAGACTTGAAAGAAGGCGTCGCCAGTTATTTTTTTGCCACCATGTGTTACGATCATTTTGATAAGCGGTTCGGCCCGACGATCAAACAGGGTATCTGCTCCCTGAGGTGCGCATGGTTGTTCAACGATTTTCATAAAAAAATGCCCAACGAAAATTATGATTACCTGGCCAAAATTTTTTACAGGAAGGCCCGGTTTTTTTATTCAATGGCCCTGGAACGGGAGCAGAGAGGCGAGGAAACCCTTGGCGCCGTCAGCCATCTTGGACCGGATATGGATAAAAATTACGGGTATGAAGGCGTACTTTATATAGGCGGATTATTAGAATATAATTACGGCAATAAACAGGACCCGGAAAAACGCGCCGAATCCCTGGGGAAATTGCGCCGTGTCATTGGAAAAGCCCATGGACTGGGAAAAGCGTCCAAGGCGAAACCTTCCGCTATCCTGGAAAAGGCGAAAGATCTTTTTGACAAGATAGGCAAGGAACTCGATTCCATGAAGAAGGATTGACACCGGCATTCGCATGGAACGGGTAATCAAGCTGATTGTAAGTTACGACGGGACCGATTTTGCAGGCTGGCAGGTGCAGGACGGGCAGCGCACCGTCCAGGGGGTAATCCAGGATGCCCTGGCAACAATACACGGCAGCCCCGTCAAGGTAATCGGGGCGGGAAGGACGGATTCGGGAGTCCATGCAGCCGGGCAGGCGGCCCATTTCCATACGGATAAAAACCTTCCTCCCGAAAAGTTCAGGGATGCGTTGAATTATTATTTAAGCCGGGATGTGAGCGTGTTGAAAAGCACGGAGGCAGGGCCGGATTTCCATGCCCGTTTTTCGGCGGCGGCACGCGTGTACCAATACTACCTCTATTTCGGACCGGCGTCCATACCGCATTTCGAACGTTACAGCCTCCGGTGGTTAAAAAGACCGGACCTTAAGAGAATCAATGAAATGGCCGCCCTGCTTGTCGGCGAAAAGGATTTTACCGTTTTCGCAGCCAGCGGCGATTCAAGCCGGTCCAAGGTGAGGGTAGTGCATTCCGCTTCCTTTTTCCCCCAGGGGGTATTTCTGGTTTTTAAAATAGTTGCGGATGCTTTCCTGTATAAAATGGTTAGGAGTATTGTCGGAACGATCCTGAATCTGGACCGGGAGGGTTTGCCGGTGGAGAATTTCAGGGATATACTGGAATCCGGCAACAGGGACTCAGCCGGTCCCACAATCCAGGCCAAGGGATTATTTTTGGAAAAGGTGATTTATCCGGATGAAGCAAACAACATTATTTAAGTTCTGGGATTTTTTAAACATGGTCGAGGATTATTACACCTCAGGATACAGGAGGCAAAGACCGAATATCGGGATAATCAGGTTTTTCACAACCAGGGATACATCATGGAACAGCCTGCGAACACGCGTCAGGGAATGCAATTCCTGCACTCGTGTATCGGGGAAATGGGTCCCGCCCGAAAAAGCACCGGGACCGGACACGGTTTTGATGGTGATAACGGACGGATTGGATACATCCGCACGGCCGAACGCGGCGCCTCTTGCCGGACCCGAAATTGAATACCTGGATAAATGGCTTGCCGCCATTGAACTTGACCGCGAAAAGGATTGTTACCTCACTTCACTGCTCAAGTGCGCGCTTTTATCCATGTCATCGGATTTCGATCTGGCCCTGTCGCATTGCGTCGGGTTCCTGAAAAAGGAAATCGACGCGGTTAAACCGAAAGCCATCCTGACGATAGGCCGCGCCGCCAGGCAGGTCATGGATGCCATGACCATTTCCATTCCCAGGATCCATACGCATCACCCGGCCGAGGTGTTGAAAAATTCCAGGCTGCGGGCCGTTGTATGGGATGATTTGAAACGCCTAAAAGTGATCCTTGCCAAATGACGCGTTATCTCGATGTGGTATTCGGACTGCCCGTGGAAGGGGCCTTCTCGTACCTCTGCGAAGATTCCCCCGGCATGGAGATGGGATACCGCGTTATGGCACCCTTCGGCAGGAGGACGCTTACCGGTTTTGTAATAGGTTCCAAAGATTCAAAGCCCGCGGGAGTGGCTGAAATAAAGCCCGTACAGCGCATCATAGACAAACGGCCGTTTTTCGATGAAAAATCGGTTGAACTGGCCGGCTGGCTGAGCCGTATGTATCTCTGTTCATTGGGTGAAGCCCTCCAGGCCATGCTGCCTTCGGGCAGACGCGAAGTCGATATCGAGGGATTCGATTTTGAACGGGAATGCCCGGTCCGTTCTTATACATTATCATCAAGTCAAATGAAGGCAATCGAGACAATAGGCAGAAAAGAACACCCCTTTTATTACCTTTACGGTGTTACCGGCTCCGGCAAGACAGAGGTGTTTTTAAACGTAGCCAGGGATGTTCAGGCTGAAGGCAGGGGTGTCATATACCTCGTACCTGAAATCTCGCTTACACAGCAGGTCAAGGAAGTGTTTGTATCCGCGTTCAAGGACCGGGTTGCCATCCTTCATTCAGGGCTTACACCCTCGCAGAGGCTCAAGGAATGGATGCGTATTTTTTCGGGTTCCGCATCCGTGGCAGTGGGCGCCAGAAGCGCCGTGTTTGCCCCGTTCCCGTCGCTGGGACTAATCATCATGGACGAGGAGCACGACGGGTCCTATAAATCCTCGAACACACCGCGGTATCACGCCCGCCAGGTGGCGATGCACAGATGTTTGACGGAGAAGGCGGTTTTCGTTTCGGGAAGCGCCACGCCTTCACTGGAATCCTATTACCATATAAAAACGAAAACCATCTGCGGATTGACGCTTCCGGAAAGGCTTTCGGGCGGCAAAACCCCGAAAATCAGCGTGGTGGACATGAAAAAGGAACCCGGCCCCCTTTCAAAGACGGTCATCAGCCGTATACGGGAAGTGCATGATGAAGGCCGGCAGACGATTCTTTTCCTCAACAGGAGGGGATTCGCCTACTACTTCTCCTGCCGCTCCTGCGGCTACGAGATGAAGTGCAGACATTGTTCCGTGTCCCTCACGTTCTACCAGACCAAGTGGCTCATGGTCTGTCATTACTGCGGTTATAAAACAAGGCCGGTGGATGTCTGCCCGGCCTGCGGCTCCCTCGATATCGGCTACTCCGGTTTTGGAACGGAAAAAATAGAAGAGGAAGTGGCCGGCCTTTTTCCCGACTATACCGTCAAACGTATCGATGCCGATTCCGTCAGGAACAAGCGCAAATTATTGAAGATGCTGAATGATTTCAAGGAAGGCAGAATCGATGTTCTCATCGGTACGCAGATGGTGGCAAAGGGACTGAATTTCCCGCGCGTCAAGCTTGTCGGGATCGTTTTGGCGGACACGGGATTGAACCTGCCCGATTTCAGGGCCGCGGAAAGGGCCTTCGGCCTTGTTGTACAGGTGGCGGGAAGGGCCGGCAGGGTCAACCCCGACGGCGAAGTGATAATCCAGACTTACCGTCCGGACCATGAAATGTTCGACCTGGCCAGGGGGGAAAAGGTATTTGATTTTTATGACAGGGAGCTGAAGGTAAGGAAGGAAACCGGTTTTCCTCCCTATTCGCGTCTCATCCGGTTCGTATCCAGGAGCAGGGACAGGAAGAAGGCCGAAAAGACCTGTGAAGA
Organism: Spirochaetales bacterium; assembly: GCA_016928415.1. GTDB lineage: Bacteria > Spirochaetota > Spirochaetia > SZUA-6 > JAFGRV01 > JAFGKU01. Next base: position 27,880 of record JAFGKU010000054.1, read on the forward strand.
CCTTGCGTCCGAATTATCGGAGAGAATAAACAGCATGGGTGAGATTCTGGGACCTGCCGATTGTCCCATTGCGATGATAGCGGGGAACCACAGGGTACACCTTTTTCTGAAAACAGCCAGGTTTAAGCAGCTGCATTCTGTTATACGGAAAGTTATGGGTAATTTCAAGACGGCTTCCGGAGTTTACCTTGAAATTGACGTTGACCCGGTTTCGTTGCTTTGACATCCTTATGGGGTACTCTAAATAATAGTAATTTATTCTGGGCAATCTCTAAAAACTCCGGTTTTGAGGGTCTTTATTGCCGGCGCACAGGCCAAAACGCCGTAGCGTTTTTTAGCTGCCCTAAATGGTGGTTTTTAGAGGTGCTTTAGAGATAATACGCGATCCGGTATCCCCCGGTGATGTTGAAGTTCAGTTTTTTATAAAGGTTGATGGCGGCGGTGTTGCTTTTTTTAACAAAAAGGCAGGCCGCCTCTTTCCTGCTGAATATTTCCTTCAGCAACATTTCCATCACCAGCGAAGCCAGTCCGCTTTTCCTTTTTTCGGTTAACGTGAATACGCCGCCTATCTGGTCCGCATGAAAGCCGCGCGCATTGGTCTGCGCCTTGGCTATGACAGTACCTGCCTTTTCCAGGTAAAGCACAAGCTGTGACGACAGGCTCATTTTAAGATGGATCATGCAAGTTCTTTCATTGAATTGTTTAGGATGGAGACACACTTCCTCCAGTTCGTACAGTTTCTGGATGGGGAAAATTTTATCCGCATCGCCGGTTCCCGCCTTTCTTACGTGTATGCCGGCGGGTATGAAGGGGACGGCTGGCTTGAAACATTCAACGGGGAGGACCATCAGGTAATATTCGAGGACCTGGTATGGTTTGGATGTAAATATCGCTTCCAGGGTTTTTACACTGTCCTCCGTACCGATAATCGAGTATATGTTTTTTGCATTGTCCGTGAGAAAACCGGATAACTCCCTTTCGTATCTCTCCTTTTGTGACCGGCTTTTCGCCGCCAAAACGGGGATCAACTGGCCATGCCCCGTGATCATGATTGCTTCCATTATGCTGTCATCGGGATTGGCCCTGTTGATTAAAATGATGAAGTCCCGGTAAGACCCGTTCGACTCTTTCAGTTTGGAACTAAACGTCAAATTGGTGCATTCGTGTTTTATAATGAAGGCCGCCACATCTTTATATTCGTTTTTTTGTGCGATTCGCCAGCTCATCGGAAAATAAACCTAAATATACTCGTCGCCCCTGAGACAGTCGATGTACTGCGATGCGCAATGAGCGGCGACGGCTCCTTCGCCGCAGGCAACCGTCAATTGCCTGAACGGCGTGGCCCTGACGTCTCCCGCCGCGTAGAGACCGATGACATTCGATTCCATTTTATCAGTGGTGACAATGTACCCCGTTTCATCCAGTTTTATATCCTTGAGGAAATGTGTGTTCGGCGACGAACCTATGAAAATGAAAACGGCGTTCATCTCTTCTTCGGTCGTCGTATTGTCCTTGTTATTCATTAAAACGACGCTTTTGACCACATCGTCGCCCTTGATTTCCTTTACTTCCGTGTTGAAGCGGACCTCAATGTTGGGATTCTGCAACACGCGTTTTGCAAGCGTTTTCTGGGCCCTGAACCTTTCGCGCCTGTGCACCATGACGACTTTATCCGAAAGCTTGGCCAGGAACATTGCTTCGTCGCAGGCGGCGTCCCCCCCGCCTACAACCAGCATTTTCCGGTCCTTGAAAAAGGGGCCGTCGCAGGTTGCGCAGTACGAAACGCCTCGACCTGAATATTTTTCCTCGCCCGGGGCCCCGAGTTTTTTATGTTTGGCCCCGGATGCCACGATAACGGCATAGGAGGTGAAAGTTTTGTCCGCCGTTTGGACCTTGAATATATTTCCTTCCTTGATAACCGATTTAACCGTCGCCGTTTCAAATTTCACTCCGAACTTGGCAGCCTGGTTTTCCATGCGTTGTGAAAGTTCGTAACCGTTTACAGGCTGATCCATTCCGGGATAATTTTCGAGGTTGTCTATGAGCACGGCCTGGCCGCCGGCGGCCAGCTCTTCTATGATAACCACGTTCAAATTGGCCCTTGCCGCGTACTGGCCTGCCGTCAGGCCTGCAAAACCGGCGCCTATTATGATAATATCCCAATCTACTGTCATGAATTTATCTCCTCATTGAATTATATTGATTATTATGCAGATTATTTGTAAAATTGAAAACAAGAAAATGAAAAAAATTGGTATTTCTTTGATACTATTTTATATAATCTGTGTTTCGGCAGCCGGAGCGGAAAATGATCCGCCGTACAGGCTGGATCCGACCGATTATGTTAAAACGCTTGCCGGGAAAGGAGATGATGCCGGTATCCCGGACCTTGAAGAAGCCTCGCTCGTTTTCTCGGGAGTGGAGGATGGTGAGCTTGAACGGTACCGGGAATTGTTTCTGAAGATTGTGGAAGACTTGAAGAAAGACCTGGAATCCGGTCCAGGCGATATGCCCGTCCCGGAAATGATTCTCCATTTCATGCATGAAAATGTCCTTACCGGTTATAAGCCGTACCAGACTTATATGAATGTCCTTCTTGATTCAGGTCAATACAATTGTGTTTCCTCGGCCATTTTGTATTTAATTCTGGTAAAGTCGGCAGGTATCCCCGTGTGGGGAATCAAGACCAGGGATCATGCTTTCTGCAGGGTGATATTTGATGAAAAAGAATATGATGTTGAAACGACAACGATTCACGGATTCGATCCGGGGTCGAAAAAGGAATTCCATGACGAATTCGGGAATGTTACCGGTTTTTCCTACGTAAGCCCGAAGAATTACTCGAAGCGTAAAGACGTGACGGAAATAGGACTCATAAGCCTTATCCTGGGAAACAGGATAACTTACCTGACGGACAAGAAAAATTTTATCGAGCCTGTCGGACTGTCCGTTGATATCTATTCCCTTGTTAAAGACCAGGATAATTATAATATCCTTATCGGGTCATTCAATAATCTGGGGGCCTATTATAACCAGATGGGCCTGTTCAAGGAAGGGGAGGAATTCCTGGATAAGGTCATAGCCGCCTGGGGCGCGGACGAGAAAATTCTCGAGGTCAAGAAATCCCTCATTCACAACCAGCTGCTTGAATTGGTGAACCGGAACAGCTTTGATGAGGCCCTTGACTTTATACGGGAGTATTACACGGAGGACGGAAAAATATACGGTGAAGGCAGGGAATTTTTTGTCTATATTTATGTTAAAAACGCGGAAAGCGCAGCTGAATCTTCTTTTCAGGAAGCGATTAAAATCATCAATAAGGGCGTCGATGAAGCTGGTCCGGACAAGTCTTTTACCAGGGCAAAAAGCGCGTTTGTTTACAAGTGGATCATGTTTCATGTCAATAAATCCGAATTCGACGCCGCCTGCGACGTTTTAAAAAAACTTGACAAGGTCCAGGATATAACTTCCGCGGACTATGAGAAATACCTTGAATTTATTTACCTGAGCAGGGCCGACAGCATATTCAAAAAAGAGGGCAACCTGGAGGCGGCCGAATATTTAAAATCGGTATCTAAAAATCTTAAAAACCATGCGAAGGTCGATAAAGCGTACAATGCTTATATTCATAATTACGAGGTGGATGTCCATAACCGGATGGTCCGGCTGTTCAATCAAAAAAAATACAGGGAAGCGAAAGCCGTTATCAAGGAAGCCCTCAAACTTCTGCCGGACAGTAAAAAATTTAAAAGCGATCTGGAACTTGTCGAGAAAGCCCTCAAGGATCAATAGGGATTGACCGTTGAATTTATCCTTTCCATATTTTCTTTTACATGTAAATGTTATAGAATCATTTTGTGGCTAATGTGAACGCGAATATCAATAATTACAGCTTCAAGCAGATTTCGAGCGGTTCGGACCTTTCCAAGCGCAGGCTGCCTTACATGAATATTCAAAGCAAAAATCCCGGTCCGGTCCTGTGGTTAACCGGGTGCATGCACGGGGATGAAATCGGGGGAACCGTTGTCATCCAGGAGATATTCACTAAACTGAAAACCGGCCTGAAAAAAGGCGTTGTCAATGCCTTCCCCCTTATGAATCCGTTTGGTTTTGAGACCACCTCCAGGAATATTTCGTTAAGCCAGGAGGATTTGAACAGGTCGTTCCCGGGGAAAAATAATGGTACTTTTGCGGAAAGACTGTCCTCCATGATATTTAACCTGATACTGGAAACAAAACCGGCCCTGGTTCTCGACCTCCACAATGACTGGACAAAATCCATACCGTATGTCTTGCTTGATTCCGTTGGAATAGAAAAGAACCTTGTTGAAAAAACCGATTATTTTGCGCAAAAAACCGGTTTAATCCGTATTTCCGATACCGAATTAATCACAACCACCCTGACCTATAACCTTCTTAAGCAGGGTATCCCCGCCCTGACCCTGGAGCTCGGGGAATCCTACACGGTCAATGAAAAAAGCATAGAAATGGGATGCAATGTCATCTGGAACACGTTGAACGACCTCGGCATGGTTGATGAGCACTTCAATCCTTTTCGATACAATATTCCCGAAATCTACATGGACAGGATTTTAAGCTATTCACCATACCCTCTGGCTTCCCTGAGCGGTATTATCAGGTTTCTAAATCAGCCGGGTGACCTGGTAAAAAAGGGCCAGAGAATTGCCCAGATTCATAATGCTTTCGGGAAAAGGATAGAAACAATCAAGGCGCTGGAAAACGGGATAATACTGGGCATCGCGGATTATGCCTTATCCTATCCCGGCGCGCCGATAATGGCCTTTGGGAATATTTTATGAAACAGGAAAATAAACAGCCAAAACTGAATTATAGATATTCCGGAAATACCGTGTACATTGACATAAGGATCGATTTTTACAGGGAAATATATAATGAATGGGATTTTTCTCCCATGGTAAACAGGGACCTGGATGACGATTTGCTGGAATACATTGAAAGCAGCGCGGAAGAAATCCCCCAAAAGTATTCGCTCTGCATTGTCTTTAACATCCCCCGGAATTTAAAAGACGCGGATAAAGAAGAAAAAAGCATCAAGGGATTCCATTATTTTTTCACGTACCAGATTCGCCGGATTAAAATAGAAAGAAAAAAGAATTTCAGAAGTGCCTTTATGTATGGTTTCTTTGGTTTGGTACTGATTTTTATCGCCTATTTTTTAAGACAGGCTTCTTTCAATATTCCCTTTTTCGACGTAATTATTGAAGGTTTCTTTATCGGCGGTTGGGTATTGTTCTGGGAACTTTTTTCTTCTATTTTTTTCAAGCATAGAAATATCATTCATCGAAAAAACACCCTTGAGAGACTCATGAAATCCACAATCATGTATCGATATCTTGAGTAACGTTAAAAGAGACTTAATTTAAATTTACCGTCTTATCGGTACCTCAATTTACCACGCGTATGCCTGGGGCGCGCTTCCTCCCGGTCCGGGGAAGAGGCTGTCCAGTTCTTTCAGGATGCCGGCATCCAGTTTTACGTCCGTCGCGTGTATGGCATCCTCAAGCTGCTCCATGGTCC
>JAFGKU010000055.1 GCA_016928415.1 Spirochaetales bacterium
ACGGCGCCCAGGTCAACCATGATCCACTGGGGATCGCTGAAGGCGCTTGCCCAGCGGGTTCCCGCATTGCCGTCTACCGCGGCGTTCGCCGACAGGTCGGTGTTTTCGCTCGAGGATGCGGTGGCCGTCTTGTTTAAAGCCAAATTCGAACCGCCTGCCGGAGTAGCTGTCGGCGTGACATTCGACGTCGGAAGCCGTGTTGTCGTCGGAGTGGGTGTTGATGTCGGTCCCGCCGTGGAATCCAATGGATACACGGTAAAGGACGCTGATCCCGAAGTCAGGCCGCTTGAAGACGCAGTGACGGTGACCGTGCCCGATGTGAATGTCGAACGCACGGCTACCTTGCACATACCGCCTTCAATGGCGAGGTTGGGGTCCAGGGGTGAGTGGTACGTCTTGGGTTGACCGGCCGTCACGAACTGGTCGGAACCGCCCCGGTAGTTGCCGGGTCCGGAAACACTCCAGTTAATGGTGCCGCTTGCCGTCGGACACCAGTTCCCATTGGAGTCCACAACCCTGGCGAGGATAAAGGCGGCGTCCGTTCCGTTCGCCTTGATCCTGAAAGCCTCCCTGTTCGGTTTAACGAGGGCAGGTTCAACTGTAAGGACAATACGTGAAGGATTGCCGGCCGTTACCTTCTCGTCATAGCAGACGACATTGCCGCCGGCATCCAGACCTTCCGCACGCAATGTGCCAGAGGCCCAGCTAACGTCCCAATAGCATTGGAACGGAAGCTGCGTCGTGTTCTGGTCCGTGCCTTCACCCGTTCCCGTCCAGGCATTCGGCGTTCTCGTTCCCTGGTTTGCGCCGTTAATCAAAAGCCTGACGCTCGGGCAGTTGCTGAACGCATTGACCCGGACGTTTCCCGACCGGTTCCAATGGTGTGCCAGGACTACTGAAGGTTTAATGGAATACGGCTGCCAGGCAACCTTGTAAATATAATACAGCAATTTGGGAATGCGGTTGAAGTCCATCATGGAAGAACCGAAAGACCTGACGGTTGTCGCGTTTGCCCCTTCCACGAAATCACCCGCTTCACCGGGCGTCTCGGCGAGAAACCAATGGGCCAACCCGAAGCAGTTGGCCTGCTTTGCCTTGCGCCAGTTCTGTATGAATTCACCGGCAAACTCTATCTCGTGGTCATAAGCAAAACGGGAAGAATGCCTGCCCCATGCCTCGGCACCCCAGGTGGGATTGTTTGGATGGGCGTTTTTCAGTCCTATTTCACAACCGGTCAGCGTGCAGGCGAATATATCCTCGGCGGACCATTGCGGGCCGCCCCTCACAGCCTGCTTTCTCGGGGTGATGGAGTCCCAGGTCCTGACCATATTCCGCAGGGTATCGGCAAAGCCGGGATCGATATCCGCATTGCTTGCCTCCCAGGCGAGTATGGAGGGATTGTTCCTGTCCCTGATAATCATATCCCTGTGGAGTTCGCTTTTAAGGGTCCTTTTGTAGTCCGTGATGGCGGAAGTGCTGAAGGAGCCCTCCCCTTCACCGCTGGGCTGGATAAGCATGATCCCGTACGCGTCGCAGGCATCCACGAAGGAAATGCTGCACGAGGAATGCCCCGGCCGCCAGAGGTTCCCGCCTATATCCGCGGTTAATTTGGCGTCACGCCATTTCTGTTCATCCGGAACGGCCGAACCCAATGCCGGGTAATCATACCGGCCGGACGCACCGTATAAGTAATGCTGATGGCCGTTTATATAGGGAAAGTTGCCGTCCCACGTGATTGTCCTTATTCCCAGGGGGCTTTGGAACACGTCTACAGTGGTTCCGCCGATTTTTACGATGTGGTACACCTTGTACATGTAAGGCGAACCGTAAAGGCTTGCCGCCGGGTACCAGAGGTGGGGGCTGGATATGGACCCTGTCTGATCGAACATGTAGGTCTGGCCGCCGCCGACGGACTGGCTGTTTTCCATGTTGAGGACGACATTATTATTCGCATCCACAACCTTGGTCGTCAGTGTAACGCTCTGGCTGGCCGAGTTCTCGTTCTGAACGTTTGTCTGTATCCTGACGGTGGCGCTGGCGTCAGAAGCCGACGTCGTGGCCACGTAAGTACCCCACCTGTTCAAGGGGGAATACACGTTAGACGGTACATGGACCTTGTCCGTGATATACATCCATACCGGCCTGAAAAGCCCGCCGTCAGCCTGTCCGAACCTGAATACAAGGGAAAAACCGGGGTCCGCATAAAAACCCCCGCTCTTTCCAACCCGGATGGCCAGAACATTGTCCGCACCTCCGAACTGGACGTAAGGCGTAACATCGACGAGGAAACCTATGAAACCGATAACATGGGTGGCCTGCGGATTCACCGCGCTGTTGCCGGGTATAAACGTCCCATTAATATAGAGCTGGGCCCCGACATGCGCGCCTTCCACTTCAATGAATATTTTTCTCGAGGAATACGCCGAATCCAGGGTAAAATGTTTCCTGTACCAGCATGTCCCCCCGGCCATTGATCCGTCGCCTCCGCCGCTCATTTCATTAATGTAGGTGTCGGTGTCGTTCCAGCAATGGGGAATGCCGACGGATTCCCATGACGAATCGTTGTACCCGGGGTCTTGGGCACCGGAAGGGTCTGATTGAAGGAATTTCCAGGGCGTTTCACCTAAATTGATCTTCACCCTGTTGCTTGGTTCAAGCGTGTATGTTTCCGCAAAACAAAGATTCGCGCCGGTTGTGGCCGCCAACAGCAGGCAGACCAGAACAAGCGCCCAATTTTTTTTATTCACAATCGTTATCCTCCTTTTTTTTCCTCACTTTTTTTTAAATTGGGGAACCTCAAAAAACCCCTATTTTTAAGGGTTTTGATTCGGGAAGCTGCCCCATAAGGTGGTTTTTGAGGTGCCTTAGATTAGAAACCTCCTTTATTAATTCTGAAATTTTTAAATTTCGGGGCTCTCCATCACGAGAGATTTAAACCAGGCAACCTTCGGAAACCCTGTTTTTAAGGATTTTTAGTCGAAAGACTGCTTATACACTTATTATTCCCCAGCCTCCATATTTGATTGTAAAAGAGAAACATACAACAAGACATTTTTGATTTTTTCTGGATTTTTTTGTCTAGTTTCAAAACAGCATCATTGCGCCGTCATTGCCCCGATTATTTCCTTAAGGTTGCCATATTCAGCCGATACGCGCTTGAACAGGTATTTTACGTTATCATCGTCCGGATTTATGTTCAGGGCCTGCGAATAATCGGCAACAACCTGTTCCAGCAGAACCCTGCTTTGATATAATTGGGACATAAGCTTTTCATCCGGCCGGTCCAGGTCCATCCGGGCTCTCAGGTAATATTCCCGGTACTCGATTATCTGGCCGTTCCAGGCATATCCTGCCGCTTTATAATCCCTGTCTACCTTGGCTTGTATCCCGCCCTCCCTGTCGCCAGGTATATTGTATAACCGGGGATAGACGGTTCTCCTGTATTTCATGAGGGAAGCGAGCTTCATGGACCGCTTTTCATCCGTTTCCATTTTCGAGAAAATAATGCGCGGGAGGTCATCGGTATTGAGGAGCGAGTTGTCAGTAAGCTTTTCAAGGGAACCCTCATCGGTAATAAAACAGGCGAACAGGTCATACGGCGTGTATATATTGACCCGGCCCAGGTCCCGGGTTATGCCTTCATCCTCGAAAAGACTCTCAGCGTGTTGAAAATCGATTTTCAAGTCCTTTTTCGATCCGAGGAGAATGGAGTGGCCCAGTGTTTTATAGCCCCCCGAATAATAGAGGGAGATATGGGGAAAAACGGCGCGGAATGTATCTATCAAAATCATGTAATCGCGCTCCAGCATCCCATGGAGGGGTATCCACTGGCACATTATCCCGCCTTCGGTCAACCGGCTTTTACACAAGTCATAAAACTCCCTCGTGTAGAGTATCCAGCTGTCACTGCTGGTGGGATGGGTGGCATCCGCGCTGATGATGTCATACTTTTTATCCGTTGTGAGGATAAAATTTCTGCCATCGTTCACGATAAAATTTATTTTGGGATTATCGAGTATGTCATGATTTTCTTCCGTAAAATACCTTGCGGCTCGGAATGCCTCTTCACAAATTTCGACGCAATCCACCTGTTTCATTCCCGGAAGCCCTGTTATCGAGGAAGCAACGATGCCGCTGCCGAAAGTGACTATGAGGGCATCACTGGTGTGAGTCGAATAGAGCGCCGGGAGAACCCCGAGAAGTCTGAAAGCCCGCATGCTGTAATAATCCGTGCTCACCTCACCCGTACCGTCGATGAGCATGTATTTCTGCCTGCCGTTTTTCAAATCCCGGAATACGGCCGTGGTGCCGTTCACGTTTTCTCCCAGGTACAGCATCTCCGCCTGCTCCGGGGGGTAACGGTAATCGTAGACCCCGGTAAAGTCATTCTGCGGAATCAGAAGGAAAAGGATTAAAGCGGGCATCAAAACGCCGCCCCCCTGGATGAACTTGTAATAAACGGGTTTGACCGGGCTGTTGAAAATACAGACAAGCCCAAGGAGAATATTAATAACGGAAACGGCATAGATGCCGTACTGAACGCCGAACAGGGGGATGATGATAAATCCTCCGGCGAAGGAGCCCAGAACAGCGCCGACCGTATTGACGCTGTAAATTTCACCGATGGATTTCCCCGGCTTGCCCCTGTATTCCATATAAATTTTTCCGGCAACGGGGAAAATCCCGCCCATTAACGCGGTCGGAAAAATCAGCACCAGGAAAAAAACCACGAAACGGATAAATATTTCCGCACCCCAGTCCCTGCCGAAAACCGCATTCAATGACTGTATCAGGCCGTTGGCCTGCGTGATGACAGGTACGGATACAAGGCACATAATCCCGATTCCCGCCTCCAGCAATCCCAGGAACAACAGGGGATTCCTGCGCGAATCAACAAACCGGGAAAACACGAAGCCGCCCAGGGCCAGGCCGGACAAAAAAGACGTGAGGATTATTGCAAAGGAATGAATGCTTAAGTCCACGAAGTATTTCAATACGCGGGTCCACAGCACTTCGTAGGCCATGGTGCAAAAACCGGTCAACCCGGCTGCAAGCAGGATAATGACGGCGGTTTTTCTTCCCCCGGTACCGTTCACGCTTCCGCCCCTGCTTTCCGGGGTAAACCCAAAATGACATAGGCGGCTATCCCTATACAAAGGTCAAGAAAGGCCGCGGTAAAGACCGTTCCTTTCATGCCGGTGAATCCTAACAGAAAAAAAACGGAAAAAACGGCGCCCGCCACGCTTCCCAGGGTATTGACCGAATAGAGAATCCCAATACCCTTGCCCGGTTTTTCATCCAGGCCGGAGAAAATCCTGCAGGCAACGGGGAAAGTGGCTCCCATCAGGATGGTAGGCAATGATAAAAGCAGAAACGAAAGGAGAAAAATCACAATTCTGAACACATGGATGTTGGGGCTGAAAACGGCGTGTATGCCGAGATACAAACCCTGGAAGAGCGGGAACACGAGCACCATTAAAACGGCGCAAAGTCCGATGCCGCCGTGAAGGAGGGAAAAAAGAACAGGCGGATTTTTCAGCCTGCCGGTTATCCCGCCGGACACAATTCCCCCGACCGCCAGGCCGAACATGAATGATGTCAAAACGGCGCTTACGGCGAAAACGGTCACCCCGAATACAAGGTTGAACATCCTGACCCAAACGGTTTCATAAATCAGGTTGCATATGCCGGAAAAGAAAAACAGGAGGGAAATTATAAAGTTGTGAACCGTTTTATTCATGGCACTACTTTTTCACGCAGTTTTTGCAGCAGTATTTCCATATCCCCGGGAAGGCCTATCGTGATTCTTACAAAATCCTTTAATCCCGGCTTGTCAAAGTGCCGGACCAGGATGCCTTCCTCCTTCAACCGGCTGTATATGGTCCGGCCCTCGATTCCCTTTTTCCTGGCTAACACGAAATTGGCCATTGACGGCAGAACATCGAAACCGATTTTTTGCAGTTCTCCGGTAAAATATTCACGGGTGCGGACAACCATTTGATTAACTTTCCCGTAATAGTCTTCATCGGCAATCGCCGCTTCGGCTATTTTCTGGGCAAGGGTGTCCACCGTATACGAATTGAACGAATCCTTTACGGCAAAAAGCGCCTTGATTAACTCCTCGTTCCCGAGGGCATACCCGAGTCGCAATCCGGCCAGGGAGTAGGATTTGGAACAGGTCTGCACAATAAGCAGGTTACCGTACTGGTTGATAAGGGGAACGGCACTCTCTCCACCGAAGTCTATATACGCTTCATCAATAACGACGACCCTGTCCCCGGGATATCTCTCCAGAAGCTCCCTGATTTTTACCAGGGGCAGGAACATCCCCGTAGGGGCGTTCGGATTCGGGAACACAATGCCGCAGCTTTTACCGGGGCCCGGATAACTTTCTGAATCAATGGAAAAATCCTCCGCCAGGGGAATTCTCCCGTATTCGATGCCATAGAAATCGCAGTACACGGGGTAAAAACTGTAGGTAAATTCGGGAAAAAGCAGCGGCCCGTCAGCCGAATCAAAAAAGGCGAAAAAGGCGAAAGAAAGAATTTCATCGGAACCGTTTCCCGCAAAAACCTGTTCCGGTTTTACGGAAAAACGGGCGGCTATCGTTTTTCTCAAGCGGGTAAAGAGCGGGTCGGGATACAGGCGCAGGTGATCGGCATCATACCTGCCCAGCAATTCCTTGACGGCCGGTGAGGGAGGATACGGGTTCTCGTTCGTGTTAAGCTTGATGTATTTTTTATCCAGTGGCTGTTCTCCGGCCACGTAAGGGGTAAGGTTTCTCAATCTTTTAGTCAGCATTCTTGTTCACATCTCCCTGAAATGATTGACAATGCACTTTATCCGTTATTATAATTAATTGCAAGCTGAAGAGAAACAACGGGTACCGGCCGCACCGGTATCAAGGTCAAAGGAGGATGGCAATGAGAGTGGCGGCTTTAATTATCATGATCGGGGGCCTCGCGTTCCTGGTCATTTCTTTCCTGAACATCAACCTGTTCCCCGCGGATATGGACCGCGTCATTGCCCTTGTCCTGTTTTCCCTGGGTCTGATTTTCTTCATCATCGGTTCATGGCTGGCTTCAAAAAAACCCTCATCACCGCCTTCAGGTGAGACCGGTGATGAGGTGGAAATCACCCGGCATAATGAGAACGATGAATAAAACAGTCATCCGATCCGTCGTCTTCGATTACGGCGGGGTGCTCAGCAAGGACCAGGATAAAAAGCTGCGGGACAAAATGTCTGCCTGCACGAACAGCACCCCGGATGAATTCAGCCGGATCTATTACGGTAAAAGACACAATTATGACCGCGGGACGATGTCCGGTGCAGACTACTGGCACTCTTTCAAATCACGGCGGGGAGATGATTTAACGGAAGAGGAAATTGCAGAGCTGATAAACTGGGACAACATTAGCTGGGGAAGGATTAATGAAGCTACCCTCTCCTGGGTATTGGAATTAAAACGCCTGTCATTCAACATTTCAATCCTGTCCAACATGCCCTTTGATTTTGAAGCGTACTTGAAGAGAGAACATGACTGGGTCAATGAATTTTGCTGGAACACTTTTTCCTGTCAGGTAAAATACATCAAACCGGAAGCTCAAATCTACCGAATATGCGTGGATAAATTACAGGTGAAGCCGGGGCAGATCGTCTTCTTCGACGACAGGGAAGATAATGTAGCGGCCGCCCGAAGGGAAGGAATAGAGGCGTTTCTATTTTCATCCGTCAGCAGGGCCAGGGAAGATCTTGAAGGTGTACTCGGCCGGTAAGGAGACCTGTCACTTCAACAGCGGGCAGGATGCCGCCTCGGCCGATGTGAACATGATCCCGTATCCGCTTTCAAACAGCACCCCGTTTTTATCATAGCCTTTTTCGCTGCGGACGATGACCGCATTGCCAAGGATGTATTCCCGCACGTTATCCATGATGCTGATCATTACCTCTTCGCCCACGTGGAAAATGGTTATGTCTTCACTCAAAATGAACGTGCCGCTGCCTGAAATGTCACGGATCTTGAAGTTGATTATTTTATAACCGCCGTCAGGCGCTATCTTTTTTATGGTAAGCAGGACATTCAGTTTTTTACGCGGTGCCATACGGCGTTCCGTCTGAGAGCCCGTGGCTTCGACAACATCATCGATACGCGGTTTCTCATTTGCCGTAAGTTTCCTTTTTTTCGAACGCCCGACGGCAATGCCGGCCATAAGGGCAAGCCCGATGACAGCCGCCAGGAGCATTGAACCGATTAAAATCAGCCCCACGGGATTGAATTCGGCGGCATTGATCAGTTCAACACCGTCTCCGCTTTTTTCATCCGTGAAAAAATTGATCACGGTGACATCCCGGGGTAATTCGGAAACGGGGACAACCCGGACATCGTCGAAATCGGCCCGGCCCGTTGTCAGGCTTCCGTAAAAACCCAGCCGCAGGCTCACGGCAAGGTTTTGCTGGGCCGGCCCTGTTTTCCCGTAAATTTCCACGTATTCCCACTTTCCTTTTGTATCGTGCACATCACGAGAAGTGTAACTTAAACCCAATACGGTGATGCTTGCACCCCGTTTGGCCATATCCGTTCCTTCCGCCCTGATTTGGCAGGATACCCTGTAATACGAATCCGGTTTTACATCAATCCATTGAATTACCTTCGAGTCATTCGGCTCGCTGTTGATGATTGTCATTGAAAACCGGCCCGCATATGCCTCCCCTTCACTCACCAGAAAATCCACCGCTTCTTTCGTGTTGATATAGGCTTCGGAAGACCATCTCTCCAGGCTGTCTTCGAATCCTCCGTTGATGACGAGATTATCATTTCCGGTCACACCATCATCCGCGAATGCATGGAAAAAAGAGAAAAGCAATAGTAAAACAATAATGGCGGACCTTTTCATTCATACTTCTCCTGGCACCAGTATGTATTCAGGAAAGCCCTGATGTCAAGTCAACCACCACCGTTAAAGGCGGCGGTTCACGGTATTGCTTCCGATAAAATAAAGGAACGGGCATTGTTGCAGCAAATGCCTTCAATACAATCCTGCAAAAGGGGCTTATCAAAAGGTAATTCTCCTTTTTCCACGTCCGCGCCCAGGATGTTGCAGAGTATGCGCCTGAAATACTCATGCCTGGGGAAGGATAAAAAACTCCGGGAATCGGTTACCATGCCTACAAACCGGTCCAGTAATCCGAACGAGGAAAGGACATTCAGTTGATTGATAATACCCTGCTTCTGGTCGAGAAACCACCAGGCGGGACCGTATTGGATTTTCCCGGGCGCCGGGCCGTCCTGGAAATTTCCAATACCTGTAACCAGAGCTTCACTGTCTTTCGGATTAAGATTATAAAGGATAACTTTAGGCAGTTTTCCTGCCCGGGTTAAACAGTCGAGCATATGAATAACAGGCTTGACGGGACTGCTGTCGTTCATTGAATCAAAGCCGGTATTGGCTCCCAGAGACTTCACTTTGAGCGAATTGACATTCCGTAACGCCCCCAGATGGAGCTGCATAACCCAGGATTTTTCCGCATAAAGGGCGGCCAGATCCTCCAACAGG
>JAFGKU010000056.1 GCA_016928415.1 Spirochaetales bacterium
CTTCAAGGAACGCTATTCTCGTATGTATTTCTCTTTTCTTTTACCGGTAGTTTTTCAAGCGGCTTATTCATGATTTTTTTGAATAAATTTTTAAAAACAAGATTGTCTTTGGTCGGGATCAGCATAGCCGGTGCCTTTGTGTTTAACTGTGCCCAGCTGTTATTATCATGGTTTTTATTATTCGGCCGGGCAAGCCTTCTCATCGCGCCGCCCTTGCTGGGGATCGGGCTTGTTTCCTCCATAATTTTGGGAATTTTCGCCCGGGAATTTTGCAGAAGGTCTGTCTGGATAAAACGGGTTAAAAGTGAAATAATGAAAATAGAGGAGGCAGTGAATGAAAGCCATGTTTTATGAAAAAAGAGACGACGGCAGGGTTAAATGCCGCCTTTGTCCCCATAACTGCCTTATTACGGAAGGCCACGCCGGGATTTGCGGTGCGCGGCGGAACAGCAATCATGACATGGAAATTCCGTATTTCGGCCGGCTTTCGTCACTCGCGGTGGACCCCATAGAAAAAAAACCGTTATACCATTTTTATCCGGCCAGTACCGTGCTGTCCGCGGGATTCTGGGGCTGTTCGTTCAGATGCCCTTTTTGCCAGAATTACTCCATCAGCCAGAACCATGATCTCCACAGCGATTATTTCAGTCCGGAAGAGCTTGTACAACTGGCCGTGCGGAAAAAATCGTTCGGCATTGCCTATACGTATTCCGAGCCCCTGATTCATTTCGAATACATCCTGGAAACGGGCAAAATCGCCCGGAAAAAGGGAATTAAAAATATCCTGGTGTCAAACGGTTACATCAATCCTGAACCGGCCGATGAACTGCTTGAATACCTGGATGCGGCCAATATAGATCTGAAAACATTTAATTCCGATTTTTACCGCTCTGAAATCGGGGGCAAACTTGAGGATGTTAAACGGTTCATCCGGCAGGCGGCACCCAGGGTGTCCCTTGAAGTGACCACGCTTATCATACCCTCAAAAAATGATACAGATGAAGAAATCAGCGAACTGGCCGGGTTTCTTGCCGGCATCAGTAAAGATATCCCCCTCCACCTGTCCTGCTATTATCCCACGTATAAGTATGTCATACCGCCCACATCGCCCGAACTCGTTGAACGGCTGGGCGAAACAGCCAAAAAGCACCTGAATTACGTTTACCTGGGAAACGTGGGACTGCGTGAAACAAATACGTACTGCCCGGGCTGCGGAGAATGCCTTATCAGGCGTTCGGGATACAGCGTTTCATTAAAGGGGCTTGAAGGAAATTCCTGTAAAAAATGCGGTACAAAAGTGCCGGTTGTGGGAATTTAAAAAACCTGTTGTTACCGCCAAACTAAAAACCTGAAACGGCATCGGGATCTGCGGCGACCGCTTCCATCACTTCCTTTTCCCGGTCCGGGTCGAGGATTCCCCTCCCGATGTCATCATAGAAATCCGGACAGCCGGCATACATCATAAGCGTTCCTTCAGGAGTAAGTGCATCCTTGAGCGCAAGGTGGATTTGATCCGGTCCGCCGGCAATCTCACCGACGGTACGCACAGAAGCGTGCACCATCACAGTATCGCCGGGAATTATACCCAGTTTTTTAAATCCTTCAGCCAGTTCGTGACGTGAAAACATGGTTTATATTAGGATTTTGGACGGAATGGTTCAAGTCTCGGTTTCCGACATTTTTGTAATTTTTTGAACGGAATTTTAACATTTAATCTGTTTAAATTCATCAAAATTTTACCTTTCAGAGCCGAAAATAAAAAGAGACTCTTTTTATTTGACGAGGTGTTTATGGATAGGAAAAACGAATTAAAGGATTGTTTGAACAAGGAAATCGGGTTGTTTAGCGAATTTAACGGGCTTGTTGAAAATTTGAAGTCTTCCGTGATGGACAGGAACTGGGTGAAACTGGAGCAGGAAATCAAGGGATTGAATCAAACAGCGGCTAAAATTGATAAAATTGAGCAAAAACGGCATACATGCGTCAGGGAATTGAAGCAGGTCCTGGGTATTCCGGAAAAAGAATCTGTCCAGAAGGTCTTTTCAAGCCTGGAATCCAAAGATAAAAACGAGATCGTCCAGCTCAATACCCAACTGAAAATGGAAATTATTCGGGTAAGGTCCACGTCAAATGGCCTGAACCATTTTCTCAGAAATGTCTCCCTGCTATTACAAAGCATTATCGGGGCTGTACTCCCTTATACAAAGGGCAAGCTTTATTCCAGAAAAGGCAAGGTTACTGAAAATTCACCTGATTCCGTGATGATCAACAAGCAGTTGTAGGCCGTCACGGGAGTAAGAAATCAATCTGGATGTCGAGTCTGAAAGGAGCAATCAGTGTTATCAAGCTTTACAGGCATTGAAATAGGCAAAAGAAGCCTGGTTACGCATAACCAGAGCATCAATACGGTCGGCCACAATATAAGTAATGCAAGCGTTGAGGGATATTCCAGGCAGCGTGTGGAAATGACCGCTTTCCCGCCGTTGTATTTTCCCGGGCTAAACAGGGAAGAAACACCCGGCCAGATAGGCCAGGGAGTCACTGTGGAAAGGATTAAACGGATTAAGGATATGATTTTAGAGGAAAGAATAGTATCAGAAACAAATGAACAGGGATACTGGTCATCCCGTGACAAATACATACTCATGCTGGAACAGATTTACAACGAACCGACGGACCTCTCCGTCCGTTCGTTGCTCGACAATTACTGGCAGGCATGGCAGGAACTGTCCCTGCATCCTTCCGAAATGGCTGCACGAAAGGTCGTCCTGAAAAGGGGAGAAACCCTTGTAGACGGAATCCATGACCGGTATACCCGGTTAAAGGGCGTCCGTGACATGCTGGAGGAGGATATCAAGGCCACCGTCACTGAAGTGAACGAGATGCTGCGGGAAATAGCCGCATTGAATGAGCAAATCATCAAGGTAAAGGCCATGGATGACGACCCGAATGACCTTATGGACAGGCGGGACCTGATTGTAAACAGGCTTTCAAGCCTGGCCGACATTTCCATGAGCACACAGGACCCCGACGAACATACCGTCGTTTATGTGGGCGGTATGCACGTGGTACAGGGCCGCCATTTTGAACCCCTGGAAACGGTATCGGACCCGAATAACGAAGGTTATTCGAATATTGTCTGGAAGGGTACGGACCAGCAGGTTTTTTTACGCGGGGGAAAACTGGCGGCGCTTCTGGAGATGAGGGATTCCGATGCAAGGAATGAAATACAAAAGCTGGACATGATGGCCGTCAATTTCATGGATATGGTAAATGAAATCCACAGGAAAGGCTTCGGCATGAACAATGCCACGAACAATGATTTCTTCGTTGAGTATCCCTACATCAACAATGTCCTGGGGAATTATGACCGGAACGGGGACGGTGCGTATGATTCGACGTACGTTTTCCGGATTGACGGGACAAACAAGCTTGTGCCCAAAGACCAGATTGGTTTGAGAGGCACGCTCACGCTGTCTGGTCCCCTGGAAAATGTTACAATCGAGTATTACCCCACAGATACGGTGGAGGACCTTATAGAAAGAATCAATCTTTCCGGTTCTGAGGTTGTCGCCCGTCTCAACCAGGACGGGCAGCTTTCATTGAAAGGCACCCCGGCGGCTAACACGGCCAACCCCGAGTTTGTCATCCGGCATGTTGAGGATTCGGGCCAGTTCCTGGTGGGTTACGCCGGCATCCTCCCTCAACCGGGAGCGGCAGGCGCCTATGACTGGGCGCAGGCGGACGCTGTCAATATCCTGCGGGCGGATGCAACGTATGCCGTGGCGCCCTTGACCCATCCGTCGGGCTGGATTACCATCAACCAGGAAATAAGGAATGACCCGGGAAGTATCGTGAACACGTTTGACCCGGTACAGGGAGGGGCGGGAGACGGTTCGGCCGCCCTGGCCATAGCCCGGCTCAGAACGGAACCTGTCATGATCGGTCAAATTACAACGTTCGATGATTATTTTGCCAGCGTGGTCACCGAGATCGGTTTGAAAGGTGAACAGGCGGAAAGCGCCGTCGAAACGTCAAATCTCGTTTTAAAGGAACTGAATAATTTAAAGGAATCCATTTCAGGCGTGAACATGGATGAAGAACTGGCCAATATGATCAAATTCCAGCACGGGTACAATGCCGCCGCAAGATTCGTCTCGGAAGTGGATAAAATGCTGGATGTGATCATCAATAGAATGGGAGTATAAGGGGAAAATAAATGAGAAGAATCAGCACAAACATGCCGAATGACGACATGCAATACCATTTGCGGATACGCGAATGGAAGATGAATGAACTCAACAACAAGATGGCGTCCCAGACACGGATCAAGGATTTGAGGAACGATCCTGTGGCAGCGGGAAAGGCCGTCAAATTCCAGTCCCTCCTTACCCGGCTGAACCAGTTTTCAAAAAATATTGAAACCATGCAGGGTACGAACGCCATTGCCGAAGGATACATGAACGAAAGCATGAACATACTCCAGCGTGTCAGGGAGCTGGCCGTACAGGGCGGGAACGCCGTTTATACGAAAGAACAGCTTGGATACATGGGAGAGGAAGTTGACAGGTACTTGAACGAGTTTGTGTCGATAGCCAACGCCCGGCACGGCGACGGAACAACCCTTTTTTCAGGATACAGGACACGGCTTGAACCTTTCATGGTGGATATGGGCCACGTTACCGGCGGGACCGGTCAGAAAATAACGAATGTCACCTACATCGGCAATACGGGACGGAACCAGGCCGAGATTTCGGACGGCACGTTTGAGCAGGTCAATTATCCCGGTAATTATGTTTTCTGGGCGGAGAATCAGAGCATCTATTCCACGATAGATTCCACCAATTACCAGGTGCAGCAGGATTCGATCATCAGGATAGATGACAAGCAAATAGAATTGAAGGCGGGCGACAACCTTTTCGCCATTGCCGGTAAAATAAACGATGCCGATGTGGCGATCAAGGCCCAGGTTGATCCTGTCCAGAATTCACTGATACTTAAATCGACAATTCCCCATGAAATCTGGGTAAATGATGAGAAGGGAACTGTCCTGACAGACCTTGGCATCGTAGCTGCAGGCGGGCGGACACCGCCCCTGAATGTCGAAAAAAGCGCGACGGTTTTCGGGGCTTCCGTATTCGATGTTTTAATACGCCTGAGGGATTCATTTTTCAACGGGGATATCAAGCAGATCGGAGGCGCCGGTCTGCGCGGCATCGATGACGCCATCACAAACATGTCTTCCCACCTGGCCGAGATAGGCAGCAGGAGTAACAGGCTTGACGCGACATATAAGAGGCTTATGGACGAAATTCCCGACATAACGGAATTAAGTTCAAAGGAAACAGACCTGGACCTTACGCAGGCCATTACCGACCTGAAGATGCTTGAATACACACAAAAAGCGGCGCTTGAAACGGCCGCAAGGATCATCAAACCTACTTTGTTGGACTATCTGAGGTAAAATATATGAAAGTCAAGACCAAAGCGTATGGCGTGATTGATGTCGATGAAAGGCAGAAACTGTTTTTCCCTTTCGGGCTTTTCGGCTTTGAAAATTTAAAAAACTTTGTTCTGTTCGATGCAACTCAAAAGCCATTTTTCTGGCTGCAGTCCCTTGATGTAACAGAGATAGCTTTTGTACTCATCAATCCCCGTGTTTTCAGGCAGGATTATACGCTTGAGGTGACTGAAGAAGAACTTGCAGAAATCGGCATAGAATCCCCGGAGGAAATACTCGATTTTGCCATAGTGACTATTCCCGAAAATACGATGAAAATGACGGCAAACCTGCAGGGACCTGTCGTTATAAACAAGCGAACCAAGATGGGCAGGCAATGTATTTCGTCAAACCCGGCATGGAAGATACGTCACCCCATTCTTGAAGAACTGGCGGGCATGGAGAAAAAAACATGCTGATTTTAACCCGCAAAGTGGATGAAGCCATCATGATCGGTGATAAAATCGAGGTCTCCGTTGTCGATATTAAAGGCGACCAGGTTAAACTCGGCATCAAGGCACCCAGGGAAGTGAAGGTTTACAGGCAGGAAGTGTACCTTGCCATCCAGAAGGAAAATATTGAAGCATCGCAGATTGCCCCGGACAAGCTGCCTGACCTGAATGATGTGTTCGGCAAAAAGGAAAAAGAATAGATTCCCGAAATATGTTTATTTAATACCCTGTTCTTGGCATAAATCCTCATAATTGTTATTATTGACAAAATAAGGAGTAATGAATGCGTACCCGTATCGTTCATGAAGGTGTAAAACACCTGGAATATGAAATCAGAAAAATCGTTGAAATAGGCCTGCAGATGGAAACCCTCGGCGTGGATATGCGCTGGGAGAACATAGGCGACCCCGTGGCCATGGGCGAAAAAATAGAGCCCTGGATAGCCGAGATCATTCATGAGCTGGTCAACCAGGATAAATCCTGGGCGTATTGTCCCAGCAAAGGCGTTAATGAAACGCGTGAATTCATAGCCTCCGAAGTGAATAAAAGGGGCGGTGCACAGGTCTGTGCGGATGATATTCTTTTTTTCAACGGCATCGCCGATGCCGTTGACAAGGTATACGATCTTGTGCACAAGGACAACCGGATCATCATGGCCTCTCCCTCTTACCCGACCCATTCCTCCAACGAGGCCAAGCGGGGGGATTACCCGAGAGTGTATTTCCGGCTTGATCCCCGGAATAACTGGCAGCCGGATCTGGAGGAGCTTGAGAACAAGGTTAAATACAATCCGCAGATAATCGGTATCGGCCTTGTTCATCCCGACAATCCCACAGGCATGGTATATTCCAAAGACGCATTGACGGAAATAGTGAGGATTGCGAGAGAACACAACCTTTTCGTTATATGTGACGAAATTTACGCCCATATAACATTTAACGGTGCGCCCGTACTGCATTTATCCACCGTCATCGAAGATGTTCCGGCGCTTTCCCTGAGGGGCATATCCAAGGAATACCCGTGGCCCGGCTCCCGGTGCGGCTGGATTGAAATGCTGAACCGGCATAAGGACCCGGATTTTTCGGAATACTGCCGTGCCCTGGTCAATGCCAAGATGATGGAGGTGTGTTCAACGACGCTGCCGCAGATGTCCATTCCGCTTGTCATGGGCAATCCCCTTTATCCGGAGCACTTGAAAACACGTGCCGCGATTTTTGAAAAAAGGGCGCAGGAAACGTATGACGCCTTTAAAGACATACCGGGTGTCATTGTCAATAGAACCAGCGGCGCCTTTTATTTTTCCCTGGTATTTAAAAAGGGAGCCTTGACGGACAAGCAGACCCTTCCCATAAAAAACACCGAGGTAAAAAGCATGGTTGAAAAACTTGTAGAAGGGGTTCCGAACGATAAACGTTTTGTGTATTACCTCATGGGTGCCGAGGGTATCTGTGTCACGCCTCTCTGCGGTTTTTTCACCGATCTGGAAGGTTTCAGGATCACGTATCTCCAGGCCGATGACGGGATAAGAAGAAATACCCTCTCACGGATTGCGGATGCGGTAAAGAGGTATCTGGGCAGCTGAGTCTGACGCTGCATGATTTCCTGCGGAAATGTGTAAAATTCCCGAAAACAGCTGAATTTCGGTCAACTTCGGCTATAATAATAACGCATTTTATTTATATTTCACTAATACTACGCTATCAACAAAATTCGGTCCAGAAACAGTTTTACTATTCCCAAAGTCATATGATTGATTTCCATTAATGAAGCCTGCAGCATAGGTATTACCGCCCGCGTCAACTGCTACCGAGGAAAATTCAGAAAAATGTAATCCTGTAGTGACAGATTTGGCCCATTGAGCATCACCGGCAGCAATAGCAGTTGTTGTATTTGATGGTGGCGGACATCCAAAGAATAATAAAATAAAACAGAAGACAGAAATAATAATGATTCCATTATAATTCTTCATTTATTTATCATCCTTTCAAAAAAATAATAACTATAGGGTACTTCCAAAAACGATCCTTTTAGAGGTGTCAACCGCCCCTTTAAAAAACTGTTTGTAAAGACTCGCTACATTAATTATATTCTGGTTTCTATACTATTTTAGCTGTATTTTATAAATCCCGCATTCCATACCTGATTTTGCGGAAAATACATTTTATCGACTTTATAAACAAACGGTTCGAATATAATTTTATGCTTGTCCTTCAAGTTCATTATCTCGTTTGTTCTACTCAAGCTTACCCTGAGCGCAAAGAGCACTTTCCCTTTACCCGGGCTTGGTATGAGGAATATAAAATCAAGAAAAATGCGGCCCGGAAGAAAATGGCTATCATGATCGAGGACCCCGTTTCGTTTCATGATGACAGAGAGCTGCAAAAAATCAAAGCCGGCATCGACATGCTTTCGGTCATAAGGAAACAGCTTGAAGTGTTCGTCCCCTTTTAGGAAATTGGACATGATCCTTTCAATATTTTTTTTCTGGATTTTTAGCACGTTTTTTGCTGAGATTTTACCGATTTTTTTCAAGTTTTTCCTTCAAAGACATATTATAAAAATTCATTTGTAAAATAACCTCATACATGATACACTAAGGGCTAAAAATGTATAATTTAAAAAGGAGGTTTAATTTATGAAATTCAGACGGCCTATTTTTTATTTAATTCTTGCCTCTGCATTATTTTTGCTGGCAGGCTACAGTTGCCCCGATCTGATAGATATTTCTCAAAATGATACAACTCCCCCGGAAGTTAAAATATGTATTGAATATCATGTAAAGGGAACAAGCGAACCCCGGAAACTTTACCTGACTGCCGCTGATGCTTCTACAACCATTAATGCCGATGGCAATTATCCAGTATTAGTCACTTATTCTGGAGTAGATTATCAGGGTGTGAAGTTGATTCATATAGATGTAAAAGTGATCAAAGACCTTGGTAACGACATTGTCCAGGTGGAATTTTTTAATATAATGCCTGTAGTAACAGAAACTCCGAAAATATTTCTGGAAGATACCTGGACCTTTCAGCAGGACAAAGGCCCCAGGACCGCAGAAATAAGTGCTCTGGCAGAAAATTGGGCGGAATTAACCACATTTTCAAAAAAGCATACAATAATAATTGAATAAATCATTGGATTGCACGCGCTGTTTTATTGAGACTGCCGCAGGTTTAGTCTCCCAGGTTGTCGAATATTTTAATGAACTGGCTTTCCAGATCCAGGAACCGGTCTATGAGGAACGGTTCGAAATAAGATTCCCTGTAGTCTATCAATATGTTTTTTGCCGTTTCATGGGGAAACGGCTCCTTGTAGCTTCGTTTCATTCTTAATGCATCGTAGACGTCTGCAATGGCGACAATGCGGGCTGACAGGGGTATCATGTTTTCGCGCAGTCCGTATGGATAACCATTGCCGTCCCAGCGTTCATGATGATAAAGGGCAATCTCTTTGGCCATTATATTGGGATAGGTATTGAGTATGAAGGCGCCGTTGATTGTATGCTCCTTCATGACTTCCATTTCCCATTTATTCAGTTTATCCTGCTTGTTTAAAATATCGTCCGGAATTCCTATCTTGCCAACATCATGCATGGCAGCGAGAAACCCCACGTTTTCTATGAATTCGATGTCTACCTCGTTGTAGGACGGGATTCCCTGGAGGGTTTCAGCTAAAGCCTTCGAGTAAAGATTGACCCTCTGGATATGCCTCCCCGTATCCTTGTCTTTAAGAAGGGATGCCTCCAGAAGACTTGCAAATGTTATTTTAAGCATTTGCCGGTACTCTTCGGTGATATTGTCAAATATGCAGGCATAGGCGGACGGCAGCTTTATTTCAAGGGGGGAACGGAATATGGGAAGAATGAGCAGGTTTGAGACCAGTGTAATCTGGTTTTTTCTTTTATGTTCAATACGGCCGTTCCAGGAGTAACCGCATTTGTATGTCCTGATATCCTGGGCCATTTTAAGAATCCATTCCCGTTTGAAGGAACGCGGGAAAAATTCCATGAGGGTCAGTCCCTCGTAATTTTCCGATTCGGCGAAAATTTCCCTGAACCGGTCGTTTCCCCACAATATCTGGAGGCTGTTGTTTATAATTGTCAAAGGAATGGGGCTTGTGGCAAACGTATGTGTCCAAAGCTGGACTCCCGGCCTGTCCAGGATTTGATACACATCCATTATGTCCATTTCCGGGTCTTCCATTTCCGCCGGTGTTATGTCTTCTTCCATGGCTTCCGTTTAATTCCGCCTGTTCAATTCCGCTTCGCTTTTTCTTAAGTACAGGGGCGAGAGGGAAAGCGGGTCACCTCCTTTCTGTTTGAATTTTTCCAGTCCCAGTTTCAGCAGGGACCCGGGATAAGCACAATACCCCTGGGGGTCTGTGTCAAAGGTAAAAGATGTTCCCCTGTTCAGGCAAAATTTCTCAAGTTCAGGCGCTGCCTGCCCCGTGAAAAGGACGGATTCATAACCTTCCAGCCGGCTCAGGATTTCCTCTGCACCCAGGTCGAGAGGTTCCGTCTGCCGGTTTCCCTGAAGGTAAATGGCCGTATAATATCTGTGCTTTTTGGCATCAAACACGGGCACCACCGGACCGGTATGGTATTTCAATGCATAACCGTAGGAATCGAGTGAAGGGATGCCTGCCAGGGCGCAATCTCCTCCGAACGCCAGTCCTTTCGCGGTTGCCAGCCCGATTCTCAGTCCCGTGAACGAGCCGGGACCGATGGCGCATACGATCAGATCGAGTTCCCTGGCTGGAATTCCGGCTTTATCGAGAAATTCGTTTATCCAGGGCATGAGCAGGGAGGAATGCTTTAACTCGAAGGCAGAGGATAATTGAAGGGTAATACCTCCTTCAATGGACAGGCATAGCCCCAGGGTACTCGTGGATGTGTCAATCGCCAGGATGTTCAAATATCAATACCCTCAAGCAAAATTTCACGTTGATCTTCCGGAAGTATTTTCAGGTTTATCTTGACGCTTTCCGGGGGAAGCAAGGAACCCAGTTTCTCCGCCCATTCGACAACGGAGATACCGTCGCCGTAAAGAACCTCCGTCAGGCCCAGGTCGTGGAGTTCCTCTTCATTTTCTATCCGGTACAGGTCAATGTGGTAAAAATCGCATTTTCCATGATATGTTGAAATCAGTGTGAATGTGGGACTTGTAATTTCATCAC
Source organism: Spirochaetales bacterium (assembly GCA_016928415.1). GTDB lineage: Bacteria > Spirochaetota > Spirochaetia > SZUA-6 > JAFGRV01 > JAFGKU01. The sequence continues at coordinate 11,128 of JAFGKU010000056.1, forward strand.
TTATATCCAGAGCCTCGGCAATCCCTTTCGTGAGCAGGGTTTTCCCCGAGCCGAGAGGACCGAACAAACAGACTACCGAGCCCTGTGAGAGTTTTTCACCGATTTTTTCACCTGTTTTAAAGGTTTCTTCGCGGTTTAAAGAAATTATGCGTTCCAACTTTATTCCTTCCGTTATATGTTACTTCAAATACCGGCCCCGGTCAAGTATTCCGTTTCCTGATCTCTGATGCTTTTGTTAATATACCTCCTTGATTTTTTGGTGAAATTAGATTAATTTCAATAAACATTAATGAGGAATGGAATCGAATATATTCAGCTTTATGGGTAGTCTTGAATGAAAAAAATAATTGAATACTTTTCAAGCAAACATATTTTAACCAATTTTGTGGTAATCGGGGTTTTTATCGGGGCGGTTTTCCTCTGGGATGCCACGGGCAAGGAGGAAACGCCCAATATAACCTTTGACATGGTTTTTATTTCCGCTTATTATCCCGGGGCAACAGCGGAGGAAGTGGAATCCCTTGTAACAAAACCGATAGAGGATTCCATTTCCGGAATAGACGGCATTAATGCGGTAAACAGTTCCTCCGCTCAAGGGTCCTGTTCCTTGAGGGTTGAACTGGAAGATAATAACCCTAACAGGGATGAGGTAATCCAGGAAATAAAAGACGCGGTAGCAGCGCTCAGGTTTCCCGCAGATATGGAGAATGCCCCGTCGGTCAGGGAGATGAAACCTTCCAGAAGATCGGTCATTGATTTTGTTTTTGTCTACAAGGATGCCGATATGATGACACCAAAGCAGAGAACACTGGTGCAATCCTATGCGGATACCCTGGAGGACAGACTACTGAGACTCCCCCAGGTCAGTGAGGTCAATCTATCGGGTTATTATGAGCAATACATAGAAATCCAGTTAAACCAGGCCAGGCTCCTGGAATATAATTTATCCATGTCAGAGATCATTTCCGCCCTGCGCAAAAACAACCTTAAACAACCGGTCGGTTCCCTGAGCGATGAATTGACAACTAAAATCAGGCTGGACGCGGAACTGGATGACACGGAAAAAATAAAAAACGTGATTATCCAGGCCAGTTTTGAAGGAAATATATTACGGATAGCGGATGTGGCGAAAGTCGTCTATGTAACGGATGAAGAAAAGCGGATTGTCAAGGTAAACGGCATGGAAGCGGTCAGGCTCACCGTTACCAAAACGTCCAGCACGGGTATACTGGAAGCGATTGACAGGGTAAAAGAAGTAGCGGATGAATTTTCAGAAGCGGTTTTAAAAGGCACGGAAGTGGACTTGATTCTGACAGACGATGAATCCCGCGATGTGAGGAACCGTTTGTCCCTGATTTCATATAACGGGCTGTTCGGATTCGTGCTTATTATCATCATTCTTTTTATTTTTTTAAATGCCCGAAGCGGTATCTGGGTTGCCATGGGCATCCCGTTCAGTCTCGGTTTCACCATGATCTTGTCCTATCTTTTTGGTTTTACGGTTAATAACATTACCCTTGCCGCCGTCATCATTGTTCTGGGAATGGTCGTGGACGATGCCATCGTCGTGGCGGAAAATGTCGGCCGTCTTTTACACGAAGGGGTGCCCCTTAAGGAGGCGGTTGCCCGGGGAACGGTGGCCGTGTTCCTCCCCATCCTGGCCAGCATCACGACGACTTGTGTCGCATTTATTCCCATTTTCTTTTTCAAGGGCCATTTTTCCCTGATGATCAAATTCATACCCCCGATAATTTTTTTCATGCTCGGCGGGAGTCTTTTTGAATCGCTGTTTATCCTGCCGGCCCATTTGAGATACAGGTTCCCAAGATGGATCAAGGTGGTTTTTTCCCTGGGGCTGTTGATTCCCGTTGAAAAGTATTTTGCCAATAAAAAAGACAATGAAAAAAAACGGTCCATGAATCATTCCCATTGGTTCATCGCCGTTGAAAATGCATTCGGCAGGTTCCTGAAGGCAGCCCTGCGCATTAAATGGGTTTTTTTCATCGTTTTCGTTTTATTGCTCATTTATTCAGGCTGGATATTCGCCACACAAATGAAATATTCATTGTTTCCCCGGGAGGAGACCACATCCCTTTTCCTTTCAGGAAGGGCGCCGGAAGGCACATTACGCCTGGAGACGGAAAAAATGGTCCGTCCTTTAGAAAGCCTGTTCAAACCTCTCCTGGGCAAAGAAGTTGTCAGTATAATGACCAATATAGCGAGGGGCTGGCGCGGCAGCGCTGTAAGGGAAAATGAATTCTCCATTTCCATAGAAATTGTCCCCAAGGATATGCGGAAGAAATCGGCCAATGAACTTATTGCCGAGTGGGAAGAAATGATAAAGAATATCAAGGGTTTCGAATACCTCCGCTTTGCCAAATCGCGATGGGGGCAGTCAAGCGGAAGTGCCATTGATATCATTGTCAAGGAAAATGACAATAACGAGAGGGTTGCCGTTGTGGACGAACTGCTGGAAAATCTCAAACGGGTGCCCTCCCTGAAGAATCCCGAACAGGAAGTGCAGCTCAGCGACCCCGAATACAGGATCATCCTTGACCGGGACCTTGCCACAAGGCTCGGGATTTCGGCGGACACGATAAGCACTACCCTGAGGACGATTCTTCAAGGCAACACTGTCTATACCATATCCCGGGGGGGGAAAGATATCGACGTCAGGATCACGGTGCCTCCCGATGAAAAGGCCACCATTAATGAACTGCTCAATACCAAGGTTCCGAACAGCAGCCGTTATCTGGTTCCCTTGAACAAGGTTGTGCGTGTAGAGAAGGTTGTTTCCCCGAGTACCATTGTCCGTCTTGACGGTAAAAGGGTTCAGCATGTTTACGCGGAACTGAATGAAGCGGATAAAACCGATGCTGAAAAGGAAAATAATGGAACCAGGAATCAGCCTCAGCCTCAGCCTGAAGAAAAAAAAGATAATTCGGACGGCAATAATTCAGGTTCTGTACGGTCCGGAAAAAGCAGCGGAGGTGACGGGAATACGGAAAAAAAATGGGGTAAAAAACCGGATGAGAAAACATCCGGGAAACCTTCGGCACCCCCCTTTGATTTACCGGCCATTATGACGCCCCTTGAAGTAGCCGATTTTCTCGAGGCCGAGGTTTTCCCGGGCATAATGCACAGGCATCCCTCCACCGAGCTGACGTTTGGCGGTGAAATCGCCGATACGAGGGAATCAGGACAGGAATTCATTTTTGCCATCATTATGGTCATTTTCCTGATTTATGTTATCCTTGCCTTAACCCTTAATTCACTTGTTAAGCCTTTTATAATCATGCTTTCCATACCGTTCGGGTGCGTGGGAATAATACTGGCGCTTCAGGCTCACGGGATGATGGTGTACGGATTTTTTTCCATTATAGGTGCCTTGGGGCTTGCTGGTGTTGTCGTGAACGATTCGATTGTGCTTCTTGCCAAGCTTGAGAAGGATTATCACAAGGAAGAAACGGGAAAAACACCTGGGGAAAAGGTAGCCAACATCTCCAAGACTAGACTCCGTGCCGTTCTCCTTACCACAATCACGACCGTGGCGGGGCTTCTGCCAACCGCCTATGGTGTGTTTGGATACGATTCAATGCTTGCCGAAATGATGCTGACCCTGGCATGGGGACTCATGTTCGGGACTTTTATCACCCTGCTTCTAGTTCCTTCCCTTTACTGCACGATGAAGGAAATCAGCGGCTTTTTCAGAAGGAGGGCTGTAAAATGAGACGTTCCCTGTTTCTAATTGTATTGCTTGTCTCCGGTGTATTGTTCACGTTATCTGCCGAGGAATCCAAAACGGTTAAAATCCCCTTGAAAACTTTTATTGAAAAGGCCTGCAGCAACAGCCACTTCCAGGAAATTCTGATAAAAGAATTGAGCCTCGTGTATAAAGAGTCTTTGAAAACAACGGCCGAGGATCTTGTCCTTTCATTGAATGCCGAATACGGTCTGGAATACAGTGACGATTTAACACATCAATTCAGCGGAAGCGTATCCCTCTCAAAATTATTCCAGCAATGGGGGACTAAAATTTCCGGCGGGTATTCATTTACGCCTTCCATGGGTGCTTCTGTCAGTTCCAAACTTAATTTCAAGATAGAGCAGGACCTTGTGCGTAATGCCTTTGGAAGAGTAACAGAGGTGGAGCGGATGATCGCAGGCTATGAAACTGAAATAGCCCGTATTCAGATTGTGGAAGCGTACGAAGAGTACCTCGCATCACTTATAAGTCTCTACCTTGACTGGTATTCTGCATATGAAAATTTACAGAATGCCGAAAAATCCCTGCAGAACAACAACAGGCTTCTAACGGTCACCAAAAACAAACTCAAGTACAATATAGCATTACCCGTCGACCAGGATAAGGTTGAATTACAGGTGGTTAGCAAACAGGAGCAGGTGCTGAACCTGACATCGGCCTATAACCTCCTGCAGTTCCGTGTTAAAGCAGCGATGGGCTGTGATGATGAATGCCCGGATGAATGGGCCCCGGTATGGGCACCTCTTATTTCGGATAATCCTTCGGGATATACGAAAGATCTTGAGAATTTTACCAAAGACAGCAGGACGTCGGCCCTGATCCGCCTTTTAAACAGGAACAGGCAGCTTTCCATCGACATTGCCGCTGATGCCCTTCTGCCTTCCGTAAAGCTCTACGGTGGATACGACTTAAGCGGTGACGGTTATTTTTTCAACTCTGATATAACTCATGCAGGGTATATAGGCGTCACACTGGGCGTTCCCCTGGTCCAGACCTATTCACAAACGGATTATGAAATTAAAAAACTCGACCTTAAGGAGACCGAATTAACAAATAAAAACAAACTTGAATCGGTCAAGAGTGATCTCTTTCAGCTTTCCGAAAGAATTGCCAATGAAAATAGAATGCTTGAACTGGCTGACCGCAAGATTGCCTTGTCCGAAGCCATCATGAAAGACGAACTAAAGGGATATGACCAGGGTCGTTCATCGCTTAACGACCTGATATCGGCGTATAATACAATGGACACGAATGAACTGTCCAAAACCACCCATCTAGTATTAGTGAACAAGCTTTTCGTTGAGTGGATGCGCTTGACCGACACCCTCGTCGTCAAAAGGGAAGGGGAGGAAAAACCGGCCATACAGCCCGCCCTGGAGTGATGTAACGAGGCATTTAATCTACGTGAGCCGAACCCATGGCTTTGGCGATGACGATTTTCGATGCGCGCATTGCCGGAATGATGCTGCCGACAACAGCCGAAATTCCGCCAAGCACCGCGCCCAGTATAAAATCGTAGAACCGGAAATCCGCCTTGAACGTCTTGCCAAACGGGATGGGTATGTTTTCCGGCATGAAGCTGGCAAAATCAAAACCGACCAACTGAAGAAAAGCGCCCAGGATTCCGGCGATGATCATGGCTGCCCCGATGGAAACGACGGCTATACCGATGCCTTCGTAGACGAGGAGCTTGATTACACCGTTCTTTCTCATGCCAATAGCCCGGAGCGTTCCTATTTCCTGGGTTCGTTCATGAACGGACATGGACATGGAATTCAAAATACCGAGAATGATGAAAATGTAAATGATGAACGCCATCAGCCAGGCCATGGAGCTGTCCGCCCGGACTGCAGAGATCAGCACTTCCGCGAAACGTTTCCAGTCATAGGCCGTGTGGTCGGCCGTTCCGAAAGAACGGTTCAGATCAGCGGTGACCTGTTCATCGTCGTAGCCGTCCTTCAGCTTTATGACAAGCCTGTTGACTTCCCCGCCCATGCTGAGCAGCCTGTCCGCCGTATCGATGCTGCAGAATATGATATTGTCATCCATCACCGGATAACCGAAATTGAAAATTCCCGTTATTTTTTCATCCAGAATATTTTCGACCGAGTATTTATCATAGGCGGTGATGAAGACGGGGTCGTTCAATTTCAGGTCAAGTTTTTCGGCCAGGGATTTGCCGATGACAAGACCCTTCCCCGTATTGAAAAATGTTTTATCGGCGCAATGCTCTTCTATGACGGTGACCTTCGGTTCCTGGACCGGGTCAATGGCACGGCCCAAAACCCATACCGATTCCCGGCCATTACTTATCCTTAAAGGAAAATTAATGCGGGGCGTTACCGCCTGAACGCGCGGGTCCTTTCTTAGCTTCTCCGCCAGTGCATTGTAATTTGACAGGTTGATATCAAGCGGTAACCGGTCCGAGTTGGCCATGTAGTCACTGTTTAATACCTGGATGTGGCCCGTTTCAAAATTGATGATGGCATTGTAGAGGCCGGTGAAATATCCGCGAATCCACCCTGTGAAAATGATCATGATTGTTATTCCGATTGTCAAAGCTATGGCATTCAGGATGGTCCGGCGTTTGTTTCTAAAAATATTTCTTAATCCAATTAAAAATAATTCCATGTCTCCTCCTAAATCTTCACTCACACAAATCGCAATGAATCAATCAGTTTCATTTTTGCACACGTGCCGGCGGCGTAAAGTGAACCGGTAACGGCCACCAGGATACCGGAGATAAAACAGGTGAGGGCATTCTTTACCGTAAGGGCAAAGTGAAAATTGCTGCCCATGCGGAATTCCTCCATGATTTTCCCCATGTTCAGTCCGTTCTGCTGGAAATAGAGAACCAGTAATATGCCAAGGAGAAGGCCGAAGACACTTCCCATGGCGCCTTCAAAAGAACCTTCTGACAGGATGAGCGAAAACAGCTGGTGTTTTTTAAGCCCGATAGCCCTCATGGTACCGAATTCACGTATCCTTTCAAACTGGTTCATTAATATGGCATTGGTGATAACGGTACCCCCGACGATAATGACGAATATATTGATGAAGTAAATGAAAAAATCAAACGCCTTGATGAGAACGACAAAACTGCCGAATATTTCCTCCCAGGTTGAAGCCGTGCCTTTATGTTTTTTTACTATGGGTTCTATCCGCGTTTTGATGGTTTGCGACAAGTCCGCGTCCTTTAAATTAAGCCTTACCTCAATGGTCCTGTTATCCAGGTTGAGGAGGGTCTCGGCGTTTGCATGGCTCAGGAAAAATAAGCCCGTGTCTATCCCGCTTTCACCCGTGCCGAAAAAACCCTTGACCCGGTAATCGAGGTAATAAGGCGCCCCGTCGGCGTCTTCTACGATTATGGCCGCATAATCTTCTAACTTTAAATCAAGCATTTCCGCCGTTTTTCTGGAAATCACCAGGCCGTCGCCCGACAAGTCAAACTCGCCCGCCGTGATGTTGTTCCTTGCATGGGAAAAGTAGGTTGTTGACGGACTGATGCCGACACCCTGAAGAGCCATGTTTTTGCCGTTGTGGACAACAAGGCCGCCGAAAGGGATAATCTTTTCCGCCGATTCCACGCCGTCGACTTTTTTTAGTTCTTCTATCAGGCTGTCGGGATCCGACAGTTGGTATTTCAGTGAGAAGGGGTTAAGCCTTTTACCGTAGCCTTCCGCGTGCACCTGGATGTGTCCGCTGTCTTCATACAGGCTTTTGTAAAAATTGACGCGCATCCCGTCCATCATTCCGCCCATGAACATCATAAGCACAACGGACACCATGACAACGAACATGATAAGAAGGCTGCGCCGCGCGTGTTTCCTGATGTTCAGAAATGCAATCTTGAGAAAAATCATCGTTAGGCCCCCCGTTTTTCGAAATCGGATATCACCCCGTCACGAAGATGGACTACGCGGGTTGCATACTGCATCACCTCGGGATTATGCGTTGAAAAAATAAACGTTACCTTCTCTTCCTCGTTCAGTTTCTTCATGACTTCAAGGATGGACTTGCCAGTTTCACTGTCAAGGTTGGCCGTCGGTTCGTCGGCGATAATGACGCTGGGATTGTTTACAAGCGACCTTGCTATGGCAACCCTTTGCCTTTGACCGCCGGAAAGTTCATCAGGCTTGTGCTTGACGAATTCACTTAATCCCACAATGTCGATGAGGTGATCAACCCGCTCTTTTCTTTTCCGCTTTGCTGTCTTGTTGAGTATGAGCGGGAATTCGATATTTTCAAAGATATCCAGTACCGGTATGAGATTGAATGACTGGAATATAAAGCCGATTTTACCGAGGCGAAGATCAGCTTCGGCATTATCCGACATGTTGGCAAGGTCGGCTTCCTGGAACTTGAGAACACCGGATGTGGGTTTGTCTATGCATCCCATGAGGTTCAGCATCGTTGTTTTTCCGCAGCCGGAAGGCCCTACGATTGACAGGAACTCGCCCTTCTCGACCTTCAGGTTAATGTTTTTCAATGCATGGATAACCGCCTTTCCCAACTGGTAATCCTTTGAAACGTTTTCCATTTGCAGTAATGGCATATAAACCTCCTTTAGAAATGCAGGACAGCTCCCGCATAAACAGATAAATTTGCTGGTAAAAAATCAAATTCAACATGGGCCTGTCCCTTGTAAGTCCATCTTACCCTGGCGTACAGGTCTATGCCTTCTAAAATCATGAGAGTGAGGGAATGTTCCGCAAGAAAACTCGCGTTTATAATATTTATCAGGATGTTGTTCCCGAACGATAACACCCCTGTTATTTCCAAACCGGCCGTGCAGACCAGGTAATGCTGTCCCGTAAAATCGGGAAAGATGAGCGATTGCAATGTAACCGGGTCATTATTGACAAGGTAGTCCACCGATTGAAGAAAGAGAGACGTCTGGTTAGCACCATAGCCGGCGCTGTTGTACAGGTATTCGACCAGGAATTGAATGGCGAATCCCTCTCCCGAAAAGATTTTTTCGATACCCCCTTCCACTGAGAAATATGGCTGGCCGGCAGGCTGCTGCGTCCAGGTGACCGCAGAAATGGGTGCGCCTACCGCCTTGTCCGGATAATAAATTCTATTGGACAGCTCGATAGAGGCATCCATATTAAGGATGATACCGGCCAGATCGAATGAAAACCCGAAACCGGGACGAAGGACTTCATCCTGCTGGTATATGAAACCGGTAAAAAGGTCCAGTTCACCCAATAATAGAGAGGCATATACCGCGTACCTGAAATCCGTCCAGAAATTACTTGTCAAGTGATTGAAGTCCTGGTTGGTATTAAGGCACGCTGTAAGGGTGAAGTCGGCCGAGGGATTGTAGGTGGCCGTTATTCCGGTAAATCCTCCATGCCGGCCGGTTTGGGATATATCGAAAAAATCATCCGTCGGATTTATTTTGTCCGAAGGGGAAAACAGGTATCCCGTACCCCAGTTCAGTCTTTGCTTTCCCGCGCAGAGCGTCAGCCCGTCAACGGGACGGAACAGAAAATACGCCTGGTATAAATTCTGCGTGAATTCGGCGTTTTTATTTACGGAGACACCGTAATGGGCGAATACCTCGGTTTTATCCATGGTAAACCTGTGCTGTGTTGAAAGTATAAACGCGGATGTCAGCCAGTTATTAAAACCCGTTAAAGGATCGGAAGGATCGAGTATATTTTTATATCCCGTTTCGGACCAATGAAATGTGTTTTCGAAAGTCAGGTCCCCGATCAATCTGTACTCCTGCGCCAGAAGAATGACAATATGCAGGGCGAAAAATAATACGGCCGTGCAGGCAATCTTCTTCATCTTTTACCTCGTTAAAGCCGTTTCGGTAAACAGGCTGTCCGGGATGCTGTTTCTGACTTCCATTTTTTCCATTTCAACTATGGATACGGTATCCTTGTTTTCAAGAGATGTCATCGTAATCAATGACGGCCTCAACCTGCCTGCCATTTTTTTATATCCCGCCAGCGTCATTACCTTGAACGGCAGTCCCGACTTGGCATAATATACCATCTTCAGGGGAAGAAGGCCCTCCTTCCGTACCCACATCCTGATTTCACCGTAAGGGACTTCCTCGTTTTTGGCCGTTGCTTTAATCACATAACAGGGGGCATCCTTGAAATCGGGATGGTCCAGAACGGTCTCCGGTTCCAGTACCGTTGTATAATCATCCGAGTAGTCAGGGTCGCCTATGTCGTTGTTCGAGAACACGCTTCCCTCGAACGATCCTTTGGGAGATAAACGGATGGCCTTTTTCAGGCTTGACTTGGGATTATACATCCAGAGGGTTTTGTCTTTTTGCAGGAATTTAATTCCCTTGGACCTTGAAGGCTTCAGGATTTCCATGAGTGATCCCGTATCCTTCTTATGCAGTGTTTCAATGACAGTAACCTTTTTTTCTCCGTCCGGTTTTTCTGTGGTAAGCGACAGACGCAGGAAAAAATTTTCGGGATACATTGCCTCCTCGGCTTTTTTCAATAAATCCTGGGGATCGGTTATTTCAGGGAAGATCTGTGTTGATACCAGGGAAAATAATAAAAATACCATTATTTTTTTCATTTCGTTTCCTCCTCCTTTTTTCTGACCAGGATTGTTTCAAGGAAGCCCAGATACTTCTGGAACATCTTTTTACCCTGGCCCGTGAGCGTATAAACGGTTTGCACAGAGTCGCTGGCTATTTCCTTTTTTGATTTGATGTACCCGCCGTCTATCAGTTTTTTCAGGTGTGTGTATATGGCTCCATCCGATCCGCCGATCACGTTTTTAAAGCGGTTGAAGGAAACCTTTTCCTCCCTGTATAGAATGGTAATCATGGAAAGACGCGTTTTTTCAAAAAACGTGCTGTCAAATTGTGTGTAGAGATCGTCACCGCTCATTTTTTTCCTTGTTTTCCAATTACCGTTATGCCCGCGAATATAAAAGAAATACCGGTAAGAACAATCACCAATGCCAGGATGAAAGGATTGTGTACGTTTATAAAGAACAGAATGAGTGCCAGGGCGTACATGAGAATGGCCTGGATATAAAGCACCTTGTATGAGCTGTGGGCATAAAACGTAAAATACGTGGCCATAAACAGCGCAACGATGACGGGTATGAATTCCGGCGCATTCAGGGTATGGAGTATGCTCAGAAAAATGGCAAAAGTGATGCAGGCCCCGATCAATCCTACGAAAAGCTTGAAAACCCTCCTTGAAAGAAGGGGAATTGATTCCTTTTGAAAAATTCTGAAAAACGCAATGGCCTCGATGGTCCCGGTCAAGATTAAAAGGGGAATCCAGACCTTGAAGAAAAGATCGGTTAAAGTGAATTTCAGGTAAACATCGGCAATATAGTGAAAAATCCCGGCAACCATGAAAAGCGCTCCCCAGACAAAGAAAGCCCATGATTCTACCAGGGGTTGTTCTTCCACTTCAAGCAGTAAATCTTTGATGGTACGGATATCATCGAGGTATTTATCAAGGTTGTTGCCATTTTCCATTTTTATACTCCTTTATTCTGTAAAGTAACTTTGTGATGCAAAGTTACTTTCAAGTTAAAAGTAATATTTTAAAAGAAAATTGTCAAGTATCCGGAATAAAAAAACCGAGGGTATGGCTGCCGTTTTTATTTTTCAAAACGGTTCAGCAGTTTTTTATTGATTACCGTGAATACCAGTATGACGATAAATAAAATCCAGGCAACGGCGCTTCCCCTGTCAATGCGGTGGGTTTGTTGCAGGAGCCAGATGATGTATACCGTTAACGGACGACCGAGGTCACTTCGTCCTACGATCATGTTCAGCGTACCGCCGTATAGAATATACGGTTCGTCGAAAATCTGCATCCCGTTGACTATGCTCAGGGTTATGGTGAAAAAGAAAATCGGGATCATGTATGGAAGCGTTATAAACCTGTGCTTGGTCATGTTCGAGGCGCCCTCTATATCCGCAGCTTCATAAAGGGCCTCCGGAATGGCACTGAGTCCGGCCTGGTAAAGGATCAGGTTCCAGCCTATATTCCGCCAATTGATGGCGGCGGACATCACCATGAGAAACGAACCGGCATCGTCATTGAACCTGGGTATGATAGGTAAACCGAAGATATTTAACAGATAATTGATAACCCCCGATTTTTCGGAGAACATGGACATAAAGAGGAGGGATACGGCAACGGCGCTCAGGATGTAGGGCATGAAAAATACCAGCCTGAAAAAATTTTTTCCCCTTATAAACTTGTTGTTCAGCAGAAGGGCCAGGGGTAAAGCAATCAGGTGCTGGGGAAGCACACCGAAAAGGAGTATCATGAGGGTAGCGAAAGTCCCTTTCCTGAAGTAGGAGTCCTCCGTGAGCAGAAACTTGTAGGTTTCTATGCCTGTGAATTCGCTTTTTTTTGTACCGAAATCCTTGAACAGGGAAATGATGAACGAAATAATAAAGGGAACCAGATTGAATACCACGAAAATAAGGATTATCGGAAGGAGAAGACTGAGGATTTCCCGGTTTGTTTTTTTTACTCGTCTCAAAATCATGTTGCCCCCTAACTCTTTATGCTTCCCGCCAGTATGTTTCCGATAATCTGTTTCGATGCAAACAGGAAAACAACGATGATCGGCAGCTGGGTGACCAGAATCGCCATCATGAGTTCCCCGTGCGTTCCGGAGCTTCCAAGATTCAAAAGCATATGCTGAAGTACGATGGGAATGGTGAAAGCATCCTTGTTCGGAAGCATGACGAGTGCCGTCATATAATCATTCCAGGTAGTGATGAAGCCCAGGGTGGCCAGAACAGCGACGGCTGGTTTGAGGACGGGGAATACGACGTAAAAAAGTATCTGGTAGATGCTCAAACCATCTATACGGCCTGCATCGAGCATTTCGTCAGGAAGGCCGCGTTCCATAAACTGCTTCATGAGAAATATACCCATCGGATTTCCGATGGAAACGGCAATGAACGGCAGGTAAGTGTTGATCCATTTAAGAAAAAGCATCATTTGGTAAAGGGGAATGAGTTTGACGAATGTGGGTATCATCATCGTGGCTATAATGATATTGAATAGGGCGTTTCTGAATTTAAACTTGTATTTGGTCAGGATGAAACCGACGATGGTGCAGGAGATGACCTGCGCCACCGTTGAAAGAACGGCGATGGCAATGCTGTTGATTATGGACCGGATAAATGCAAAGTCATAGAACAGCTTGTTCAGGTTGTTCAGAAAGTCATTACTGTATATCAGGGGCGAGGACTTAAGATAGTCCGGAGGCGATTTTTGTGAGGCGAAAATTGTCATCATGTAAATGGGAAAAAGGAAAATAATCGTTAAAATGATGAGGATAACGGCGGCCGCAATGAGAAAAATCGTTCTTTTGGTTTTTTTATGCATCTGAATTCCTTTGCTTCACATCTTAAATTATAGGGATGAATGATCTAAATTCAAGAAAATAGTTTTTAAATAAAATTTTCCAGGAGCCCATGGAAGAATAGTGGAAACATCAGCAATATTTAGAACGAGCGAGGTAACGCCGCTTTGAGGATCAAACAGATAAAGGCCGTCTTTTTTATCATTTTCCCAGTAATCCCACTTTGCCAGGATTATTTGACCGTTTATTATTGAAAGATCGTATGCATTGAAGTCCTCTGGCAGGTACCAGGCTTCCGATTGGCCGGTAAGCGGATTATAGCGTGGAATCATCCTTGAATGATCGGTACGCGTGCTGTTCCAGGTGGGATTATGATAGGTAAAGAGTGTATCTTTTACAAATACTCCCCAAAGTGGCGAGGGAGCAACCGCTATCCCTTCAATGATGGGTGGCGTGCCGGGCGTGATGATAATTATATCGTCAGATTCCTTGTGGGTACTGGCGGCATTAAGCAGGTAAAATTTGCCCCGGAAAGGCAGAATCTGCCAAGTATCCGTATCGGGGCCCGTAATTATATTTTTAAGTAATTTCCCGGAAGGTGAATAAACCTGGACCAGGTTATCGTTCTTTTTCATGTTTCCTGAATACCCTATCCATATATTTCCCGCAGGGTCTCTTTTAAAGTTTTTTGCCCATGATCGGGGCAGAGGAATGGTTTTTACCACCATCATCGTTTTGGTATCGATGATGGTAAGCGCGTCGTGCGTAAACCCGTCATTTACATTATGGCCGGAGAGGACATATTCATATCTGTTATTGTTTCCTTTGGTGAAGACCTGGCCGGGTCCGCACCTGGATAAAAGAAGGCCCAAAAAACTTATCGACAAAAGAATTTTTTTTATCATTTTTTTAATCTAATAAGGAGAGGAGACTTTTTTTTCACTTCTCTCCTTGACATGAAACGGCCATTTTATCACTGCTTTCGGCAACTACTGAAATTTCTGTTTTAAGCGATTCAACTATATTCCCACCTGATTCATTTTGTCCGGTCGAACATGCGGCCATGAAACAAAGAAGAAATGCGATACACGTAATAAAAATAATGTTATACGATATCTTTTTAATTTATCAAACATTTTTAGCTCCTTCATCAATAAAATTTTTGGTACCATATATCGACTAATCTGTAAATTATTTTCAGCGTAACTTTGATATAATAAAAGGCAACTGATGTTACCTTGTCAATTTACCTCTTATGAATGGCTTTTAACAAAAAATTAATTATTGACAATATGTAAATAAAAGGTATAATACAGGGAAGTAAAAAGGTTGATAATGTGAAAAATGCAATGGCTCTGGCAATATTCAGTTTTCTTAGTCTTTTATTTTTTTCCGGTGTGGCAGACGATGAAAAGGATATTCTCTTCAAATGGGCCTGTATAATAAAGGAAGCCGGGCAGAGTGAGGATATTCTGACCAATAAAAATGATATTTTTCTGACACCGACAATGACCTTCAAATTCATCTTCCAACCGGCAAAAGACACTTACCTGTATTTCTATCACTTTACGCGCCATTCGGGTATAACACTCATTTTCCCTTACAATGAGTCTTTTTCAATAAAAAAGAATTCCCGTAATGAATGGTTTGACGTTCCCAGGGGAAGCCTGTACTGGATGCAGCTTGACCCTGAACAGCAGGAAGAAGAAAAATTTTACTTGATTGCATCAAAAATCCAGCTTAAGGAACTTGAGAAACTTACACTTAATCTTCAGAATTCCGAAGACGATACCAGGAATGCCCAGAAAAAACTTCTTGACGGAATTATGTACCTGATGAAGAAGAATGTTAACAACCTGAGTATTGTTGAAAAACCGGTTCCGATAGCAGGAATTATCAAGGGTAAAGATAATCTCGTATATGCGGTGGAAGATATGGAACTATACACCAAATCCATCACGATTTCATTGAAAAAACAGGAATTGGAGTGATACGCCGGTACGCTTAAGATACTACGATAATAAGACAGATGAAAAAAATAAACCAGAAGGTATTCGATAGAAATAAGCTTATATTTTTATTTATACTCTTTATAATACTGTTATCATTCCTGTTAGTCTCCAATATATTTTCGCTTTTTAATCCATGGGACAGGCAAATAAACGACAGTCTGTTAAAGATTCGGCACGCATTAAACTGGCAGGACGGAACACAGCCGCATTGCATCAATATCGTGATTGATGACATGTTTGTTGACAAATATAATTTGTCCTATTGGAACAGGAAGGCCTATGGCGATGTAATCGCCGCCGTTCGCAATCATGGACCGAACCTCATTGCCTGTGATATAATTTTCAAGGACGCTTTGCCTGCACCGCTGGCCGGTGACCAGAACGCGGGTTTTATCAATGCGGTATCCGAATCAGGTAAAATATATTTTCCAGCCGTTCTTCTAAAATCAGGCCCGTCCACGGCGAAACCCGTTCCCCGGCGTTTTTTATGGAACTTGGATGAAAAAAATAAGGGTTCACCACCTGTATTTGATTCCGCCTTATTGCCGTTCGACGAATTATTGGATAATTCAAGCGGAATAGGCAGTATTAATCTGAATCCCGACCCTGACGGAATGACGCGGAAATACCCTCTTCTTTTCGGATATGAAAACGCTTATATCCCTTCCTATGCCCTTCTTTTGCTCTGCGCCTATACCGGCGTTGTCCCGGTTTCCATTGAGGTTGAATGGGGAAGCCATATGCTCCTGCGTGATGCGAAATTTTACGGTGACCTGAAAAAGGATGTGAGGATCCCCATAGACGCCTCGGGATGCATAAACGTAAATTACAGGGGGCCCTGGCGTGAAAGCAACGCGGTGATAAATGCCGGGGCGCTTTTGGATCCGGGTAATGATTCCGTGAACAAGGATATGCTTCATGCTGCCATTAATGACTCCATCGCAATCGTTTCCGATTTGTCGACGGGAAACAGGGATTATACTCCCGGTATATTTGAAGCGGTTTTCCCTTCTGTGGGGACCATAACTGCTGTAATCGATTCAATAATGTCGGAAAATTTTTTATATGATTTCTCTATCATCGATACCGCCGTTATTTTTATCATGATTATGGCCGTACTCTGCTTTATTGCTCTGCGGCGCCGGAAAATTGATTTCATCCTCGGGAGTCTTGCCGGTATTTTTTTATTTTTTATCTATTGCGCCTTCCTCTTTTTCATTTTTAATAAAATACTTCTTGTCTCCGGCCACGCTTTTATATTATTTGCCGGTATAATCTGTATTATGGTATACCGTCGTCTTGAAGAGGGGAGCCGGAGAGTGACAATTCTCGAACAGAAGGTTTCTGAAAGGACCCATGAACTTGAAACGGTAAATTCCCGGCTGGAAGATTCAAATGCACAGCTTTCCTCGGCAATCCATGAAATGACCGATGCCATTGAACAAAAAACGATTTTTTTTCATAACCTTGCCCATGAAACGAAGACCCCGCTTACCCTGATCCGTAACTACATGGAACAATACGTAAAGAAAGAAAAATTAACCCCCGAACTGGAAATAATACAGGACAATATCAGTCAATTGTGTGAAGATATGAACAACTGCTTTGACATAGAAAAATTCGAAAGGGGGGAAGCTTTCTATCACCATGACCAGCTTGCGGATTTTTCTTCGCTCCTGAGAAATAAGATTGCCCTATTCAAGCAATCCTCCAAAAAAAAATCCGTGAGTATCCAGGCCTCTATTACTCACGATCTGTTTACCCGGGCGGACCCCCTTTCCATGAGTCGCATCATTGTTAATCTGCTTGATAATGCGGTTAAGTATGCGCCGGATAATTCCGTAATCAAAGTATCACTCGAGAAAGTTGCAAAGACAATGGTATTTAATATCTACAACGAAGGGCCCAAAATTACCGACGAACAGAAAGTAAATATTTTTAAGCCTTATTATCAGCTTTCCCATGAAAAACGGGGTGTCCAGGGAATGGGTCTGGGCTTACCCATTGTTAAAAAAATTATTACCGAAGTTGGCGGAACAATCGAAGTTATTAACCAGCCGGAAGAGGGGGTGAATTTTGCGGTATCACTTCTGCTGGTCGAAAAAACCAGTGTAACGCAGGTTGACCCAAGGTTTGATGCATCTGTTCATTCGACTGTCACAAAAGCGGCAATGCCGGAAGACCTGTATATGGAAAGCAGGCAGGGTATAATGCTGGTAGAGGACAATCTGCAGCTTCTTGGATTTCTCAGGGATATTTTCGCTAATGAATATAATGTCATCTGTGCGCGCAATGGAAAAGCAGCTTTGTCAAAACTTGAAGTTGTTCAAAAACCCGATATTATTATTTCCGATATTGTTATGGACGAAATGAACGGTTATGACCTTATAAAGGAGCTTTCCCTTTCAGAGAAATACAGCGATGTTCCGTTCATTTTTCTGTCTGCCCGGACATCAAAAAATGAAAAATTGGAAGGATTGTCGAGGGGAGCCGTCGATTTTATAAGCAAACCTTTTTCTGCGGAAGAACTTCTGGCAAAAGTGAAATCAATTCTGCAGTTTAACATCACTCAGAAGGAAATTAATATCAATGAACTCAAAACAAAGGTAGTGAAAGCCATGAGGAATAATCCTGAAAAGGACGTGACCTGCCTGCTTGAATCATACAGCCTGACGAAAAAGGAGAAAGAAGTCATTAAGCTTCTGTACCAGGGGCTCCAGTATAAAGAGATAAGTGATATGGCGCATATTTCTCTGGCGGCCGTAAGAAAACGAATCCACAATATTTATCAAAAATTCAATGTACAGAACAGGACCGAGTTGTTCCTGGCCATGGAAAAGAAAAAGGCCGAGTAGCGGATATTCGGCCCCAATGCTGCATCGGTATTCATGCCGGCTGCTTCCCTTGACACATCTTTCCCGATACCTTAATGTTCATTCATGGGTATACGCCTTCTTCTCATCAATACGAATACGATGAAGCCGCCTATTGCGCCGATCGGACTGGAATACGTTGGTGAATACCTCGCCTCAGAAGGTATCGATGTGCGTACCTTTGATTTTTCATTCGAGGACGACCTCGAGGAAAAAATCGCCCTGATCAAACCGGACTTCGTCGGTCTCGGAATCAGGAACACGGATGACTGCACTTTTCCCGCTGCTTCGTTTTTTCTGCCGGAAATCCGCCGTATTATCGATAGAATCAAAAGGTCCACAAATGTACCGATCGTCTGCGGCGGTGTCGGGTTTTCCGTGATGCCGGAAGGGGTGCTTGATTTTCTGGACCTTAAATACGGGATACACGGTGACGGTGAAGAGAACCTTCTCGCCTTCATCCGAAACTATCCGGATGTGAAAGACATACCGAATCTGGTCCGCCGGGAAGATGGCGGAATCGTCAATAATGAAACAAAATATTTTGACCTGGACAAGCTTGCGCCCCGGAGGAAACTCTTCAGGAACAGGGACTATTATGAACAGGGCGGCATGGGTTCCGTTGAAACCAAGCGGGGATGCGTCATGCAGTGCGTGTATTGCGCCGACCCATTAAGCAAGGGGCGCAAAATCCGGTTGAGACCTCCTGAAAGTGTGGCGGATGAAGTGTTAAGCCTGTCCGCGCAGGGCATTAATAAGCTTCATTTCTGCGACAGTGAATTCAACCTTCCCCGGGAGCACGCGGTGGCCGTGTGTAGAAAATTCATCAAAAAGGGTATACAGGCCAAAGCGGGATGGTATACCTATTGTTCTCCAAAGGGGTTTGACGGGGATCTTTCCGGTTTATTTAAAAAGGCGGGATGTCTGGGTATTAATTTCGGCGTGGACAGCGGCTCTGACCGGATTTTAAAGGCGCTTGGAAGGGATTACACACGGGGGGAACTTTTATCAACGGGGAAAGCCTGCCGGGATGCGGGGCTCCCGTTCATGTTCGATCTCATGTTCGGAAGTCCCGGCGAGGATGAGAAGAGCATCACCGAAACCATGGAAACTATGAAAGAGATCCGGCCCGATGTGGTCGGATGCGCCGTTGGGGTAAGGATTTACCCGGGTACGGTTATTCATGATTTGATCAGAAAAAAATCGCCGGAGCTGTTCGTCGGCAATGATTCCTGTATTAAACCGGTTTTCTACCTGGAGCCGGGTGTCAAGGATACGGTTTTTCCCCTTATCAAGGATCTGGCCGCAGGGGATAAACGGTTCATTCTTTCCGCGGCCGTGGATGAACACAACTACAACTACAACCAGAACCAGGTACTGATCGATGAGATTCGCACCGGTAAACGCGGAGCCTACTGGGACATACTCAGGCAGATTATGTAAGGTTAGGGAAGGGACACATTCCGAAAGCGTTGTATAATTCCTCCTTTGTCCAGCTTGCTGTGAATAAGGTAATTTGTTAGTATGCAGGCATGAACAGGAAAAACAGGATTATTTATGTCCTATGGATAATCGCCGTGACGGCTATTCTTTTCACAGGTCTTTACTTTCTGCCTTTTGAAGATGATAAATTAGGTTTCTGGGAATCCCTTTACGGCACTCTGCGGATGTTCGTTTTTGAGCGGGACCTTTCCATTTTTCCGAAATCCTGGCCTGTTATTCTCATATACTTTGCCGCCCCTTTATTGACTCTTTCCATCCTGGGTAAACTTGTATCTTACCTTTTCCGGCTGACGCCTTCTATCTGGTCGCGGTGGATGAAAAATCATGTCATTATTTGCGGGGCGGGCCGGTTGGGAAAAGTCATGGCACTGACAATAAAAAGACACAAAGTGCCTGTTACGGTGATTGACAAAAATTATAACGATGATCTTGAAAACTGGGTGCATAAGTACCGCATACCCATAGTAAGCGGGGATTTTAATCTGCCTTCCGTCCTGAAAAGAGCCGGAATGCATAATGCACGGGCTTTGGTTTTTACCACGTCCGAGGACCTGGTAAACATAGATGCCGCTTTTTCGGCCTACGGATCATTTAAAACACTGAAAGGCGAAATCCGGCTGTTCTGGACCCACATTTCGGACAACGCTTTAGCCAATACCCTGCGCAATACCGTGGAGACGGAGGGAAAAATCGGTATACGATTTTTCGATACATACCATATTGCCGCCAAACAGATCGTAAGAAAATATTTTGATGAAAAAATAAAAAACAGAATAAAGGAAATAGTTCTTGTCGGGTACGGCAAGCTCGGTACAGACCTCCTGGTACACTTGGCCCTTTCGTTAAAAGGCAGGAAACGTTACGTCATCCGCGTAATCGATAAACAGGACGTTTCATCCGAACTCAAGCGCCAGGCCGGGATGCTGGGAATATCCCGGCGCGTGGTTTTTCACAGGCAGGATATTCGCGACCTGGTACTGGATAAAAAAATGCCCAGGATTTTCTTCCTTTGCACGGACAGTGATCTGGGTAACCTGTCTCTTGCGCTTAATCTCTCTGAAACCTGTCCGGGAGACGATATTATCGTACGCATGGGACATTGGCCCATGCAGTCCGTTTCCGAATACCTGGGAGGGGACAAAGGTCTGGTTTTTGTCAATATTAATGATATCATTACGCAATGCCTTGAAGAAATACCCGGAATCCTGAATCCCGCCTCGGATAAAGATTTAAAACGTGTAAAAAAGACATGAAAATCAAAATCACCGGTGCTTCTGAACATAACCTCAAAAACATCGATGTTGAAATCAATGACGGGCTTACCGTTGTGACGGGCGTTTCGGGATCCGGGAAATCTTCCCTGGTTTTCGATACACTCTATCATGAATCGAGACGCCAATTTACGGATATTTTCTCTCCCTCTAAAACTGATTCAAGAATGCAGCCGGCAAGGGTCGAATCCATAACAGGCGCTCCCGTTGCTTTGGCCGTCGGGCAGAACCTGTTGAACCGGAATCCCAATTCAACGGTGGCGACTGCATCCGGCCTTCACCCGTTTCTAAGACTGCTCTATTCCCGTTTTGGAGAACAGTCCTGTACTGTATGCGGTTCGACGCTAAGGAAAAGACCGAAGGATGAAATAATCCAGTCCATTGTTGCCATATCAAAAAATCATCCTGTTTCGATTTTTATACGCCTGCTTGACCGTGTGCCTGGAAGCCATACAACACTGCTGTCCTCCCTCGTTGAAGAATTTCCCGTAAGAAATATCCGTGTAGACGGTAAACAATTAAAAAGCAATAAAATTTCCCCTTTATCACCGGGAGAAGAACATACAATAGATATTTTTCTTTTTAAAAAGCAAAGGAATATAACAGCCGTGTTTGTCCGGAAACATTTAGAGACGGCACAATCTCTCGGAATGTATTCCCTGTATGTGAGCATCGCCTCGGGTGAGGAAGCCTATACTTGGGCCGATGCTTGTGTAAACTGCGGAACATGGTATCATCCGGTCAGCAGTACGGATTTTAATCAGCATTGCCCCCATTGCTCCGGAAATGGATGCGTGAACTGCCGTCAAACCGGGTTATTGCCTCGGGCGGCGTCGGTGAAATGGTTTGATAAGGATTTCAAGGATATACAGGAATTGTCCGTCGCGTCCTTTTCACGCTTTATGAAAAAGCATCCTTTGTCGGCCATGGCTTCTCGATTAGGCATGGAAATCAACAAAAGGGTCGCCGCTTTATGCAGCGTTGGCCTGGGATACGTGGATTTGAACAGGCCGGTTCCGTCCCTGTCCCGCGGGGAAGCGCAGCGTTTGAGAATCGCCGTGATCCTGACAGGCAACCTCGAAGATATGCTCCACATACTGGATGAACCTTCCATCGGTCAGCATCCTGAAAACATGGGGAATCTTATAAAGGTATTTCGAAGTTTGAAGGGACCGACCGTTTTTGTTGAACATGACCGAATAGCGGCATCCCTGGCCGACAGGGCCCTGGATATGGGTCCGGGTGCCGGTAAAGAGGGGGGCAGATTGTTGTCAGCCGCACCGCCGGAATCATTATGGAAGGCGGATTCGTTGACCGGAAAATATTTCAGTTATCGTACCTCCGTTTCAATACCAGGGTACAGGCAGGCACCGGAAAAATTTCTCGAGTTCAGGGGAATAAAGGCGCGCAATCTAAAGAATATCGATATTCACATTCCCCTGGGAAGGATAACGGTAATTACAGGTGTCTCCGGCTCTGGAAAGAGCACACTTTTAGAGGAAGTGATCATTCCCACGCTTGAACAAAATAAGCCGGTTTACTGCCGGCAATTCAGGGGAAAGGCCTCCAAACCCCTGTTTGTCGATCAAAGCCCGATCGGCAGAAATCCCCGTTCCACGCCCCTCACATACACGGGCCTGGCCGGAACGATCCGCGATTTTTTTTCCCTGAAAACGGGATTAACTCCGTCCCTGTTTTCACCCAATACACGGGAAGGCGGCTGTCCCGTCTGCAAGGGACTGGGCGCCCTGGAGGTTAAAATGCATTATCTCCCGCCGGAATGGGTGGAATGCGAAGATTGCGGCGGGAAGAAATTTTCTTCAGCTGCTCTCAAGGCGCGTGTCCGGCTGGGTGATGGTGATTTCTCGATTGCCGATGTGTATGCCTGGAGCGTCGCAAAAGCCTGGCAAATTTTTATTGAAAAAAAGGCCTTGCCTGATAAATTGCG
Source organism: Spirochaetales bacterium (assembly GCA_016928415.1). GTDB lineage: Bacteria > Spirochaetota > Spirochaetia > SZUA-6 > JAFGRV01 > JAFGKU01. The sequence goes on from JAFGKU010000056.1 coordinate 33,834, forward strand.
GAAAAAGGCATTACCTGTGCTCCGCGCCCTGCTTGATATAGGTCTGGGATACCTGGAACTGGGGCAAACATCACCGACATTATCGGGTGGTGAAGCGCAGAGAATAAAGCTTTCAAAATTCCTGGGCTCTTTGAAAATTTCCTCACAGCTGCTTACTAATGATGAGCTGTATCTCATCATTGACGAACCGTCTTCCGGGCTCCATCCCGCGGATATCTCCGGCCTGCTTGTTATCCTTGACCGGATGGTGAGAAAAGGGGTGACGGTTATCATTGTTGAACATGATACGGATATAATCAGGGCGGCTGACTGGGTGGTTGACCTGGGGCCGGGCGCCGGTGAAGAAGGCGGACAACTGATTTATGAAGGCCCTTTCGCGGGACTCATGGACAATAAAAAATCCTTGACCGGGTCAGCAATCAGGAATGAAAAGCAAATCAAGCCGAAGGGGAAGAGAACTGGAAAGAATGTATTTAAATCTTCCCATCATATTGAAATAAAAAAAGCTTATGCCAATAACCTGAAAAACATAACCGTTAACCTTCAGAAAGGGGGCTTAACGGTGATAACCGGCGTGTCCGGTTCCGGCAAATCTTCATTGGTTCGTGATATCCTGGAAACGGAGGCCAGGAAAAGATTCTATGAATCTTTGTCCATGTACGAGCGTCAAGGAGTCAAGGAAGGACCGGAAATATCGGCTGAAGAAGTCAGGGGAATCGGTGTCACCTTTTCGCTTATTCCTTCCAGGGCCAGGTTCAACAGGAGACTGGATGTGGGAAAGGCAACCGGGATCATCTACCACCTGGCAAACCTTTTTGCCGTTAACGGAATCCGGCACTGCGTGGAATGCGGCAGCAGAATGTCCAGGGGGGAGGATTGGGTCTGCCCCAAATGCCATGCTCATCTTCCCGTCCTCAGGCCGGAAAATTTTCACCCCACAAATTACGAAGCTGCCTGCCCCCGCTGCCATGGAATCGGTTCTCTCCAGGTCCCCGCCCCGGAGAAACTGATCATCAGCCCGGAAAAACCCTTGTGCGGCGGCGCCATGTATTCACCGGGATTTTTCCCTTACGGTTATCTATGTAAACCGTATAACGGCGGATACGACGTGTTGCAGGGACTTGCCCGAAAATACGGATTTGATCCTCATGAAACGGGATGGAACGATATGCCTGAAAAAGCCAGGAAGGCCTTTCTATTCGGCGACTCCGAACCGTTTGACGTTGTATTCAGGAATAAAAAAGGCCAGGAACGCAAGGTAAAAATAAAGTACAAGGGTTTTTATGAACAATACCTTGGCCAATGGGATGTCGGGGGTACTTTTACCGATACCAGTCCCTGCCCTGTATGCAAGGGGTCTCGTCTTAGGAAAGAATACGATATTGTTACGTTATACGGCACCACCCTGTTTCAAATGCGCCTGATGCCTGTGGGCGGCCTGGGAACCCTGGTCAGCCCGGTTAACAGCGGCCCCGGCCCGGGCCGTCCGCTGGGTTTCCATAGTGCCGGTGCGGAAAGGTCAGCCGAAACAATCAGGCGGAAAGCCGAATTCCTGGAAAACGTCGGCCTGGGTTACCTGCACATGGACAGGGTCTTTTCTACTTTGTCCGCCGGCGAATCCCAGCGGATCAGCCTTTCCGGGCTTTTGGGCAACGAGTTGACATCCCTTACCATTCTCATGGATGAACCTTCCCGGGGGCTCCATCCATCCGAAGTGACCGCTCTTGCTTCCGTTCTAAAGGGTATCGCTTCCCGCGGCAACACGGTAATATGTGTGGAGCATGACCGGGAAATAATCAGGAAAGCAGATTATATATACGAGATGGGTCCCGGGTCCGGATCAAAAGGCGGAAAAGTTGTCGCAAAGGGAACCATTGATAAAATAAAACAATCCCTGACACCAACGGGGAAATACTTCAGGAATGAAATAAATTGCCATCCGAAGAAAAAATACAGAAAAGCTGCCGGATTTTTAAGATTGGAGGGGGCCTGCGAAAATAATTTAAAAAACATCAATATCGATATTCCATTAGGAATTTTGACGGGAATTTGCGGTAAATCCGGTTCAGGAAAGAGTACGCTGATAATAGATACTTTAGGACGTATTTTATGTCCGAAAAAACATACCACTTCTGTCGCCTTTGAACCGATCGAACCCGGAAGTTATTCAAGATTATCCGTTCCGCGCCCCAAAACAATCATTGTCGACCAATCGAAGGCCGGCATCAGCAGCCCATACAAATTTCTTGCACTCGACCAGGTGTTTCATTCCATTTATGCTGAATCCGGGGACGCGGCGGCCCTCGGCCTGGATAAAAAAGATATAGAGCGGGGCTGCCAGGCATGCAGGGGCAGGGGATTTACCACGATAAATATGGGGTTTCTTCCAGATGTCCACAATATATGCGAAGCCTGCGATGGCAGCGGTTATTCTGTTGAAATGCATTCCGTCAAGTTGCGGGCTTTATCCATTCCATCACTTCTTCGCTTGACACTGGATGAAGTAGCCGGCATTTGGGCGGATGAACCTGAAATAATGCGGGTTTTAGAAATGCCCCTTCTTTTAGGCCTGGGTTACCTCGTATTAAACCAGCCGTGGTACAGCCTGTCAGGCGGAGAGTGTCAAAGACTTAAAATGGCATTGGAGCTGAATAAGAAGAAAGATGATTCCGTATTGTTCATACTTGACGAACCGACCTATGGCCTCCATGCACGGGATGTATCGGTTCTTGTAAAAGCGCTCAACGCCCTTGTGGATTCCGGTAATTCCGTCATCGCCGTGGAGCATAACCCCTTTCTCCTGTGTGCCTGTGACTGGCTTATCGAATTAGGTCCCGGCGGCGGCCCCGAAGGAGGGAAAGTGATTGCCACGGGTACACCGGCTGAAGTGGCAGGACTTCAAACTCCGATATCGTCCTATCTTGCTGAAGCGCTTTCCCTGAGAAAAAAGGGGGGCAGGAGATGAATCCGGATGTATTTCTTCTGGCGGACAAATCCGCCTGTCTCCGCTATCTTGTACTGAAGACATTTTTTAATAAACCTGATTCCGACCCTGAGGTAAAAAAATTAAAATCGTTGAGAAGAAATGATTCTATTTTTTACGAATTGACGGTGAATATCTTTGAAAAGAAAGATCCGCCCGGTAAAAGCAGGACCGTTAAAAAAACCGGATCCAGTCTGTATGATACTTCGATTGCGCTTGCAAGATTAGGCTACCTGGGATTCGATAAATCGGAGCCGGAGGTACAGGCACTGGCCGGCCGCCTTTTTTCACGCCAGGAGAAGGACGGTACCTGGAAGCGTGACAGGGATTTGACGGATAAAATGGAAAATGAGGAGAAAACAAAAGGTAAAAAGAACAGTTCCCTGACAATATCCTTACCATTAAGGGGTCTTGCTGCCTGCGGGTATGCAACGGATCCCCGGTGCGAGAAAGCGTTTGACACCCTGTTGGGCTTACAGCTTGAAGACGGGGCATGGCCTGTTTACACTGTTAATGGTGTTAACGGATATATTGCCGGATACAGGAAAATGCCGCAATCCCGCTGGGGATGCCGTACCAATACGACATTCGCTCTCCTTTGCCTTTCATTGCATCCTGAAAGACGTAAATCTTCTGAAGTGAAGAAGGCGCTTGATCTTTTATTGGGAAGGGAAACTAACGACCGCTATGCGCTTGGCGAGGAAACGGCCCGCATGATAGGTATTGAGCCTGCCCGCGGATTCTTGACTTATTTTGCCCGTTTCGATCTCTCCGTTGTTTTGAGATTATGCGCCCGTATCGGCGCATCGCTCGATGATGCGCGTGTTAAAAAACAGGTGGACTTCCTGAATTCTCTGAGATCCGGCCATGGATTCTGGCAGAACGATAAATATCCGCATGCTTCGCATTGGCTTACATATGACTTGAAAAAATCCTTGAACCGGATTGAGCAGAACAGGGACTGGATGCCACTGAGACCGAGAACACCTTTTCAGGCTTATCCGAAGGTGGAAAAACGCTTTTGAATATCCTTATATATAATTGAATACGTATGAATAAATATGGTTCAGATTTTTCTTTGAAATTTTCTTGAAAACAATATGCATGGCTACCCCTTCCTGGGATTCCCGTTTGGCGCCCTGGACTTTGCCGATTGCCGTTATCGAGGTTTTCATCATGATATCGAATTCGAGTTTTATATAACTGCCTTTATTGTAATTCGTTTTGCTTATGATCCTGCAGCCACCCGCCGAGATATCCGAGACAACCCCTAAATGACGCCGTTCATCGTGCACGACTATCCGCTTCCTGGTATCGCGCTTGTTCTCGCTGGGTAATAACTCTACAGGGTAAAAAAAGCACGAATTGCCCAAGGGTTTCCTGTTAAAACGGCGCTGCTGAACCCGGTTCAGTTTCCGGGCATGCTGCAGACTGACCGTTGGCAGGCCCTGCGAATTTTCTGAACTTAAAACATGGGTGCGGAATGAATAACCCGAATCATTGTCACGCCAGAAAAATACCTTGATATCCTGACCCCGGTGCACCAATGCGTTGAGGGTTGAGGTGGTGGGAAAGGAGCAAATAATTCCATCACTCCTGTTCGTTATCACCTTTGAATGTACTTTCAATCCTTCTTTACTGGTTATAATTAATATCTGGCCCGTTTTTAAAAAATGTGTGGACCGGATTCCAATACCTCTTTTAAAATGCCGGTCTATGGTCTGCTTTATCTCGAAGACGGCATTAATGTAGTCTTCTTTGTATTTGTCTGTGGAGGACAGGTCCTGTTCAATGGAATAGATTCCGCTTTTAAGCATGTCATCAAGCGCCCGGGTATTCGAGAATATAAGCAGCGGGTGTTTGACTTTCGTCATGGATATTAATTTTTCCAGAAGCTTTATTTGCTGTAACGAAAAACCGTAATTCACGGCCATCTTTTTAAACATGCTTTTATTGAATTTATTCCTGGAAGCCGCAGTGTTCGGCACGTTTCTGTTTTTTTGCAGACGGGTTGCAATAATTACAAACAGAATTAACCCAACAAGTATGGAAACGGTAATAATAATGGAAGTAGGATCAGGTTCGTTGATAAATCTGTATTGCGTTTGAAGGCAAATGCCCAAAACATTTTTAACCATTTTTAAACAAATTCCCCTTTCAGGAACCCTCCTTGACTTTATTGACGAAATTGCTTTCATAACTCAGGATAAACTCATTAAGTTTTGGAGCAATTTCATATTCCATCAGGTCACCGATCAGAACATAATCATTATTGTTGAAGGCTTCCACAAGCTGATTCAATATCAGATTAAGGCCGTTATAAAATTCGTTAAACGGCACGTCGGATATCTTCCATTCCTTTAAATCAATGGCTCCTGCTTTTTCAAGTTTGATCAAAACGGGCAGCAGTTCCTGCAGGTTATCGGAAAAGGCACTGATTGTTTCCATGGCCATCTTGTCCTTTCCCGTCTGCAGCTGAATGGAAACCTCCGTTATATTCTTCAGGGATGACTTTATTTTCGAGACAATATTGGCGAAAGCCCGGTATGGGTCCTGGGATTTTTCCAGTTCCAGGGTAATAAAATCGATGATACCTTCAAGATATTCATTACCTTTCCTGAATTGTTCATCGTTCCATCTACTCAACATGTCAGGGGGCAACCCGTTAAAAAGATTTTTCACTTCCGCGGTAAGATTTATAAATTCGTCCTGGGGAAAATTTTTGGATATAAGGTCAAGACTTTGAATCATGAATGGATAGCCGCTGCTTAATTCGGACAGCTGGTTTTTGTCCTTTTCGGCAAGGCATTTTTTAAGGAGGGAGCAATAATTGATGACGGTTTCCATATTGTTTAAAAAAAGTTCGTTTGAAGGTTTTGTCGTAACCTGGAGACTGTGAATCTCTTTGACGGGAATACTGTGCCATGACTCCAGCGGTTCCAGGAACAGGTCCTTTTCACCGAGTTTAAGTGAAGTTATTATATGATCGGACAGGGAAATCCAGTTTTCAATACCGCGTATGACATCACCCAGAGATTTTTCGTTTTCCAGCGTGAATTCCAGCTTTTCATTATTCAATAATATTTCCATAGGAAAAAAATCCTCCTCATATTATATTTCGGTCATAAATTAAAATTCTTAAGGCAAGCTTTTCCGCGCGGTGGTGTGCCTATTTATTGTTGGCGTTGCTGAAATTCTGCAATGCCTGTGAATTTTTCTCCAGCTCGCCCAAGAGGCCTTCCATAGTCATATATTTTGACTTTAGCCTTCTTTCATAGTCTTTTAAATATTCTGTGTAATCCGTTATCTGTTTGTTTCTCTCGGTAATTTTAGTGTCAAGTGTTGAATTTTTTATGGAAAGAATTCCGCCTGTGGTAATATACGGCTTAATCATATTCCCCAGCGTGAAAGCCAGGCCTGAGTCAACAATAAAGTCTTTATCCGTGTCGTATCCGAACAGCTGTTTTATTTTATCCCCATTTTTTATTATGGCATCCTGAAGCTTGTCCTCGTCAATTTCCAGGTAGCCGCGAAGCCGGGTCTTGTCGAGACTCGTGCTTACTCCCGGTTTACCTGTATTCGTGGAAATCCCTATCTGTGCAAGCAGGCGGATTTCGTTATCAGTATCGCTTTTATACGGATTCATCATGATGGTCTGCGCCGAACTTTTCAAGTGCAGCAGGGTCATTTCTCCCTGCAGGGAGCCAAGTTCTTTGAATGCTTTCTCCCTTTCCTCGTCCGTGAGGTAATCAATGCTGTTGACAACATTTTCGTCTTTTCTTGAGAGGACATCAATTTTTGTGAGAAGCTGGTTGTAATGACCGACAAAGGTTATGATTGTATTTTTTATGGACTCCACGTCCTTTTCAATAGAAAGATTAATGGGTTTGTCATTGGTATCATGAAGATTGAGAACAACACCCTGGATAAGGTCATCGATTTCGTTTTTCCCCCGGGTAACCTTCACTCCGTCCAGTTCCATAACGGCATCATTTGACTCGGAAAGGGGATTCACCACCTTGTAGTCCCCCCGCACCGAAGGGTCGTATATTTTTATATCACTGATCGTGATTTTCTTATACGTATTTCTGTTTCTCAGGTAAAGACCGTCTATTGACTCGGATAACTGGCCTATATTGACGGTGATTTTTTGAGGACCGCTTTTATCCTGAATCGGTGCCAAAGGAATGATTTTTCCCTTGGCCCCCATGTGAACCACCTGCATGTCCACGATTTTTTCAGGCGGGGGCGGTTCCTCCCAGTCAGGAGCAATTATTCTGGTTTTTTCATTGTGGATAACAATGCCTTCCAGTTCTATTTTTCCCGCATCCGGGGCGTCGGGTCCTGTCGGCCGCGTTACCGCGGTTATCTCCTCTTCGGGGACATTTTCAACGGAAAGCTGGTATTCCAGAACCATATTCCTGTTCAAGCTCAGAGTAGGGCTTATGGGGATTTTCAATTCATTTCCCGGATTGATGGTCAATGCTTTATCAGTAACCGAGAAGGCGTTTTTATCGAGGTTTTTATCCCATTTCTGTATCTGGCCGGAATTAAGATTCACTTCGCGGGTGGTAGAGTATGTACTCTCGATTATACCCGCTTTCATTCCGAAATCTATTGATTTATCCAAAAAAGACAGCTTGTTTTTTGAACCTGTCTCTTTGGCCTCAATAATAATTACCTGGCTTGATTTTGTGTCATTGATTACCTGAGCCTTCAGTATTTTATCCGCTTTTTTATTAATGGTTTCCACGAAATTTTTAAGCGTCCCGCCTGAATACCGGAATTTTACTTCCTCATCACCCACCTTAAAACCATACGTGCCGGCTTCCACCTTGAAATCTTTATCGAGGGATTTTGAAATAAACCGGTCGGCAGTGGCCAATTGCCTTACAATTACTTTTTTTACGTCTTCCGTGGCTTCCCGTGTCGCTGTCGCGGTCAAAACCGTTTCATCGGAGGACTTGGCTATCCTGTTGTTGAAGGGGTTCTGGTAATCAAACAGCTTCTTGGCGGAATCAGATAGCTGGCTTAATTTCAAATTCAATTCATGCCATATTTCCTTCGTATCCTTGAATTCTTCAACATCTTTTTTCATGTTTTCCAGGGGAACGCGTTTTACATCCATCAAGGCTTTGATGATTTTTTGTGTGTCGTATTTGCTGTTAAGTCCGGGTATGTTCAGGTCTGACATGTTACCGCTAATATCCTCCCTTTATTATCGATAAATTGACACTTTTTCATAAGGACACCTTTAAAAACTATCCTGAAAACCATCCAATTTATCGCAATTTATTCAATTAATCACGATTTTGTTCTGGTTTTCGAGTTTACCTTTATGAATATAATATATTAAATTTTTTTGTCAAAAAGAATACCGATCGTCTCTTTTATTCGGGCGATCAGTTTTTGGATTTCAACTTCCGGTATCTCCCGGATCACTTCATTGGTTTCCCCGTCAATCACCTTGACAATGATCCTGTTGATTTCCTTGTTGACGTTGAATTTGAGTCTGCGGTTCGCCATTCGGATTTCTTTTTCCAGTGTGTCGAGCATTTTTCGCAAATCGCTTTCTGTCCAGAGCGAATTGCCGGCGTCGTTTTCTTTTACGACATTCGGTCGTGAAGGTAAAACTATCTTATCCGTGTACTGTTTATCCTGAGAAGATCCGGCTATGATGTTTAAAGGTATCTCTATACTCATGAGCCTTCCTTTTCTGCGGTTATCAAGGCTGGTCGATTTATTGATTATATGCCTGAATAACCACATCATTTAAAAAAAGAGGGAAAGGCGCGTCTTTCCCTCTCCTGATTTATAAAGAGGTGACATCCAGAAACCTCTTTACGGTTTATTGGGAACGGTTTAAAAAAATAAAAAGTTAACCGAGTAATTGAAGTGTGGATTGAGATTTCGTATTGGCCTGGGCCAGCATCGCCGTTCCTGCCTGTAACAAAATCTGGTTTTTCACAAATTCAACCATTTCAGATGCCATGTTCGTGTCCCTGATAACGGACTCCGAAGCCTGCATGTTTTCAGCCGCGATATCCACACCTTTAACCGCCATTTCAAAGCGGTTCTGGTATGCGCCAAGGTCTGCCCTTTGTTTGGAAATTTTTTGCAGAGCACCGTCGACATCACCGAGGAGCCTGTTGGCTTCATCAGGAGACGCGATTGTTTTCGGTGTATTCTGGTCGGTTTCCATATTCAGTGCGGCGGCGGTCATGGTCCCTATGTAGACTCTTTCCCTCTGGTCCATATTGGCTCCAACCTGGAACCACATGGAAGCGGTAGCTGTTCCGCCCTCAACGTTCCTGGCAAAGGCGCCTTTTAACAGGTCCATGCCATTGAACTGGGCGTGGGAGGCGACACGGTTGAGTTCGTCCACGAGCTGGGACACTTCAACCTGTATCTGCATCCTGTCCTCATCGGAATAAACGCCGTTTATGCTCTGGACCGCCAGTTCCCTGATCCTGTGAAGTACGTCCTGCGATTCCTGCAGGTATCCTTCCGTTGTCTGAATCAAAGAAATACCATTAGAAATATTTTTGCTTGCCTGGTTGAGACCCCTGATCTGAGCCCTCAATTTTTCGGAAACAGCCAATCCCGATGCATCATCACCGGCCCGGTTAATTCTCATACCGGATGACAGTTTCTCCATATTTTTGGTAAGATCAATGTCTCTTGTTTTTAAAACCCTGTCCGCATACATTGCGCTCAAGTTATGATTTATTATCACTATAGCCCTCCTTGATAATTAATTAAGGCATCCATGCCTTAAATTGGCGTTTTGAATCATCAAAACACCCTAAAGTGAAATAAGGTAAAATCTGAAAGAAGCTTCCGCGCTTTCTTCTTTCTCCGTTCCCGTTTTACCCGAAATTATTAAAGCTCCCCGGTCCATCCTGCGACGGACCGGAGAGGTTTTAAACGGTTTAATCCACCCAAGGAGGGGATTATTTCAAAGATCGATAGTCAGTATATAGTCTACTCCTTTATCTCAAAAGCTGCAATACTGATTGTGTCTTCGTGTTGGCCTGGGCCAACATAGCCGTAGACGACTGGATCAGGATGTTGTTCCTGACATGATCAACCATTGTTGCCGCCATGTCAGTATCCCTGATCCTGGATTCCGAGGCCTGGAGATTTTCCGCCCCGTTCATAACGCCTTGTACAAGCAATTCCAGCCTGTTCTGGTAAGCACCGAGATCGGCCCGCTGTTTGTTTATCCTTTTCAAAGCATCATCAATCTGGCCGATACTTTGGTTGGCGCCGGCAGCCGTTCCATAGTTGATGAATTCCTTGCTGGCAACGTCTCTTATGCCCAAGGCTTCACTTGTCATTGTACCGATGAAAACCTGTTTTCTCTGGTCCATGTTGGCACCGATATGGAACCACATTGATCCGGTAACGGTGTTTTCATTGGTTTGTCTGGCAAACCGCCCCGTAAGCAGGTTCATGGTGTTGAATTGCGCATGGGAGGCGACCCTGTCGAGTTCATCCACAAGCTGGGATACTTCGACCTGGATCTGCATCCTGTCTTCATCCGAATAGATACCGTTCGATGCCTGGATGGCCAGTTCCCTTAATCTCTGAAGAACATCACTTGATTCCTGAAGGTATCCTTCTGTTGTCTGAATCAGGGATATGCCGTTTTCGGCATTCTTGGCCGCCTGGTTCAAACCCCTGATCTGGGCCCGCATCTTTTCAGACACCGCGAGTCCGGAAGCATCGTCGCCTGCCCGGTTGATTCTCATACCCGAGGCAAGTTTTTCCATCGATTTGTCCAGCGAGAGATTGTTTACTTTAAGTTGACGGCTGGCAAAAAGCGCGCTTAAATTGTGATTGATTATCATGGTGTTTCCTCCTTGAAACATCTAAAGAGCATCCTTGCTCTTCGTTATAAATTCCCGACCATACGGTCAGGTTAGATCAAAAATGGTTGGTATTATATATGAGACTGGTTATCACCTCCCTGTATCCAATGATCCCCATATCCTCCAGAAATACAGACATAAGCCGATAATTGAGGATAAGGAGGGAAAGTCTACTGCTCCATCCGTGGATTCGAAACTATCCCTAATCTACAAATCGGATCATTATATTTCAAACATAATACAAAATTCACGATTAGTCAAATTTTTTTTATTTTTTTAGCGGGTTTTATATGGAGAATTTATCAATTTTTATGGTAATATGCCTGGACAAAGTACACGATAAAACACAAACCGGAGTAAATTCATGCTTGTTGACAAAAAATATTCCGTTTTCGGGATATGTAATCCTTTAATGGATTATATAGTAAATGAAGATTTCAGTTTTTTAGAAAATCATAATCTCAAGGCAGGTACAATGTCGCTGATTTCTGAGAAAGAGAAGGACAGGGTTCTTGCCAGTATAAAGTCTTTTAAAAACACTCCCGGTGGAAGCTGCGCCAATACGCTTCGCGGGGTGGCATTCCTTTCCCAGAGGTATCCTGTCGACCAGTCCGTTTATACGGGAGTTGTGGGTACCGACAGTATCGGGAAGAAATATATTCATCTAATGGAGAAGGATTTCGGTATAAAAACCCTTATTCCTCAAAAAGAAGGGGCTACAGGATGCTCCATTGCCATTGTTACTCCTGATTACGAAAGAACCATGCTCACCTACCTGGGGGCATCAGGTGAATTATATGAAAACGATATCGATTATGAAGTTCTTAAGCAGTCCCGGTACCTGCATATTGCCGGTTACATGTGGGGGACATCCAACCAGCGAAAGGCGGTTATGAAAGCAGTGGAATACGCCAGGACCAACCATGTGCTGGTTTCGTTTGATGTTGCCGACCCTTTTGTCGTTTCCAACAACAGGGATGAGTTCCTGAAATGGATACCGGAAAATGTGGATATACTCTTCGGTAACAGGGACGAAATGGTACTCCTGACAGGTGTGGACGAGGAAGAAGAACAAATTATCGCGGAAGCCAGCTCAATGGCATCTGTCGTGGTCATGAAAACCGGTGCCAAAGGGTGCTATATCTCGAAAAGGGGTGAAATTATCTTTTCAGAGGGGAAAAAAGTGAAGGCAATCGATACGGTGGGTGCCGGTGATTCTTTCGCCGCCGGGTTTTTATACGGACTTACCCTGGGCAGGTCTGTGAAAGATTCCGCTGTTCTGGCAAACAGCCTGGCTGCCGGTATTGTAGGCGTCGAAGGATGTAATTACACGAAATTAAATCATAGTGAAATATTTGATGACGTAAACGGACTTGAAACAGCGAGCCGCCCGGGAAAGACTCCCGGTCAAATTTGATTATACGGAAGAGAAACTGATGGAATTAAATGAACAAAGACGGAAATTACGAGGCCTTTCTCTCTTTTCATATTTTTTAAAACTGCTTTTTATTGCACTGCCAATCATATTTATTCTTGTTGGTTATAATGCCTCTCCCATGTATTATTTTGGAATTTTGTCGGCCGCTATACCCATACTGGGAGTGTGGTTCCTGAGAAAGTCCATAAACCAGCTTAAAAAAGACGTTTTTATCAAACGGCATTGGGGCGGCGATTATGTTGACGAGAATTTCGGCCATGACAGGGGACGCTGTTATTTTGATCATAACCGACATTCCTTTCGGTCAGTCATCGATGAACAGACATGTAATGACCTGAATCTGCACAAACTGTACGAGGAAATGAACCTGGCCTTAACCGTGCCCGGGAAAAATATGCTCTACTCGCTTTTGAGGACACCATTGGTAGACATAGATGAGCTGCGGGAAAGGGACAATTTGATCGGGAAATTTCAGAATGATGTCCCTTTCCGGGAAAGAATCCTGTCCATCCTGCTTGATGCGTATGAAATAAAAAACGATTATATCACGAATTTCCTCTGGAATAAAACACCGCCCAGGGACCCCATGTTCCTCTGGTACAAGTCGCTTGCTTTTATTTCGATTTGTACCCTTTTCACGCCTTTTCTTTTAGGGCCTTTTACTGGAATTGTTATGATAATTCTCATGTTTATAATAAACCTTGTACTCCATACAAGGAAAAGCAAGTCCCTGGACTCGTATTTACCGGCTTTTTCTTATTTAAGGAAATTTCTGAAGAGTGCCAGACAGCTTGCCCGGGACCCTGAGATCGCCGGAATAAAAGGGTTTGAATCTCTTGCCGATGAAACGGGGCATACCGACCGAATTATAAAATCATCCCGGTTATTCAGTTTTTCACCCGGAATGGCTACCGATATGCTTGAGCAGATCTTTATTTATGTAAGGATATTTTTTCTGATCGATCTCAACAATTACAATAACTGCATAGCCGAAATAGATCTGCAGAAAGAACATATCAGGAAAATCTATGAAATCTATGGATATCTGGATGCCGTTCAAACAATAGCCTCTTTCAGGGATTATATAAAAAAATATGCCAGGCCGGTTTTCATCAAAGGGAGCCGGCGCATCGAGTCGAAAGACATGTATTACCCATTGCTCACGGACCCCGTTTCCAATTCCGTCCTTATTGAAAACCACGGCATGATTGTCACCGGTACAAATATGGCGGGTAAATCCACCTTCCTGCGCACGGTCGGCTTAAACTGCCTTCTTGCCCAGACCTGCCTGATGTGTTTTGCCGCCAGTTATGAGAGCGGGGTATTTTTTATCATGTCCTCGATTGATAAAAGGGATGATGTGACGGCGGGGGTGAGTTTTTACTATCATGAGGCCAAGCGTATCTTCGACATGCTGACGGCCAACACGGGCGACGTCCCGCTGCTCTGCCTTATCGACGAACTTCTTTCGGGTACCAATTCCCTGGAGAGGGTGAGTGCATCCATTGCCATCCTCAAGTACCTGAAGATGCATAATGCATTGGTTATAGCGGCAACGCATGACGTCAAGATAGCTTCCCTGCTTACAGAGGATTACCTGCCCTGCTTTTTTACCGACACGGTGGAAGACAAGGGCCTGACATTCAATTACAAACTCAACCCCGGCATAGTCGAAACAACCAATGCCATACGACTGCTGGAGCATATAGGCTATCCGGATTCCATCATCAGGCAGGCATTGGAACTGAAGAAGGAATCAGAATAATTTTGAGGTGCCTTAAAAAAAGGCCGCCTTTCCGCTGTTCAGCATCCGGGCGACCAAAAACCTGACTGGTTAATCTTATCTGGTTATCGGTACAAGAATGGTTTGTACCGCGTTTGCCTCGATATTTATATCGGCATATTGGGTGCCAATCTGGAGTTTAAAATCAATAGGATCCTTGGTTGTATTCAATAGGGCCACTTTTACCTCGCCCTTATCACTCATTACCGCACATGCATGGATCGCGTCTTTATCCAGGCCTTCTTTAAACACATTCACCTGCAGGACCTTGTCACCGGGACGGATCAACCTGCTGAATTGTGCCAATACATAGTACACGGGAGTGTAGTAAATGTCTTCCGTCTCCGTGTCTATCATGACCGGCGCGCCGCAGTAGTTTTTCACGTGGTTCGGCCCGCCGTTTTTGTCCAGGACGGCATTCCAGTCAATCCAGCCTGTCATCCAGAAATTCAAGCCTTCAATGATGTCACGGGCATACCGGTGAACGGCGGCGTATAGGGGGTGGTCGGCCTTCCTTGCCCATGAAACGGCATAACCCCAGTCAGAGGCCTTGTTGTTCCACCAGAAACCGTCATTTTTAAAGAAGTCCGTTTCCGTGAATCCTTCCGGGTCGGAGCATCCGCCCGGCGCGGGACAGCCCAGATTATCTATGCAGGCTTCCGTATTGATAATCGTTTTATCCGGAAAAAGCTGATGTGTTTTTTCAAGCTCCTTTTCAAACACTTTCACCGTATCGGCGTACCAGTGTACGGCGCTTCCGTAAACGTATTTGGCGCATTCTTCGTCGGAGAGAATGGAGGAGGCCCAGTTCTCGAGCGATTCCCTGTTCTGATCGTATATGATTATCCTGACATCTTTGAATCCGTCTTTTTCAAACTGCGGACCAATGTATTTTTTAACTAGATTCGTTTCGACCTGTTCCGATAAATGCATGCTTTCCCATTGCCCGTAATTTCCCATGGGTTCGTTCACCGGTGTTATACCCCAGATATTAATGCCTTCCGATTTACAGGCTGCGATATATTTTGACAAATACCGGGCATAGGTATCATAATGCTCGGGCAAAAGGATTCCCCCGCCGGTTTGTCCTACCTGGTACCATTTGTTCGGTTTTTTCATCCATTTGGGAGCGGTCCACGGCGAGGCGATGATTTTAATGTCCTTGTTGATGGCCAGGGCATCCTTGATCATCGGCAGAAGGTCGTACGATTCATCCTTGATACCGGGATACTCCGATTTTGAGAATCCCTCCCTGTCCGGCTGTAATGAAAAATGCTCGAGGGCCGCATCGTCTTCCACATCGTCGTAGGAGTATTTCCCCTTGACGCTGAAATCACAGGCGCCGATATGGGTCCTTGTCAGGGTATAAGCCGCGCCCTTTTTACCATAGAGGGCTTCCATAACGCTCTTTCTTTTGGCTTTTGACAGGTGTGCCAGTACAAAGGCCGCGGATTCGGTAAAGGAACTTCCAATACCGTCTATTGTCTGTTTGGTAATATCGGGCCTTACAAGAACAACCGTGCCGGAGGCCTGCCCTTCCTTGAAGGCAATGTTTTCTTTCTTCGCAAGCTTGTCACCTTTTTCTGATGTTAATATTACTTCCCTTGTTTTTTTTATTGAATAGTTTATATCGGAATATTCTGGTTTGGGAGTCGGCTTGATCGATAAACGGGGTGTTGTTTCGGGCTCGATGTCAGTCTGGTAGATTTCCATTTCATATAGGGAATACCCCCAGTTCGTGGCCCTCTCCATTCCTTCTAATTTTACATACCGGGCTCCAACAGGAGGAAAACTCACCGCGTAATCCGTTTTCCATCCCTCCTTCACTTCCTTGACCGTCTGCCAGTTGTCGCCGTTCATTGAAACCTGGATTGAGTAATCTTTTCCGCAGGCCGTTTCCCATCTGAGTACCACCTGTTTGATTGTATATGTGCCTTGCAGGTCTACTATGATGGATTGAGGATCGTTAAATTCGGAGGACCAGCGGGTTTTTATATCACCATCTACCGCATTGGGGCCCGATAATTCTTCGTTTTCATTGCTGGAAGTGATGACCGGCTTATTGAGGGCCAGATTTGCTGTCTCGGGTACCGGTCCCGCCGTTGATACACAGCTGAAACTCATGATTAATAACACGCTGATGAGCAGGGTAATTGCCGCAAGAGCGGGCATCCATTTGTACTTCATACATTTCTCCTTTTTTGTATGATATAATTAGCTTATTTTTTACCCTACCACCTGATGCTTGATTATATCATGGAATAAGCATATGAATCTTTGATTTCGTGTGATATATCTTTAAAATTTTGCGAATAAAGCCGTTATTTGATATCATTCCTCCTCAGCCATCCACAATCCCGTTTTCTCTTCTTTTGCCCGGTATTCCAGCAGAACAAATTCCTTGATGAACTGAAAGGAAAACCAGACATACGCATAGGCGTATCCCTCCCTGATGGCTGCGGCATTGAAACAATCTCCGTTACCGGTATACAGGTAGCAGAGGAGTCTTTTATATTTATCACGCAGGGTTCTGTCAAAGGCAAGCCAGACTTCCCGGTTTGAGAGGCTTTTTTCCGCGTAATGCAGGGATTCTTCGGCATAGTACTCCTTTTTTTGAAGTTCAGGTGCATCGATCCCGATGAGCCTTAATGTTTCATTTGATTTGATTTTTTGCGGCGGATTATCGATGATCACTTCAACCGTATCTCCGTCAAGGACGTGAATTACCCTGGCTTTGAGCAGCATGTTCATTTTTACCTGTTTATAACTTTTTACTTTATGCCGGTCTACATAAAAGAGTTCGTTCTGGTCTTCGGCCTGGAGGGTTATGGATGTGATAGTAAAGATCAGGATTGCAAGGAAAAAAAGAGAGGTTCCATACCTGTCGGTGTGAAATCGTAATTTCATTATATCAAAAAGTCTATGCCATGGTAAATATTAAGTCAACAACGGAAAAACCGGTTATTTAAAAGGTAATTCATGGTATAATAATAATGTAGAAGTATCAAATTTTATGTGAAAATTCCTTGTAAAATTTGATTGTACTGGTATATTTTATACAGGGGGATTTATGAAGAAAATACTTCTTGTTGTGTGTGCTTTGATTATACTTGCAGGTCCTCTCAATGCCCAGATCCTGTTGGGTACGGAGATCGGTTATGATCTTGAATTCAGTAACTGGACCATGGCCAGTACGCAAGACCATGTAATGAATAATCTGGTTTTCGGGCTGTTTTTTGACGCGATTTATGCCAGGATTTCGGCTGACTACCGGATGTTTTTTGCAGGAACCAGCTCTGATGGGACGACAACGAGCAAATTCGTCGACACTATTGTCAGTTATGCCGACCTTACGCTTCTTTTAAAATACCCGTTTGATTTTGGCGGCTGGAAGTTTTGGCCGGCAGTAGGCGCAAGATATGCCATATCATTACAGTATACAAGCTTTGGAACGGATTACCTTTCTTCCACTGATTACAGTATGCATGATTTATTTATAATCGGCGGTTTCGGCTTTGATTTTAAAGTGGGTACGATTATGCTTTCACCGAGTGCCACTTTTGCCTATAATTTTTTTGCCAGCCCATATGCAGAGGAAACTTCAGGATGGACCTTTACGGATTTCGATGTAGAGGTCAAACTCGGCATAGCCTTTCCTTTCTGAATTAATAGTAACTTTTTTTGCACATATAAACATCGAAAAGCAATTAAAGTTGCTTCCGTATGATTACTATATGAAAATTATTTTTTTTTCCCCTGACTTGCCTATAGATGCCGGTCTGCAGTATGGAAGACTTACAGGAGACGGAAACATGGTCCACATCAATGATTTGACGGCAAAATTATTCGGATTCAGGAAGCCTTTCATTCAGGGGTATTGTACGGCAAATCTCGTCATGAAACACTTAAGTCAGAAATGCCGGGGGGGGGTTATTATACAATCACCTCGATATTCAGAAATACATCGCGCAATCCTATACCTTCCAAAGACACCTTGGCCGTTAAACCTGATGTAACATGGGGGGGGACATGAAGTGAAAACGACCGTTTGTTATGCAAATTCCCCAAACCACTGCACGTTGAGCAGATGAACCGGTCTATATATCCTCTCCCTGAACAGGCAATACACTCTTCGACAACCGGGACTTCTATAGGAAAGTCACCTCCGTTTCTTGCTTCATCTGGTGACAGTATAAGTTCAAGATACAATTCTTTATTACCGGAAAAATCATCATCAAAAAAGCCTGATACAAATCCTTCAAAGAAATCATCAAGCAAGCCAGAAAATTTTTCAATTAAACGGTTTCTGTTTTTTTTACCTTCCCAAAAACTATTATTCATAAAATTAACAGGTATTTGATTGTGAGGTTTATTCAAGCTCTGATCATAGATTCTCCTTTTTTCCTTATCAGAGAGAGTCTCATACGCTTCCTGGATTTTCAGAAAATTATTTTTCTGTTCGTCAGAAGCGAGGTCGGGATGGAATTTTTTACAATATAACCTGTAGGCGTGTTTAATTTTTCCAAGGTCGGCGTCTTTATCCACGCCAAGAACTATATAGTAATTACTCATGCCTTTTACCTCCCTAAAGGCACCTTGAAAAATCATCTTTGAAGGGGAGCCTTCTGATTAAAAACGTATCCATTACCGTACTTTTTCAAGGTACCAGTGATAACAAACAGGTTTTTAACATATCCTGTATAAAATCTAAATAAAAATCGATTTGATGTAAAGAAGGGATTCAAAAATAATTATAATTTGTTTGAATAACAGGAGTTAGCCTGTGTTTCATTTTGGTATATATCCGCCGCTAATTTTTTTTATTTGTTTCAATTTGACACACAACATTTTAAGAGATGTTGCATTTTGAAACAATATAATAAATATTTAATTGAGAAAATATATAAATCGGATATTTATCTCTTTGTAATATAAAGAATTATATATATGAAATATCTTGGCATAATTTTTGCAAATAAATTTTTAAGAAAACAAAATAATTATTGGAGGTGTTGCTATGGCAATAGTAAGATGGAAAAACAGAGATCTGTATGATCCCTGGGCAGACTTCAAGAGTCTTCAGGATGAGATCAATGACCTTTTTGACATTGATCGTTTTCCTTCAACCACCGGATTGTTTGACCGGAGTGTTTCTCCTGCCATCGATGTCATAGAAGGCGAACACGAGTTCACTGTTAAATGTGAACTCCCAGGTATGGAGCAGAAGGACATAGATGTCAGTATTGCTTCCAACATCCTGACAATCAAGGGGCAAAAGAAAAATGAGGTTGAAGAGAAAAAGGGAAAATACTACAAAAAAGAGTCCTGGGCGGGAAATTTCCAGCGAACCCTTTCATTACCTTCTTCCGTTGCCGCCGATAAAATCAGTGCGGAATTAAAGGACGGTATTCTTACAATTGCTCTTCCCAAAAAGGAAGAGGCAAAACCGAAACAGATTGAAGTGAATATAAAATAATCAAGGGAGGTTATGAACATGGCGGATAAGAAAGAATTGGAAACAAAAAAAAGAACCCTGCCGGCTGCCTGTGATATTTACGAGGAAAACGGAAAGGTAGTCTGCAGAATGGAAATGCCGGGCGTTTTAAAAGAGGACCTTGATATCAGGGTCGACGGAAACCGTCTCGTCATTAATGGAAAGAAGAAAGCTGAAAATACCAAAGGTGATTACAGAATCCGGGAAATCAGGGACGGCGATTATTACCATGAATTTACACTTGATGATACGATCGACCGGAGCAGGATCGACGCGGCAATTAAAAACGGTATTGTTACATTGACATTGAATATCAAGGAAGCGGAAAAGCCCAGGAAAATCAATATCGTAGCTAAATAAAAGGCAGGTTAAAGGCCGGCAAAATGCCGGCCTGATTGTGTTTATAATTTCCTGTTTTTCACCATATCCAGATAAAATTTTCTGACCTTCTCGCTAACGACAAGTATGATTAGAGTCCCGAGTCCGGCCAGGAAAATTATCAGGACAATGAGAGCATAACTTCCAGCCGCCCACAAAAAACTGTCAAGTAATTTCCTGAAGAATAAAAATGCATCGGCATCGATTTCTTCGTATAATTTCAGTTGAACGGTGCAGAATTCATTTTCCACGTCGAATTCGCCCAGGCTGACGCCATAATCCTTGATTTGCTTTTCAAATTCCAGTATTTTGTATTCAAGTTCCACCATTTCCTCGATTTTACCCGGCCGTGATTTTAAGGCAATCAGTGCATCGCGGGTTTTCTCCAGACTCAATTTGCCGGCCTTGAGGTTTTTATATTCCGAGGTTTTGTCTCTTTTTTCGATATCCATCTTGATTATTGATATTTTTCCTTCAAGTTCTTCGATAAAGACATCAAAATTCGCCGGATGTACGCCGATTGTGAGATTCAATGTTCTTAATTCGGAAACCATGGAACTGCTTTCCATCTGGATTACGGCATTTGATTTTTCGATCAGTTCCATTATATTCTTCTTATCATCCGCGAAATTTCTTGTATTAGCAGAAATGTCCGCAATCATCTCGTATTTCTGATCGAACATATAACCTCCCGTAACCGCCTGTTCCATGTAGTATTGGGAGCTTGCATAGTTGCGGATACTTTTTTTGTCATAATTTCACTTCCTCTCCATTATGTCATGATTACGTATCATCATACCTGGCTACCGTCCACGGGTTGTCATGAACCTGTAAAATCAATGTAAAAAAAATGTAAACAGTAAATATATACTGTTCTTGACATCAAGACTCAGAGATGCCAGTATAAAATGGTTACTGATCATAAACGGTACCGGGTTTACGGGATGTCAGGGAAAAGAGGTGAATATGGAAAAAATAGATAATTCCTTTGAGGAAAGCGTCATCAACCTGTTCCGGAAAATTCATCCCCTGGAACGTATTGAGCGTGCCGGTTATGTACTGCGCGGCGTGGTCCATCCGGAAACGGTGGCCGCACACAGTCATTTTCTTGCACTGCTTGTCTTAATGGTGACTGAACAATATCCCGGTTATTTTATAAAAGACCGGGCGGTGGCCATGGCGCTATTTCATGACCTTCCCGAAGCGATGCTAATGGACATCCCGATGCCCGTCAGCCAGAAATATTTTAAAGAGGAAAAACAGAAGACAGAGCAGACTA
Source organism: Spirochaetales bacterium (assembly GCA_016928415.1). GTDB lineage: Bacteria > Spirochaetota > Spirochaetia > SZUA-6 > JAFGRV01 > JAFGKU01. The sequence continues at coordinate 55,063 of JAFGKU010000056.1, forward strand.
TCTTTAATGAATTATTCCAGGATTTCCCCGCAAAGTACGGGGAACTGCATGCCGAATTCCTGGAAGGCAAAACCGATGAAGCCAAACTTGTTGCAGGGCTGGACAAGGTCCAAATGATGATTAAGGTATGTTGTTATGAAAGGGAGCAAAGGGGTTGTCTTGACGAGTTCTGGGAGAATCCCGCCAATTTCCGTGACCATGGAATAGAGGCAGTCTCCAGGCTTTTTGATGCTGTTTGCAGAAGGGCCGGGCGTGCAAGGCCTGAATAATTAACGCAAACGAAGGCCCTATTGCGCCGCGTACTTCTTTGCTTTTTTCAATAGCACTCGCCATAAAATCAGGCCGAACGCGATCAGGAAACAACCCAGTATCAGCAGAAAAATCTGGGCGACGTTCCTTTCCCAGAAAGCGTTAATTTTAGCGTCGGTCGGGTCGTCCTTGTTGTATATCACTTCCACTTCCTGCCCGATTTCGTAGCCGAAGAAATCAACATTCACGTCCAATGGACTGAGAAAGGTGAATGTGCGGTTGTCTTTTGTTTTGAAACGCACTATCGGGGAACGGTAAATGTCCTTCTTGTTGATATCGATAACCGTACCCTTTACAATGACACCGTTCTCATCCAGCGAATTTTCCCCGGAAATGAATGAAAATCCATAAATGGTTATGCCTATCCCGGCAAGCATTAATACAATACCAACGATGGATGCGTTTTTATATGCATTCATACAGACCTCCTTTTCCCACTACGCTTTCTTTAAATATTAAATGATGTGTTGTGGAAAAACAAGTTGTTAATTTTTCCATGATTTCGGGAAAAAAGAACCTATAAATATTTTTTTATCTCTGCCTCCACAGCGAGACCTCAGCAACTCTGCGTTTTCGAACTTATCACATAAGGTAATTCAAAGCAGAGAGCGCAGAGTTCGCTGAGACAATAAATATCAATTATCTATGTTAAAGCAAATTACACAGATTACAATGCAATTCAATGATAGATCTTGATTCTGAATTTAAAGCGTATATACTTTATATAAAGGAATTTAGGTTTATCGGGATGTTGAGTAATGCGGATCAAGGGGGATCAAATGAAAGTAAAATATTTTGGATTTTTCCTTCTCATTTTCCTGGTCATTTCCTGCAGCAATTCAGCGAACAAATCAATGGCCGGTAAAGCGATGCAGGATTTAAGTAAACAGGGGGGCGGGGCTGTGCGTAAAATCAACCTTTCAGACCAGAATGTACAGGCGTATATCAAGGCTGTAAAAAAACTGGGAGAAACCTCTCCGGAACTGCTGGAAAAAGTACAGGCGCAGGTGCCTGTTGATCTTACCGAAAGTTCAGACCTGATTGTTAACAGCGGGTTTAAGGACCTGGAGGATTTCAACAAGGCAAGCCTTGTCATTTCCATCTGTATGAGTGTCATCCTCTCCGCGGAAAACATGGATAAAATTCAGAGCAAGACTAAACAGGATTACAAGGATGAGTTCCTGGAGGATATAGGCGACGAGGACGAATTCGACAAATTATTCCGGGAAAAAGCGGAGGAACAGATGGAGGAGACATTGTCGGAACTGGAAGAAGAGGGGTTGATCGGGCAAAACACCAATTCGGTGGCAACCTTCACACGACTGCTTAAAGAAAAGGTTGGAGAGGATAACACCAGGCTGGTTTTAAAATATTATGATGACCTTAAAAACGTCTGGGCATTGAAATTTTAAAGTGAGCACCTCTAAAAACCACCTTTTTTAACAGTCTACCGAAAAGAAACCATTAAAAATCGGGGTTTTTAGAGGTTGCCAAGTATAAATCAATAGTTAATAGAGGTGCCCATACCTTTTTCCGGTTGTGTTTAATCAAAATGATAATCACAAATATTGTAATTGCATATGAATTGTATTGATCTGATGTGAGGAATTCAAAACATGTTTGTTCTTTATTTTCTTATATAATAAACACTTAGAAAGAAATAAATCATCTGAAAAGCTGTCGTAACTCATGTTGATTGCCCGTTGATAAATGTGTAAAATCAAAAGATAAATTACACCGTGCAATGTATTGTTTAAATGAAAGGTGGTTCTATGGATGACAGGGCCCTTGTTATGGGAATGGTTGCCTTTATTGAAAAAAACCTTGTGAACGCGCTTGATAGTAATGCGTTGGTCGTCAAATCAGGATATTCATTGAACAGGCTCAGACAGAAATTTTTCAACATACTGGGTGACACACCAAGCGGATACATCCGGAAGAGGAGGTTGACGGAAGCATCGAAGGAAATACTTGCCGGCACTTCGATTGTGGATATCGCCCTCAAGTACGGTTATAGTTCACAGGACAATTTTACGACGGCATTCCGTTCCTATTTCGGCCTTACACCCAAGGAGCTATACCACCTTGAAAACAAATACAAGAAGTTTCTGGGAAAACTTCGGGAGGTGTATAATATCATGGAATTAACCGAATTAAAACAACCGTCTTTATGCAGTACATTGATGGGGTGCATTAAGGGTTCCGCGGATTATTTTGACCTGGACCTTTCCGTCCCGATGCTGTACGGCCTTTCAGGACATGCTTTTATGATAAACATTCATAAGGAGCTGTGTCCCAGCGGTCCGTACGTTTGGAAAAAAGACAGGTTTTACCAATTATTGAACAGGATTGGTATAAAACAAAAAGAGGAGTATTGGATATCACGCGATTCATCGAAAAGCGAAAAAGCAAAAATAGAAGATGATTTAAAGAAAAGTTTGAATGAGGGGAACCTGGGTATCTTGAATTTTCTCGAGCACCAGCTGATAGGTGGATACGATGAACAGGGGTTTGTTTTTTTACAGCCCTGGAGTGGCGCGGGGGAATCGGAACTGAAGAAGCTGACGTTCAATACATGGGATGAATGTCTTTCCAGGGAGCCTTGGGTCGGTTTCCAAATTATCGGACGGTCTGAAAACTCCGACAGGTTGCTGGATGTAGCCGCAGATGCATTAAAGTATGTGCTGGAGATATACAGGACGCCGGAAAAATTCCAGGAGAAAGATTACCGGGTGGGGTACGGTGCTTATGAATATTGGATCGATTGTATAAACAGGGGAATGGGTAACAGCCATGGGAATTGGTGGAACGGCAAGGTCTGGACTGAATGCCGACAGTTTGCCGCATTATTTTTCGGTGAGCTTCGGGAAATTGTGGGTGATGAATCGGCGATGAAAAAATGTGAAACACTTAAGCAGACGTATGATGACATAGCCGTACGAATGAACAAGGCGTCTGATAAAAATCTCGATGATGCTAAGAAGATCGAATTGCTGCGGGAATGTATTGAACTGGAAAAGACGGCCGAAAAGGGTATCGATACATTGCTTAAGGTCCTTCTAAAATAAAGCACTTGACGTTTTTTCCGGCTGTGAGTAGCTTGTTGTAAAGAGAGGAGGGATTATTATGGTAATACCTTCAATAAACCTGGCCAACATCAATGAGCACAGGGCTCCTCTCAGACCAAACAGCATCAGGGTATGGGAGCATCAGGATAATGTCTGGGAGAATGCAGCTAAATTGAAAACGGAGAATCCGGCAGGCCTGGGTACCAAAATTGATATACTGGCTTGATTTCAACACGGTTATGAGTCCGTACCGGATATGGAAAAGTCAATAAAACCGCATCAAAAGAAGATTTTCTACTGGTGCGGTTTTTTTATATAGATGATTCGAATCACATTCCTTGACGTTTAACGGCTATTGAAACATCCTATAACAAGAACTAAATTGCCTTCTGCAAAAGATAATTATTTTCAGGATTTTAATAAGTAGTTGTACAGATTTTTAACTTAGGCTATTATTTATACCATAAATATGGAGAAATAATATGCTTGCTGTTTTTTTTGCCTTTTTAACAATTTTTGGTTGGGGAACATGGCTTGCTCCAAGTCAAAATGTTCCGGTTAAAAATGAACACATAAGAATTTTTTATTTGGCTTCGGCAAATCTGATTATTGCTTTTTTTGTGGGTTTATCGCAGGGATTCGACAATTTGAATCTGCAGACCTTCTGGCTTCCCTGTATTGGAGGAGCTATCTGGGCTATCAGCGGATATTTTGGATTTATTGCAACAAAAAAAATCGGAATTGCAAAGGCCGTAGGTATCTGGGGCCCCATGAACCTCATTGTTTCAATTGCATGGGGGATAATATTATTCAGAGAATTCGTGGACGCGGGAATGCAGATTATCCTTCTGGCTGCCGGCTCGGTGGCAGTCATTATTATAGGTATTTTAATTATTGTCTTATCCGGCTCTGAAAAAGAAAAGGAACAGGGAGATAAAAAAAGACTGGCGGGTTATATCGGAGCAATCATTGCCGGATTTCTCTGGGGAAGCTACTTCATACCCATAAGGATCAGCGAAACATCCATGTGGGTCGCTGCCTTTCCGATGTCGGTTGGCATTTTCCTGACAAGCCTTATCCTGGTGCTGATTACAAGAAAATCAATCATTTTGGAAAAACCGAAACATTATTTATTTGTCAGCCTGACGGGCATTTTATGGGCAGTCGGCAATTATGCGTCCTTAAGGCTCATGGAACTGGTGGGAACCGGCAAAGGTTTCACTTTGGCGCAACTCAATGTTGCGGTGAATGCCTTGATTGGAATTTTTATTTTTAAAAGACCGGAGCCTAAATCAAAAGCGGCCGTTTTTACTTTTATCGGGATTGCCATAGCCATGACCGGGGCAATATTTCTTGGTAACTTAAAGGGATAAAAATGCGCCTCAAGAATTTTCGTTCTTGAGGCGTTTCTTTTTACATGTCTTTAGTCGTCTGAAAGCGGATTTTTTCTTTTGCACAGATAAGCTGGATAGCGTCCCTTCCCGTTTTTGCGGCTGTAGGTACACCGCCGGGGGGCATGACCCACATTCCGGCCATGTAAAAATTCTGAAGGCCAGGCAGCATTTTGCCTATTCTTTGCAGTTCCTCATGATTCCCCGGAGTTCCCACCCAGCTCATGAAATTTCCCCGCCAGTTTTGCGTATAACGCATGTAAGTCATCGGTGTGGATACATCGGTAACTTCCACTTTATCGCTGATGCCCGGATAATAACATTCCAGGTTTTTCAGCGTCATATCAAGAATTCGGCTTTTTTCAGATCTATATGATTCTTTGTCCTTATGGAGCTTTTCCCAATAATCAAAATCATCCGTCATGTAGAGGGCAACGGCACTCGTTTTTCCCTGTGGTGCCATGGTAGGGTCCATGGAATATGTTCTGAATCCAAAATAAGTAACAGGATTTTCACCGATGGAAAAGGGGACCTTAACGGGATAATGCAATCCCACGCAATCCTCTTTTTCTCCGAAAGTCATGTTTATGCCCAGTGAAACCTGTATGCAGGTATTATATGTCTGGGTATGATTGAAAAGCGTATTGTGTATGGGTTCCGTGTATTTCCCGTCAAGAAACTTGTACAGGGTGGCGTGCATATCGGCGGCGCTTATTATATAGTCGCCTTTTATTTCCTGTCCTCCTTCAAGCCGGATGCCTACAGCCATATCATTTTCGACGAGAATTTTTTCTACGGGTGAACGGAAGTGAATTTTACCGCCAAGGGAAAGATAGCGGGATTCGATTGCTTTCGCGAATTCCAGCGAACCTCCGATTGGAAAGCCGCCGGATTTACTATGAAGTGTTGACAATGTCATCACTGCCGCCATGAGCTGAACGTTTTTATTGAAAACAATATTTTCAAGTGCATCCCTTAAGCCGGGATCTTTAAATTTCGAAGCAAATTCCGCTATTGACTGTGTTGTCAACTGCTTAAATAACTTTCCGTATGGGAGCATTGTAATAATTATTTTTACAATATCCCAGAATTTAAACAACTCAAAAGGTTTTTCCATAGGCATTTTCATTTTTGCGGTTTTTTTAATATAAGAACAAAATTCCCTGATTACTTTGGCATCCTCTGGTGATGTTTCTGTCCAGTGCTGCCTTAGTCTGTCGGCATCGGAGTAAAAGGAGATTAGCCTGCCGTCTTTTGTCATATAACGATAAAAACAGTCGGGGTCATAAATTTTCCTTTTTTTTAGGGCTCCCAGTTCATTCCAGAATTTGTAGAAAGCCTGTCCCGGTCCTCGACCAGGCCCGGAGCCGGTCAGCCAATGGATGCATCCGTCAAACGTATATTCCCCGCGTTTCCATGCCGTACAGAGCCCTCCGGCCCGGTTGTGCGATTCGTATATTTCCGTCTCGAATCCGTTCATCCTTGCGTAGCATCCTGCGGCAAGCCCTGTAAGGCCTCCCCCGATAATTATAATCTTTTTATTCATTTCAATCTCCTTTATTTTTCAAGGGAAAGATAGTAGGCGACAAGGTCCTCCATCCTTCCGGAAATATATTTATACATTACCCTGGACAATTCCGGGGCCGGATAATCCTCCGGTATAAGGCTTTGGTGCAGGGGAACATCGTTTGTAAAACTGAACGCGTGATACACGGGGCCGAGATAAAAACAACGGCGGCCGAAATCAATGGCGTCACCTGCCGATTCAATGAAACCTTCCATATCCTTTAAAAAAATATTTATATTTTTCGCAAGCTTCTTTATTTCAAAAATTTGTGATATTTTTTTAATCATATCAGTTGAAGAAAAATCCGGACATGAAAAAAGGTATAAATGGTCATTCAGTCCTTGTTCTTTAGCCGAATTTTCAATTCGTTCCAAATCCATGGCTCCCGTTATATAAACATTTTGCGTCAACATTTTAAACCCGTACCAGATAAGCATTTGCCGCAATGCGGACCTCTTTTTTTCCTCCTGCGTTTTAAAAGAGAAAACGGCTATTGAAAGGCCCGGTTTTCTGTTCTGATGTTCGACCACGGAAAGGCTTATGTCCTGCTGAAGCTTCGACATTTTATACCGTACCTTGCCGGATTTGTCGCGAAAAACGGCGATATCGCCGGTAGCTGTTGCCCGTGAAAGGGCTGTACGGAAAGCCCCGTAGGTAAAACCGGCAAAAAAAGCTAAATCCTTCAAATGATTCACTCCCGGCCAGGGCAACCCCAGCTTAATCAGGGTATTGCCACGCCAGATAATCGGGGTTGCTATAATTTCCCGCAGGCTTAAAGGATATTTTTTGATAAAGCTTTCCGCCATCATGTTACATAATATAACATATATTTTAGAAAAATGTAACACTTTTTGATAAAAAAAATTCCAGAAAAATATTCGAGAGGGCGGGAATTGAAAAAAAAGATATTATTCAGTCTGTTCTTTCAGCGCTTTCAAATCTTTGGCAGCATCACGGAGACGCTTTAATTCCAGTGCAATTCGCTCATTAGACGTTATAACAACGGCTTCCTCCAGGAATTTAACGGCGTCGGGGAGTTTGCCCGTGGCTTCCAGCATTATGGCGCTGTTCACAGCCGCCGCGGGATTTCTTGACTGTTCCCATACATCTTTAAAAATGTTGAATGCGATATCATACAATCCCTTTTTTACCAAGTCATCCGCTTCCGCCATTTTGGGATTCTTTGTTTCATCATTCATCAGGGAACGGTATTCCGTGACTTCATAAGGCGCAATCTGGTGCGCAATCCGCGGTAGGATTTTATTGATCATATCCCTGAAAATATCTTCAATTTGCGGCAGGGTGTCTTCGTCTTCCTTGGCAACTTCTTTACTGTATGTATCGATAAACGATTTCGTTGCCATTATAAAACCAGTAGAGGTGTTTATTATCCGATAGGTAAAATCAAGTGAGGCTTCTTTTTTCTTCAGGTATTCAATTTTTGTGACCGTTTCACCCGTTTCCAGGTCGAAGACTTCAAATTGCCTGGGTATATCCTGGTCTATGTATGAAATAGTCGCCGAACCTGTTAAAATGGCTTTCGCTCCTACTAATATGCCGATTTGAACCGGGTTCGGCGAGGTAGTAATCATCCCTGAAAGTGCTTTGCCCACATCCCTGGGCAGGATAAGGGTAAAATATTTTGTATCGTAGAGGGTCGAGATCAATGATTGAGTGGTATAATTGGAAAGGCGTTGTTCAAGCGTGTCGGCTTTTTCAATTCCGTAAGCTTTGGTGATTACCTGTTCCCAAATCTGATCAATGGTCAGCATTTCCGAAGTATTGGCAACTACAAAATCCATTACTGCTAAAGTACGGGCTCCGGCCATGTTGACTTCAGCAGGTTTTGTTACCTTGATATTGATTGTTGTGGCACAGCCTGAAATAACCATAAGCAATAGGATGAATAAAAGCAGTATTTTTTTCATATCCGAAAAACCTCCTTTCAGATACGGCGTGTTTAAACTATATTGTTATTGATGATCGTACAGGAAAATTTAATTTTAGGGAACCATTAATGTTTTTTTCCAAGCTTCTTCTTAAGGTTCTTGAAAATAGAAAGGTCCGCCGCCGGTTCTCCATTTCCTTTTGAGAGAAATTTGACGGCTTCGTCTTCGGGAACCGGCCTGCTTAAGAGGAAGCCCTGTATAACTTCACAGTTCAGGCCGTATAATATTTCCAGTTGTTCTTCCGTTTCAACCCCTTCTGCAATTATTCCCAGCTCGAGGCTTTTTGCCACGGCAATGATCGCCTTGATTATGGATATTTCCTTGTGTGAACCGGCCGCTAAATCCTTAATAAAGGAGCGGTCTATTTTTAGAATATTAATGGGGAATTCCTTCAAGTAGGCAAAGGACGAATAACCGGTTCCAAAATCATCCATTGAAAGCTGAACACCCAGTTTCGCTATTGACTGCAGGAGATTCATGATTTTTTGTTCATTATGCATGACAATGCTTTCTGTTATTTCCAGTTCAAAAAATTTGCTGCTGTAATTTGTGTTCTCAAGGGTATTATTGATGTTATCCAGTAAGTCATGGTCGTTGAATTGTTTTTTTGACAAATTGATGCAGATTTTAATGGGATTGTATCCCTTTTCCTGCCAGCGTTTTCCCTGTTCAGAGGCATTTTTTAATACCCAGTTGCCGATCGGAATAATCAATCCGCATTCCTCTGCAATGGGAATAAAATCATTCGGCGGGATTATACCGTATTCAGGATGTTTCCACCGTAATAATGCCTCGAAACCGATAATCCTGGATGTGAATATGTTTATCTGCGGTTGATAATAAAGAAGAAGTTCATTATTGTTGACGGCCTTGTACAGATTGCTTTCCAGTTCCAGTTTCTTTTTGGCAAGAAAATTCATTGATTCTTCATAGAATTCGCACAGGTTGTAGCCTTTTAACTTGGCATTATGGAGGGCCACCTCGGCATTTTTAAGGAGTGCGTCGCTTTCCATTCCGTCATGCGGGTAAATGGAGACGCCGATTGACGCCGTAATAAATATTTCATTGTCGTCGATGTAAAAGGAATTCTTGATTGAGTCACTGATTCGCTGCGTTATGTATGGAAGGTTATGGATGTTCGTGTTTAAAAGCAGGATAATGAATTCATCGCTTCCCATGCGTGCTATGGTTTCCGTGTAGGTATCCGATCCCCCATAAGCCACGATATCGTTTTTCCTGAGTATGTTCTTCAGGCGGTTGACGAGTAATACAAGCAGGCTGTCTCCCACGCGGTGACCATACGCATTGTTGATTTTTTTAAAGTTATCTATATCCAGAAAAAGGATGGCGAATTTCCGGTTATACCTCTGAGCTTCGGCTATGGATTTTTCAAGCATTTCCTTAAGTAAATAAAAATTGGCTATATTGGTCAATTTGTCATAGTACTGGGCGCGTTTTAATTTTTCCTGTTCTTCTTTTTTCTGCTTAATGGCATAGCGTATGGCCCTGTGCAGGCCTGTAGCGTCAATGGCCCCCTTGACCAGGAAATTACTTGCACCGGCCCGCAACGCCATGCCGTCGATGTCATGATCGTCCTTGCCTGTCAGCAGTATAACGGGTGTATTGAAATTGAACCGGCTTGCTTCCTGAAGCACTTCGATTCCCGAATGAACACCTAAATGATAATCTAAAAGACAGATATCGTACGTTCTCTCTTTAATAGCCTCTATGGCCTTGGCATAGAGTGATACCCATTCAATCTCAAACAGGTTCTCCCCGATTTCACACAGGAGGTCTTTTGTTAATATATAATCATCTTCATCGTCATCTATTATAAGGGTCCTTATTTTTTCATCCATGTTTACTCCTGTTCATGCGCCGCTTTGATATTTATAATAAACCGGGTTCCCTTTCCTTCCCTGCTCTGTGCCGTAATGTCGCCTCCGTGGTTCTGGGCTATCTTGCGGCAGATGGAAAGCCCAAGCCCCGTACCCGGATAGGTCTCGGAAGGATAGATGCGTTTGAAAATGAGAAATATGTTTTCAGACTCTTCCTGTTTGAATCCTATTCCATTGTCTTCGATGATAATCCGGCATTTGTTGCCTGTAATCTCTGAACTGATCCCGATCACCAGGGGTTCATCCTGTTTCCGGAATTTTATACTGTTATCGATCAGGTTCTGAAAAAGCTGCACCATTTGCAGTTTATTCCCTTCAATGGTTTCCAGGTTTTTTATATCGAATTTAACCCCGGATTGTTTTATCGGTATTTCAAGATATTTTTTAACGGTGTCCAATACTTCGACAAGCGATACGGATTCCCTCTCAACCCTGTTGTTCAACCTTGAAAGGGAAAGCAGCCCCGTTATCAGTTCTCTCATATTATTGGCCGCTTTTATCATTCTTCCAAGGTAGTCGGCGCTTTTCCCCTCAATTGAATCACCGCACATTGATACCAGTTTTTCACCGAAAGACTCGATTTTACGCAGAGGAGCCTGAAGGTCATGGGAGGCCACATAGGCGAATTGCTCCAGGTCCGCATTGGAACGTTCCAGTTCCGCCTTTACTTTTTTCAGATTGTTTTCGGCCCTTATCAGGTCTGTAATGTCCCTGTTCAGGCCCATCAGCCCGATAACCCTGTCTCCGTCGAAAATGGGGGCCTTGGTCGTGAAATTCCAGAGGTTTTGCTTTTTAGCCCCCGTTTTTTCTATTTTAGCTATAATCGGTTTACCGGTTTTCATTATCTGCTCTTCATCTTCAAAATATTGCCTTGCGAGGTCCTCGGGGAAGAAATCCATGTCCGTTTTACCTATAGCATTTTCAATCGTGGTGCCCAAATTGTCGGCTGTCGGCTTATTCAGTAAAATGAACCTGTGCCGGATATCTTTAAAATAGATTTGATCCGGGATAAATTCCATGAGAAGTTTTAACAATTTACTCTCGGAGAAACTGGCTAATTTCAGCTCTTCTTTCATTAACGCAACCTTGATGATCCCTGTTCATTTAATTATATTCTTTTTTCCTTCTTTGTAAAATTTTTATTTACGTTTCAGGGCTTTTAGCGGTGATTCATTGCGTATTGTTAAAGCCGTCAATTTCAAATTTTTGCCCTGTTTTGAGACTATGAAAGGTCGAAAGGCCATTGGGATGAACAACTATGATGAATCCTCCAAAAAGAAATTCGGTGAAACTGTCCTCTGTCTGGATCATTAACATGGCTGTTGCTTCTTTTTTCCTCCCGGGAATGGTAAATTAAATATTATTTTCTTTATCTTGGAAATATATGCTCGTTTATGATATATTTATAAGGAATATGAATGTGGAAAAATCAAAAAACATTCCAGCTGTAATACTCCAATGGTTTTTGTGCCTCCTGTTTTTTTTAATTATCAATGCCGGATTGAATTCATTACCGTTTCCCGTCTCTGAACCCGAAGGATGGGAGCCGGATGAGGTTGAACAAAAAACGGTATTACGCAAGGATGAATCAATTGAAAAAGATCTCAATGAAAGTTTAGCAGTAAGCTTCATAAGATTCTATCAGGAAAACATCAATCCGAACAGTATTACCCGCTGCCCGTTTTACATCTCCTGTTCAAATTTCGCCCTCCAGGCCATTCAAAAATATGGCTTTATTCCCGGCGTCATTCTGTTTATCGACCGGATTTATTACAGGGAGAATTCGGAGGCCTTTAAGCATTATCCTAAAAAGCGTAATGACGAGTTTTACCTGAAACTCAATGATTCCTTTTTTTTAAACGGCGGATCGATTTATGAATAGGAAGGTTCCTTTCATCATTCTGTCCATATTTTTTGTTTTCCCTGTTGCCGTATATGCCCAGGAACAAACAAATACGTTTGATTTTGCTGATTCCTTAATGGAGGAAGGAGATTATTTCAGGTCGATCACCGAATACAAACGGATTATTTTTTTTACGGATGATGATAACCTTAAAAAGCAATGCTCGTACAGGATAGCCCTGGCATATTGTAAAAGCAACCATTTTCCCCTTTCAATTTCCTATCTGGATGATCTTTTAAAATTTCCCGAACTGCCGCCGGAAATATTCGCTAAAACGGATTTACTTTACGGCATCAATTTTTATTTTTTGCATGAGTACGGATTAGCGCGGGACTACTTTGAAAAATCCCTGAAAATCAACTCAAGCGGTACCCCGGAACTCTTGTTAGGTCTTCTTGCGGCCGACAACGGCAATTTTGAATCTGCCGGCCGCATATTCAGGACGGCTGCTGAGAAATCTCCGGAATCTGAGAGCGGGCGGCTTGCCGCAGACCTTTCAACGGAAATACTGAACGGGTCTTCATTGGACAGTAAAAGCCCTTTTGTTGCCGGATTGTTATCCGCCGTTCTGCCCGGAAGCGGGCAGGCATATACCGGGCATTGGTTTGATGCGTTGAACGCTTTCACTATGGTGGGTTTTTTCGGCTTTGCCACCTACCTGGCGGTGTCTTACGATATTCAGCGGAATGACGGGTATTACTTCTATACGGCGATAAGCGGAGTCATCACCGGGTTTTTCTATTTGTCGAATATATTCGGAGCCGCCAAAACGGCGGAGTACTATACGGCAAAACAGCGACAGGATTTTATGGATGGAATACGTAAGAAAATATTCAATACCGTACCATAACGGTAAATTGAGGAGTGTAACATGATCAAGCACGTTTGTATCTTCCTGGTGGTAGCGTTTGTTTTTTCGTTTACGGTATCGGCCGAAATTACCCAATACTCCGGGGACGACCAGATAGATGAGATTCAAAAGCGTATCGACGAGGAAAAGGAACGTCAAAAAAATACAACCAAAGACGACGACGATGATGATGATGACGATACTTCCTGTTTTGCGGTAGGGAAATGTCTGTTTTCCATGATGGATGCATTAAGCGATGCCTCTTCCGATTCCCAGTCTGATGAAAACGGGTATGAAGGGAACACTGGAACAACACAGGGAGGCTGTCTGGGTAATATCGGCAGTTTAACCTATGCGCCTTTTCCGTACGCCGGGGATTGGGGAAACACAATTGCCATTTGGAACAAACCGGCCGGACAGGAAGGCAAACCGGGATTTTTAAAGGCAACTTTTAGCGGAGCCTATCTCCTTGATAATATTGGAAACCTGAATGCTCAATTGGAAGCAAACCTTTTTATTCTCCATTTTAATGGTTTTTACCAGCATTCGTTTGCGGAAACCAGAACCATGAACATGTTTTCATTCAATGGCGGTGTATCTTTTCCCATTGAATCCATTTTACTGAATTTGTATGGCGGAATATATTATTACGATTACATAGGGAGTTCTCTAATTTCCTTCGGAGCCAGCATGAAAATATTCCTGCCCCATAATTTATATCTGGATGTTTACAACCTTAACTCTTTCTTCGGTACATTAGGATTTCATTTTCTTACCGCGTCCCTCAATTATTCACTTGACCGTTTTTCGATCGGGTGCGGATACAGATTTAATAGTTTTGCAGGGGTCATTCTGCAGGGGGTTGAGGCAAACATTTCGGTATGGTTATAACGAATGGTTTATGCATGATGTTTATTTATACGGCATAATTTCACCCAGTACTGTTTATCTTCTGCATGATGATTTCCCTTTCCCAAAAGCAAATCAATACGCGGAGATAAAAAAGACCATACCTTCCATTGGCGGTGAAGCAGCCAATACGGCCATCATGTTGTCGAAGCTCGGGATAAATACAAAAATGGACGGCAATTGGGTCAATAAATCCAACAGGGATGAAATAAACAGGCTCTTAAAACCGTTTAATATCGATATTTCGCGGCTAAAAGAATGTGAGGAAGGCGGTACGGAGGAATTCATCATTGCCGATAGAACTTCACGTACCGTATTCGGAAATTATGCCGGTTTCAATACGGGCGGAAAACAATGGAATGATCCTGAAGAATGCGATATTCTGGATGCGAAGATTGTGTCCCTGGACCCGTATTTAAAAGACGCCTCTCTGGCCGTGGCCAGGCTGTGCGTGAAAAACAATATCCCTTATGTCACCATCGATTGCAGGCATGATGATTTCATATCTCAAAACGCGGAAGCCGTGATTATATCCCATGAACTGCGCAGCCAGGCGTATGCCGAGTGCGATGCCGGTGAGATTTTCAGCAAATACCGGAATAAATGCAGAGGACTGGTCATCATCACCTACGAAGGGGACGAACTGGTCTACGGGCGGAAAGGGGAGGGGATACATAAATTAAAACCGTATAAAATAACCCCCGTTGATACGACGGGTGCCGGTGATTCGTTCCGCGCCGGTATCATCTACGGTTTATTAAAAGGCTGGAATGATAAGGAGACCGTTCAATTCGCTTCCGCCGTTGCCGCCTGTGTGTGCCTTACGTATCCGCATACATTGAATGCACCGGGTATCGAAGGTGTAAGGCAATTCATGAATGATTATGAAAAGCTGTAACAGCGTTCCCTTGACCGGTGACCAGGTGCTTAGTGCGGTAAAAGGGACGGTAAACCGCAGATATCAATTTGCCGTCCCTTGCCCGTGAATCACTATAGCGTGTACGGTATCATGTGGATACCGTCTTCTTCAGAGAGCATTTTCACTCTGAATCCTGAAACATTCAGGTGCTCTCCATACTCCTCGATAAAAGGGAAATTGGGAACAGGGTCAATGGTCGGAAGAAAATTATTTTTGGGAACTGTTCCCGTGTAGTTGAGCACGGCTGGTTTCCCTAATGCCCATGAAAAAAGATGTTCACCATTTTCGCTGGAAAAGATGGACAGGAAGCTTGAAAAAGGGCTGCTTCCATTTGACGCAAAAGCGGTCAAGGTCAATAACAAAAACAATGCAGTTGAAATAATTATGTATTTCATAACTACACCTCCTTAATAAATTTCCTCCTGTCATTGTCAAATTTAAAAAAAAATAAAAAAAAAGGCCGGATTCTAAAATTTTTATTTTTTTTCTTGTAAAAAATCTATAATTTGAATTACAGTATTATTGAGAAAGTAAGAAAATGAAGAAAAAATCCCTGGCAGATTTGTTTCTTGATCCCTATAAAGACAAAACACTTTTAGAACGTTTGAAATCCAAAGCCCTTTACGTCAGTTCCCTGTTCCTTGGCTTCGGAAGCCTCCTGTACGCCGCCATCCTGATTTTAACGGGAGGCAACATTATTGATACGATTATATTTTTTACAGGTTCCGCCTTTGTACCGTTTATCCTGTTTAACCTTAAAAAAGGGAGACTCCAGTCATCGGCCAACATGGCAATCCTGACGGCCCTCGGTATTCTGGCTGTATCCGCATTCACCTCAGGGCGGGTGTGCGTCTATCAAATTTATAACCTTCTTTCCGCTCTGCTATTTGTCCTTCTTCTTAACTGCCTTCTGGGCTACCGTACTTACCAGTTCGTTATTGTATCCATTATCGGTTCCATCAGTCTCGCGGTTTTTTTCTTCAGCATGCTGCTTCCATTAGAGAACATTGAATTTGGTAACAAATTAATATATATGCTTTCAGCAACGATCATTTATACGATCGGCATAGTCATTTCCATTTCCGTTAACAGGATTGTCAATGAATCCATAGGGCAGGCTAACAAGGAAGCGGAAAAAAACCTGAGCCGGTTTGAAAAACTGGGCTCTGTTCTTGCCTCTTCACAGGAAGGATTGGAAATCGGGAAAAAATTGATCGCCTCTTCGGAACTGACGGTAAAAACCGGAGACGAGATCAACAACGCTTTATCGGACCTGCTAAATGACCTTGTGAAACTCAATGATGACATAGCCCTTACTTCCTCCGCGAATGAAGACATAGGCGCATTTATCGAGGGGCTGAAGGACACTTCGGTGAAGCAGGGCGCAGCCATAACGGAATCTTCGGCCTCCATAGAAGAAATGACCGCCTCTATAAATGCCATCAGTCAAAGTATCAATGCCAGGAAATCCGTGATAACAGACCTTGTGAATGTTGCAAACGAAGGAAAGCAAAGTGTAGAACAGGCTTCCGACTCGATTGCCGAGCTTTCATCAAGCATCCTGGATGAACAGGAGATAATCAATGTAATCGTGGAAATCGCCGGGCAAACCAATCTCCTGGCCATGAATGCGAGCATCGAGGCCGCCCATGCGGGTGAAGCGGGGAAGGGATTTGCCGTTGTTGCCGACGAAATCAGGAAACTGGCAGAAAATACGAGTATAAACACAAAAATCATTACCGGCAGGATTAACAGGAACATGGAAAATGTGTCCAATACGATAGATATTATCAAGAGTGTTGGTGAATATTTCGGAAGAATCAACAGGAATATCTCCCAGTTTGCACAGGTCATGGAGGAAACAGGAACCGGTATGGGTGAACTGGCAGGCGGAACGGGAGAAATCATGCAGGCAGTCTCTAACCTTCTTGGTCTAACGGAGAAAGTCAACCAGTCCGTGGGGAAGGTGACGGGTATGATAGAGGAAAATAAACAAAGAATCACAGGGATTGCCCGGTTCAGTTTATCGCAAAAAGGTGTCGCTGAACAAATTTTTAAGCATTATGAAATAATTCTGAATGAAATGGCGAAGATACGGACGATTGGCCAGGAAAATATTGGAAGAATTAAAGAATTGGCAGAAGAAGTGGAAAATGTGAGGATAGAAGATTAACTTACATTTCTGAAATTGATTTAACGAGAAAATATTTATTTGTTATAAACAATCATAAGATTAAATAGTAAATCCAACCAAGAAGTCGGATATGAATACCTACCTTTGGTAGGACTCCTATCCTTCAATCCTAAGTTAAATTATATATACGGGTAATTTCGGGGAAAACTGCTGATTAAAAATGGGGGTTATATGAAAAAAAGTCAAATGTTAACGCTAACATTCATTGCCTATTTACTGTTCGTAGCGATGAGTGTTCAAGCCCAGATAAACGGGGCTGTGTACTGGCCGGCTACCGCTTACAATGTGGACCAGTTCTGGTCGGAATACGATTCCAGCATCACTGAAAGGGATTTCGGATTTGCACAATCCGTCAATATAAACGCACTGCGTGTTTTTGGAAGCTATTATGTTTACTCGCAAAACAACAGTACCTATGAAAGCAGAATAAAGGACCTGCTCGGTAAGGCAAGTGAAAAAGGCATAAAAATACTTTACGTCATCTATGAAGGGTGCGGTAATGCCGCCGATGACAGTATAAACAGGACGCTAAAGGACCCGCTACGAGCGATTGCATCCAAGTCGCCGCCCTCAGCCGTTACAACCAATTCAAGCCAATGGCAGCCCTACCGGGACCACGTTACATGGTTCATGAACCGGTTTAAAAATGACAGCCGTTTACTAGGCATCGAAATCATGAACGAACCGAATGCCGATGACAAGGCCTTTGCTCATGACATGGTCAGGATTGCCGTCAGCCTGAAGGGCACAGTTCCCCTTTCCGTCGGCACCCTGCCCGGCCAGTACCTGGAATATGTAAGCGACGGTGTGGATGTTTTACAGTTCCATCACAACTTCCCGACAACCCTGGAAGGATCGGCAAATACCATACAAAACCGTATCGATGCGGCAAACAATGCGGGCCTGCCCGTCTGGATGACGGAGTGGCAGCGGATCCGACCCAGCGGCGCCAACTGGAGCGGCGACACGGCCGTTCCCGAAGCGGAAAGATTCACCGACCTGGCCTCAATGGCCGGACAGGTAAAAAGCTACCAATACCAGGTGGGGGCGTTTTTCTGGAGTTTGATGGTAAAACCCGCCTATTTGTCCGGCCAGAGAAACGCCGGCACAATAAACGGATTATTCTGGGAAGACGGAGCGGTTTGGGATTTAGCCGGTGCCAGGATTATTTCGGGGAATCCGAATCTCAACCTTCCCGAGAGAAAACGCATCCCGTTTTATATCCTGCGTTTTGAAAACAAGGAATTTTCAAGCTGGCTTCAATGTACGGATGCGGGTGATGGAACAGGAAAGGGAAATAACGTGCAGGCCGTAGCCAACAAGTACACGGGGAATAAAACCAAATGGCGGATTGTCCGGATAGATAACGATGCCTGGTTTCGACTTGAAAATGTGGAATACAATTTGTGGCTGCAATGTACTTCGGTCGCCGATGCCACCAATGGCCAGCCGAATGCGTCGAGTGACGGAGATACCCTTGCCGTGCGCGCCGTTGCCATGACAAACACGGGCGACCGGACAAAATGGCGCTGGGTGTCAAGCGGTGCGGGAGACTGGTATTTTTTCCTCCAGAACAAGTATACCGGGTACTACCTGCAGGTAACTGATATTACGGATTTTGATGGAGCCGGAATTGACGGTGGAACGCAGGTGAGATGTGTTCCGAGCACCAAAACGGGAACATGGACCCGGTTCAGGAGCATCGATGCAAGTACGGCAATAGCGGACCCGGCGGCAACCCCTGTTCCTTCGGCTACTGCCACGCCGACATCAACCTCAACAAGGACACCCACATCGACCCCTGCTGCGGCGACATCAACTCCGACACCTGTCCCTACCCAGGTTCTCAATAACGGATTTTCCGATAATTTCAGCGATGATGCCATAGGAAATGCCTGGACGATGTATGGCGGTTCCTGGAACGAGTCGGGAACCATTCTCAGGCAGAATTCAACATCACAGGGTGACCCCTGCAAGGCCATAGCCGTCAGAACCGGCCTGAGCCTGGATAGTAATCAGACCATAACGGCCAAGGTTTATGTCGCTTCCTGGACCGACGGAGACAGTGCAAGGGCCGGTGTATCGCTTTTCACCGGGACAGCGGACGGCAGGGGATACAACCTTCTGTTCCATAACAACCACTCGACTGTTCAATTTCTCGATGACGCGGCAGCCTGGGGACCAAGCTACACTTTCAACTGGAGCAGCGGGACATGGTACTGGTTCAAACTGAAAATGGAAAACGGAACGCTCTCGGGAAAGGTATGGCAGGCCGGATCGACAGAACCTTCCAACTGGCCTTACACCTGGACACGGAGCGGCCGCAGCGGATATCCGGCGTTAAACGGTGGAACATCCGGTCACGGCGGTTCCTGCACGGTTTTCTTTGACGATGTGACGATTACTTCTCCATGATTTCATGGTGATTTACCATGTTTTCCGTTTTTGCATGGACGGTCTAGTATCCTTTTGGCGGCTGATTTGTTTCTTTTTTTTCCTTTTTCACGAAGGTAACGGCATTCGGACCGAAAAATTTTTCATAGGCAATACCCCCGATGACAGGCATGTAAAACAAATTTCCCTTTATTGCCTTTTTATAGGCAATGAGCGACAAAATGATATAGACGATGTTATATGCTATTACAAACCAGAAATAAATCCAGAAAACGGGCCCCGTAAATGAAGTAACCCCGTCTATATTGACCTTGCTGAACCAGTTGACGGCGTTTATAATCACCCATACAACGAGGCCTGTATTGAGGATTGAAATGGGTATCTGGGTAATAAATGCCTGGTAAGTATGAAAGGCGAGAAACTGCGATCTTGTCCGTAAATAAAAATAGTAGACCAGGGACGTGACAATTTCTGAAAACGGCAGAGGTATATACAGTCCGGCAAACATCAATATATAGGCTCCGGACGCCTGATCCCGGGCTTGTTCGGGTATATCCTCCGGCTGCGGCAATGTTACGCTGCCATAATCATTCTCTTCCATTGTGCTCATGGTTCCCCCTTTAAACAATTTTTAATGCTCTATATAAATTAAATGATAAATTTTAATAGAAAATGAATCAAGAAGGCACCTCTAAAAACCATCTTTTTTGGACCATTTTTCGAGTCAAAATCCTTAAAAAATCGGGATTTTTAGAGGTTGCCTGGACAAATATATAGTTATTGGGTCCCCAAGATTTTATGCTTATTTTTCTTACTGGTCTGTCAGGAATGTTTTTAAAGTCCTGCCGATATTTTCGAGGGTATATGGTTTGGCGATTGCCGCTTTAAATCCGTATTTCCGGTAATCGGCCATTATGGGGTCGGTGGAATATCCGCTGGATACAATACCCTTGACGTTTTTATCTATCTCCATCAGTATTTTTATGGTTTCCTTTCCGCCCATACCACCGGGAAAAATCAAATCCAGTATAACCGCATCAAAGGGGTCATCGTCATTCATTGCCTCTTTATACAGTGAAATGGCTTCGGTTCCGTTTTTTGCAAATTCAGCCCTATACCCTAAAACGGATGTTACACGCTTTAAGGTCTTTAAAATCAAATCATGATCGTCCATTATCAGTAACCTGCCGTTTCCCTGCAAATCGGCGCCGGCTGTTTTTTCATCCCGCGAAATCAAAACCTGTTCCATCGTAAATACGGCTGCTGGTCAAGTACCAGCCCGGCATAACCACTTTTAATTGCGTTCACCGTTTCAATCGATAAGTCAAAACCGCTGACAAATATATCCCCGGGCTTTAATCCATTTTTGAGAGTAAGGAGCCTATAGCGGCAGTAAGGTTTCCATGATCCGTTACGATTAGATCGGAATTGGGGTACTTTTCCAATGTCTCCTTTACGAAATTCCGGGTTTCTTCGGAAAACGGTTTATTTCCGTTGGCGTCCTTAAATTCCACCAGATGAACAAAAATACCCTGCTCTGTCAGCGCATCCATACACCCTTTACTCCTTAATCCTCTTCCGGTTTCCGGCAGAAACGTAATTCCGAAAATAATGGCTTCATCGCCTTTTTGAAGGTTGAATTTTCCAATGCTGCCCATCCCCAGCGTATGACCGGAATTATATAAATTTTGACCAATGTAACCCATTCCCTTATCAACATATTTTTCCCTGAGTTCCGGGATGTCAACATTCAAAAAAGTGACCAAGATTCCTTTCCTGACAGCCTCATCAACCGGTGAATGCAGTATATGGAAACCGGGATGTCCCATCATGCAGATCCCGTCAGGCTGTTTTTCTATGGCCTCCTTAAATTGAAGCGCCATCTTATGGTTATCCTATTGGGACCAGACATATTCAATGGAACAACCGAAATCTTTTTGTGCATCGCTGGCACCGTTGTGAACAACCCGGGCAAACCTTGAATCGGTTTTACCCCCACAGAAAAAGACAATACTCACATTTTCAAAATGTCCGGCTTCTTTTTTTTTAAAAAAGGATATAATGGTCGGAACGGAAAGGAGAATGAAAATCAGAAATAATAAACCGGATATTGTATAAATTATAATGATTTTTACTTTTTTCATGATCCATCCCCACTTATTTTTAACTGAATTTCAATCAATTTTAATAGTTTTCAATTTTATATTTACCCATATGAGATTTTATTATCGAGAATCAGTCAAAATGTATTTGCATTGGATATTATTTTATTGGATAAGAATAAAAAATGAAAATTAAAGAGGGGCTTAACAAGGATTGCTAAGCCCCAAGAAAAACATGAAAAATGCTTTATTGACAGTCCAGGCACATCCATTCCACGATGCCGTCGCCTGAACCGAATCTTTCCATTGTATACTTTTCTATGTCGATAAGGAAACCGATTCCGTTTGCATTGGCGTTAGCAGTGCAGCAGCCATTACAGTCCGAATCGGCGCACATGTCATAAACGACGGCGTCTATTTCGCGGCCGTTCTGCCTCAGCCGGAAGGTTTTCAGTCTGTATGTTTCCGCATCCTTGGAATGCACTGCTATAATGTTGTGGGACTGAACCCAGCTTTCCGGCATCTGCCCGTCAACGAACGCAAAATATCCTGCCCACAGGCATCCATTGTAATAGAGGCACTCCTCGCTGTTTGGATCGGGGTAGGATGTGTAATTTGTAAGGTTGGCCAGACGCCATGTCCCGTTCACGGGGGTGGCCGTCGGTATAAAAGTCTGCGAAGGCGTTGGTGTCGGGTTGGCACCGCTGTTCACATCGAACCAGTTGATATTAAATCCGCCAGTGATAACGTTTAACCGTATTGTGTGATTTCCGGCGGTAAGTTGTGCTGAAGGGCCGTTCACGGCGGTCCAAGTCTGCCAGCCGCCGGTCGCCGGGATGGTCGTTGTGCCAATATTTGTTCCGTCAATGATACAGCTCATTGATCCCGTCGTGCTTAAAGCTGCCACCCTGTAAAGCAATGAATACGTCCCTGAATATTCGGCAGTTACCTTGTATTCAAGCCAGTCACCGGTATCTATCCAGCCTACATTAGTTCCTCCGCCCGTATCCGTTGTATTTTCCGTCTGGATTCCGTACATGGCGCTATAATTTTCCGCTTCCATCCTGGCGGGTATTGCCGGATATGTCGTAATGACAGTAGCGGTAGGTGTCGTCGCAGGTGGCAATGTTGATGTCGCCGTTGAGGTGGAAGTTGCGGGCGGGGTTGGCGTCCGGGTAGGTGTATTGTTGGCACCGCCCATGATTTCTATCCAGTTTATATTGAAACCGCCTGTAACGATATTTAATCGAATCGTGTGATTTCCCGCACCAAGACCGGCCGATGATCCGCTAATGGTAGTCCATGTCTGCCAGCCGCCGGTAACGGGAACGGTTGTTGTTCCGTAATTCATACCGTCGATGACGAGGTCCATGGCGCCGGCGGTATTCAATGCGGCCACACGGTACTGGAATGAAAATGTGAGGGAGGACGCTGCCGTTACCCTGTACTCAAGCCAGTCCCCGGCATCAATCCAGCCGACGTTCGTTCCTCCGCCGGAATCCGCGGTTCCTTCCGTCTGGATCCCATACATCCCTGTATAATTTTCCGCTTCAATCCTGGCGGGTATTGCCGGGTATGCGATGGATGGGGTGCCGGTGGGTAAAGCCGTAGCCTGCTGTGTATGTGTATTTGTCGGAGTGGAAACAACAATTGGGGTCGCCGTGGAAACAGTGCCGCCGGGCAGCCAGAGTGCCGGAATGTTAGGCGGTTCCCAGCCGGGCAATGACGTATGGGACTGCCGGCAGGTATAACTCCCGCCCATGTATGTTACTGCCGTTCCTTGGGAATAATACGTGTATGGTGCCCATTCAGCAGAGGATACTGTGACGGAGACGGTCATTAACAGGATTAAAATTATCCCGGTATAGAGCCGGGATTTTTTTGATTGTTTTTTCATCATGTTTTACCTCTTTTTCACAATATAAACGGGATGATTGTAATATAAATTTTTACGTGAAAATTTAATAAAACAAACATCACCTTTAAAAATAGTATCAGTAAAAGTTACTAAATACAAGTACTTTCACGATAAAAATCAATAAATAATGCCATTTTGGACATAAAAACCGATCCGGCCTTTGAGCCGGATCGGTAATTCAAGGGGATTAAAAAGGGGGGGTAAACACCCTGGTTAATTCCTAATTGCTATACCACCTTACATAGTCAATGATGTATTGCGCCGGAAATGCCGTGGACGAACCGGGAGACCCGGGCCAAGCTCCGCCCACGGCCAGGTTGAGAATGAGGAAGAACGGCCGGTGGAATTCCTCCGTGCTGTTGATGCTGTTCGCTATATTGGCCTCATTGAATTGATTCCCGTTGACTTGCCACCGTATTGCGGATGAATTCCAGACTATTGAATATGTATTCCATTCGGCAGGGTTGCCGGCGGTCGCAGTGCCGTAAGAGGCATGTCCGCCTGCATCCCAGTGGATGTAACCGTGAGTCTGTCCTTCGCCGTTGATGTGTTCCATGATGTCTATTTCTCCGCAGGCGGGCCAGCCGACGCTGCCAAAGTTCGTGCCCAGGCCCCAGAAGGCAGGCCATAGACCCTGTCCCATCGGGATCTTCAAGCGTGCTTCGACCCTGCCGTATGTCCTGGAGAACCTGCTTTTAATCCTGGCGGATGTGTAACTAGTACCGGACCTTATTGCAGTGATGTACAGATAACCTCCGGATTGGTTACAGTTGGCCGTGCTGTTCGTGTAGGTTTCAAGTTCACCGTTTCCCCAGCCGCCGCCGCCCAGGTCAAAGTCCCAGCTGGGTAGGCCGGAGCCATTGAATTCATCGCTCCAGAGAAGTCCGGCAACGGGAGTGGGCGCGGGCGTATTTGCCTGCGTGGGTACCGGCGTATTGGGAATCGTACCTATGCTGAACCTGAGCCAGTTGATGTTGAATCCGCCGGCTGTCAACGAAAGCCGGATTGTATGAATGCCCGAAGAGAGGGAAACCGCGTGGGAAACCGTGGTCCATGTCTGCCATCCGCCAGTGACGGGTACCGTAACAGTTCCACGGCTCGCGCCGTCAAAGATCAGGTTTATGGATCCCGTCGCGCTCAGGGCCGCAACCCTGTATTCCGCCGTGTACGTCCCGCTCGATGCCACATTGACGGCGTATTCGAGCCAGTCACCGGAATCGATCCAGCCGACGTTAATTCCGCCGCCCGTATCGGTTGTTGCTTCCGTCTGGATGCCGGACATGTTCGTGTAATTTTCGGCCTGGATCTGGCCGGGAACCGCAGCCGTGTTCGGGGGAGGAGTGGGTGCCTGGGTAGGCGTCCTGGTTGCCGTGGCAGCAGGAGGTGCCGTTACCGTCCCGGAAGAGGAAAAGTCGATCCAGTTGACATTGAATCCCGAAGTATTGGCTACAAGACGGATTGCATGCGTTCCCGCCGTGAGATTAACGTTCGTACTTACCGTTGTCCATGTCTGCCATCCTCCTGTCACGGGGAGATTGGTCGTGGCAAGGGTGGAACCGTCGAATCTGAGACTGATGCTGCCGGCAGTGGAAAGTGCCGCCACCCTGTATTGAACGGTATAGGTTCCGGAAGAAGCTACATTGACATTGTATTCCATCCAGTCGCCGGAATCGATCCAGCCGACGTTAATGCCGCCGCCTGTATCCGTCGTTGCTTCTGTCTGAACACCTGACATGCTGTTAAAATCTTCCGCCTGAATCCTTCCTGGTATAGGCTTTAAACCGGCCGGGGGATTGGTGGGAGTAGCTGCCGGTGTCGGTGTAGCCGTATTGACGGAACCTGTAAATCTGAAATAATTTATATTCCAGCCGGCCTGATTGGAATAAATTCGTATTGTCTGGTTCCCTCCGGGGAGGGTAACGGTTCCCGTTACCGTTGTCCATGTCTGCCAGCCGCCTGTTGCCCCGAAGCTCACCGTATTATAGGTTGCGCTGCCAATCCGTAAACTCAGGCTGCCGCCTGAATCCTGGCTGGCAACACGGTAGGAAACGGTGTATGTTCCCGCCGTTATATTCACGGCATAGTCCATCCAGTCGCCCGCTTCTATCCAGCCGACGTTTAAACCGCCTTCGGTACAGCTTTCCGTTTGAATACCGTTCATCGCGGAATAATTTTCCGCTTCAATGGTTCCCGGAATAGAGGCGGCAATGGGTCTCGATGTAGGTGTGGCTGTCGGACCTACGCCGCTGCCGCCGGCAAAATTGATCGTATAACTTGCGCCGGTGCATGTGTATGTGCTGGTGGTGTCGTCATAGGCGTAGCTGTAGGCATCGGGGCAGTGTGATTTGAAGAAATTGGAATAACTCGTAGGCGGGCAGGTTGCCGGTGTGTTATATGCTCCCGAACAGCAATACTGCGGTGAACCGAAGATCATACAGGCAGAGCAGCAGGCTCCGTTTCTGGCCAGTTCGCTCGGACAGTTTGCCACGAGGGTTGTGGATGTACAACCTGCAATACCGCAGGAATACTTGCTGCCGTCTCCCGAACCCCCGCTTGGTACAATCTGGGCGGCGACGTTGAATCCATCAACAAGGCTTACATCGTAAAAATCGAGGTTGCCGGCCCCGTTAAGCGTGAATTCGGCCAACGTGGTGCAGAAAGGACTGTTTGCACCCGTATCCGCCCAATACCGCATGGCCGCCGTCCCGTCGGCAACCGAGTGGACCGCGCTTCCGCCGGGCCCGATGCTCCAGGAAGCCGAGCCGGCGCTGCTGGTATACCGGATTGTAAGTGTTGTGCTTCCATTGTTTCTGAGGGTAATGTTGCGGGCCATGACCCCCGTCGCCGTCAGCATGAATATGCTGATCAGC
>JAFGKU010000057.1 GCA_016928415.1 Spirochaetales bacterium
ACCCGATTAATAGTAAAAGATTTTCGGCTAAAAATCAATCACATACCGATTATGTAAAATCCTGAAATCTTGTGCTTGCCTTGAACGGCAATCTATAGTATAAGTTTTTAGCTATGATTTTAGAAGCTTTCATTCTTGGATCGGGCGGCATGATGCCTTTACCGGGCAGGGCTTTGACTTCCGTCCTTCTGCGCAGGGAAGGAGAACTCCTGCTTTTTGACTGCGGTGAGGGGACCCAGGTTTCCCTGCGCCGCCTGAATATAAAGTGGAAAAAAATATCGGTAATTTTTATCTCCCACATTCACGCCGACCACGTGACGGGATTACCGGGCATATTGATGCTTTCCTCCCAGGTGGACCGGGATGAACCGCTGTACATCATCGGACCTCCCAGGATCAGGGAGTATATAGAGGCAAACAAGAAAATACTCGAAATGTATATCAATTACACGATAAAGGTCATCGAGATTCACAAGCCCGGTATCGTGTTTGAAGGTGACGGGTACAGGGTCAGGGGATTTTTTTTGAATCATACAAAACAATGTATAGGATATTCGTTGGAAGAGGATGTCCGCCCCGGCGTTTTTTTTCCCGAGAAAGCCATAAAGCTCGGGATTCCCAAGGGCCCTTTATGGAGCCAGCTCCAGAGGGGCGAACAGGTTGTTGTTGATAAACAAATAACGGTCAAACCTGAAGATGTGCTGGGCCCTGCGAGAAAGGGAAGGAAATTCAGCTTCGTTACGGATACGCTCTATAAAACGGATATCGCGGAAAATATTGCCCATTCCGATCTTTTTATCTGTGAAGGGATGTTTGCCGAGGATATGTCCGAGAATGCGGAAGATAAAAAGCATTTGACGGCCAGGCAGGCGGCTAAAATAGCCTGTGACGGGAACGTAAAAAAAATGGGACTCATCCATTACAGCCCAAGGTATACCTTTCATGACCTGAAAATCCTCCTTGAGGAAGCACGGGAGTTATTTCCCGAAAGTTTTTTGACAAAGGATTGCCAGACCATACCCATCCCGTATCCCGATGAATGATAAATTTTGCCATTAATCCCCGCTTTCTACTTGACTCAAAATACAAGTGTGTATAATTAATAAAAACCGTCTGATTTGTAACCTTTATGTATTTTAGGCAATTGTATTAAGGTACAGCTGAAAACTATAATTTTATTCCGGGCACCTCTAAAAACCCGATTTCTTAATGTTCTGTAATCATGAGGATGCCCCCTAAGGTGGTTTTAGAGGTGCCATAGGTACCCCCGTGGGTATTTATAATAAAATAAATTTAAAGAGGAAAAAAATGCCAGTCGATGTCAAACAAATCGGTGAAAAAGTGGAAAAGGAAAGCGCCCTTCTGCTGAAAATAAAAAAGGAAATAGGGACAATCATTATCGGCCAGGATTACCTGATAGAAAGACTGATGATGGGACTCTTATGCAACAACCATATTTTAATCGAGGGAGTTCCGGGTCTGGCCAAGACACTAACCGTTACCACCATGGCCAGAACCATTAACGCTGATTTTCAGAGAATCCAGTTCACACCGGACCTTTTACCGGCGGACCTTATCGGAACGCTCATCTATAATCCGAAGACAGGTGATTTCACCACCAAAAAGGGACCGATTTTCAATAATATCATACTCGCCGATGAAATTAACCGAGCCCCGGCCAAGGTGCAAAGCGCCCTGCTTGAGGCCATGCAGGAACGGCAGGTTACGATCGGCGACGAGACGCACCCGTTATCAGACCCGTTCATGGTCCTTGCCACGCAGAATCCGATTGAACAGGAAGGCACCTACCCGCTTCCCGAAGCGCAGGTAGACAGGTTCATGCTCAAATTAAAGGTAATATACCCTACGAAAGAAGAAGAACTGCAGATTCTGAAGGCAAGGGCGAAAACCCTGGTCAAGGATGAAATCAACGCCATTATTCAGCCAAAGGATTTACTGCGCCTCCGGGCCCTCGTGGATGAAATCTACATGGATGAGAAAATCGAGGAATACATCGTCAACATCATCCAGGCCACGCGGACACCGAAGGATTATAATCTTGATATAGAAGATTTGATACTTTACGGGGCTTCCCCGAGAGCGACCATTTACCTGACCATGGCATCCAAAGCGTATGCATTGCTGCAGGGCAGGGCGTATGTGGCGCCGCATGATATCAAATCGATAGGCATGGATGTTTTACGGCACAGGGTAATTGTAAGTTACGAGGCGGAGGCGGAAGGCCAGACCTCGGAAGACATCATAAAAAAGATTTTTGATACAGTAGAAGTACCATGATCCCGAAGGAATTAGCTAAGAAAATCCGTTATATCCAAATTTATACCTCAAAGGCGGTTACAAACGTATTTGCCGGGGAATATGAAAGCGCCTTCAAGGGAATGGGCATGGAGTTTGAGGATGTCCGTGAATACCAGCCCGGGGACGAGGTCCGGAATATTGACTGGAATGTGACGGCCAGGGTGGGCAAACCGTTTATAAAGCGTTTCGTGGAAGAGAGGGAGCTGACCGTTATTTTTGTCATCGATCTTTCCGCTTCGGGAACCTTCGGAAGTACGGCCAGGACCAAGAACGAGATAGCGGCGGAGTTATGCGCCCTGCTTTCATTTGCCGCCATAAAAAACAATGACAAGGTCGGCCTCCTGGTGTTCACCGATGAAGTGGAGCTCTACATTCCGGCAAAAAAGGGATTGACCCATGTTCTCAGGCTGATCCGCGAAATTCTTTATTTTAAACCCACAAAAACAAACACCAATATCGGCAAAGGGCTCGATTACCTGGGACGCGTGGCCAGGAAAAAGGCCGTCGTTTTTCTTGTTTCCGACTTTCTGGGAACCGACTATGACAGGCAAATGAGAATCATGGCCAAAAAGCATGACCTGATTGCCGTATCCATAACAGACCCCAGGGAAATTACATTGCCGGATGTGGGTCTCCTGGAGCTGGAAGACGCCGAAACGGGTGAAATCATCCTGATTGATACGGGAGACAGGGGAGTAAGAAAGCAGTTCGAGTCAAGGGGCAGGGAACAGGCTGAAAATCTTCACCGGTCCTTTTTGACCATGGGTGTTGACCAGATCGATATTAAAACAAACGAAGATTACTTAAGTAAAATAACCCGGTTTTTCCGAGAACGGGAAAAAAGAGCATAAAATCATCACGCAAGGAGTGAGAGGAATGTCAAGTGATATCAAGTTAACGCTTCCGGAAAGGAAAAAATCCATGAACGGAGGTCAAAAAATAATTATTCTGCTGCTTAGCCTCATTCTCCTGACAGGTTTTGCCATTCTCTTTGTGGTAATTTTTACGAATAACAAGGGTCCGTCGGGAAACGCATTATCATTCGGCATGGATAAGCAGGAGGTCAAGGACCTGGCGTTAAAATATCAGAAACAGGGGCTGGTCGAATCCGCGGCGGAGACATGGACAGATTATATTTCAATATCCAATCCGGATCCCAGGGATAAGGCGGCCATCGTCTATACGATCGGAAAGATTTACCAGGAGGCCGGCAATTATGAAAAGGCCCTGGAGTATTATTATAAATCCGAAGCAATTTACAGGCATGAAGACCTTGCCCGGGAAATATCGTTGAAAGTCCAGGAATGCCTGGAGAACCTCGGCAAGTTCGCCGCTTTAAGGGAGGAACTGGCCAGCCGTGTGGGAGAGACGGAGGAAACAAAGGCGGATGACGTGGTTGCCGAGATCGGTCCTGAAAAAATCACCAAGGCGGACCTGGACCAGAAAATTGAACAGCAGATTAACCTCCAGCTATCGTTCTATTCGGCCTACATGGACCAGGAAGCAATCAACAGGCAGAAAGAACAGCTTTTCCGGCAATACGCTTCCGATGAAGGCCGGTTCAAGATGCTCAACCAGTATATCGTGGAGGAGTTGCTGTACCGGAAGGCGCGGGAGGAAAAATTGGCCGATGTGCCGGAAACCAGGGCCCTCCTTACGGCCATGGAAAAGCAGCTCCTCGCCCAAAGCCTGTTAACCGGACAGTTCAAGGACAAGATCAACTTGACGGAAACCGATATAAAGAATTATTACGAGGCGAACAGGGCGGACTATATAAAAGAAGGCCAGCAGAAAAGCTTTGACGATGTGAAACAGGAGGTGTACCAGGCCCTGCGTTCCGCCAAGGAAAAGGAAATTGAGCAGGCCCTGATTCAGCGGTTAAAGCAATCCTATGACGTGGTTATTCATACAGCGAAGTTTAAAATGGAAAATGATGAAAAGAAGAGTAAATAAAATACCGGTTTTCTTTTTTATACTTGCCTGGGCACTTGTTTCCTGTTCGGACTCCGGCGAGAAGAAGGCGGCGGAAGATTTCGCCATTAACAAGGAGTATGAACGCGGCCCCATAAAAGTAAATTTGAAGGCGGATAAGAAAGAACTGACGATAGCGGAAAAGCTGAACGTTGACCTGGAAATCAGGATTGACAGGGACCATGAAATCGAGATGCCTGATTTTCCGGAATCGGAACAGCAGTTCAAGGTGGCGGATTACCATGACGCGCCTTCCAGGCTGTTGGACGATAAACAGGTGTTATATGTGCGGAAATACGTGCTGGAGCCCTTTTTGTCCGGTGACTATAAAATACCGTCCTTGAAGGTATTGTTCTGGTCCAAGTCCGAAGGACGTGACAAGGCGCATGAAATTGAAACGGAAGCCGTAGATATAAAGGTCAATTCCATTCTTGCGGAAGACATGAAAGACCTGGCAATCGCCGATATATCCGGGCCCGTGGCATTACCGCCTCCCGATTTGACGATTCCCTTATTAATCGGCGGCGGGACCCTGTTCCTGATTCTCGTCGGCGCGGCCGTATTCATGTACTTTTATTATTTTAAGGAAAAGAAGAAGGTTGAATTGACCGTCCCCGCGCACGAGCTTGCCTATGATCAGCTGGAAGCATTGATTAAAGAGGACCTTATTGCGAAGGGGGAATACAAGCTGTTTTATTTTGTCCTGAGTGATATCCTCAGGCATTATATCGAGAACCGGTTCAGGATTCGCGCCCCGGAACAGACCACGGAGGAATTCCTGGAGGATGTGAAGAACCGGGATGCCCTGGACAGTGAACAGAAATCACTATTAACCGATTTTCTGGCGCATTGCGACCTGGTGAAATTCGCGGAATATGTGCCGGAAGGACCTGAAATCGAAAAAGCATTCAATACGTGCCGGGATTTCATCCAGGCTACCGAGAACAAGGAAGTACAGGTTGTCCAGCCTGAGGGGACGGAGGCGGCGCATGATACAGTTTGACGCCCCCGCAGCATTCCTGCTGCTTCTTTTAATTCCCGTGATGCTGTTTTTCCACCTGCGGAAGAAAAAACCGGCCGGCCTTAAATATTCCTCGGTTCAGAATATAAAGAAGATTAATATTTCGCTGAAACAGCGGTTGAGTTTTATCCCATTGGTTTTAAGGATAATCGCCCTTGTTTTTTTCACCGTCGCGCTGGCCCGCCCGCAGGAAGGCAAGGAACTGGTCCGGGACATCAGCAAGGGTGTGGCCATGGAAATGGTGGTGGACCGCTCTTCAAGCATGAGCCTGCAGAAGGATTTCCCCCAGGGGACGCAGACGCGGCTGGATATCGTTAAAAAGGCATTCAAGGAATTCGTCCAGGGTAATGGTTTTGATCTTACAGGGCGGACCGACGATCTGATCGGCATGGTGATTTTTGCCCGGTACGCGGATACGATCTGCCCGTTAACCCTTTCCCACGGGGCGCTTTTATCATTCATAGACAGTGTCAAGATTGTACAGATTCAGGAGGAGGACGGCACCTCTATCGGTGACGCCCTGGCCCTGGCCTGTGCGCGGCTGAAAACGGCGGAAGAATCCATGGCCAAACAGACAAAAGAGGATAAATCCAATTACGAGATAAAAAGCAAGATCGTGATACTCCTGTCAGACGGCCAGGATACGGGGATTGGGAAAAAATCCCCTGACGAAGCAATTGAATTGGCCAGGAAATGGCGAATAAAGGTTTATACCATCGGTATATCCGGAAACGGCTGGTATATTATCCAGGATGACCCTTTTTGGGGACGAAGTAAACGCCCGGCCCCTTCGCAATTCGATACCTCGCTGATGAAAAAAATCGCCAGGGAAACGGGCGGTCTGTTCCGGGAAGCCAGCGACCCGGAATCTTTAAAGAGCGTTTACAAGGAAATCGATGAACTTGAAAAAAGTGAAATCGAATCGGTGAGGTACCTCGACTACAAGGAACTGTTCATGCTGTACGCCGTATTGGGGCTCGCTGTCCTTTTGCTGGAAATAGCCCTGTCAAGCACGGTTTTCAGGAGGATACCATGAAGGGACTGCATTTTGAAAACATCCAGTTTTTCTTCCTGCTGTGGATTTTACCCGTATTGACCGGCTTGTACATTTTCGAAGCATATATGCGGAAAAAGGCGCTCTCCGTTTTTGCCGAGAATGAAATACTGAAAAAATTGAGCGGTTCGGTAAACAACAACATCCGCATCTTCAAGATGATTTTAATCATACTCGCCGTGACGTTGGCCGTCTTTTCCATGACACGGCCCGGCTGGAACCCGAAACCGAGAAAAATCGAGCGAAGGGGACGGGATATCGTGTTTTTAATCGATGTTTCAAAGAGCATGCTCGCCGAAGACCTTGTGCCCAACCGCCTGGCGCGGGCCAAGCTGGCCATCATAGACTGCGTGGACAAGCTGGAGGGAGACAGGGTGGGCCTCGTCGCCTTTGCCGGGACCTCGGCCATCAAGTGCCCCCTTACTTTGGATTACGGGTTTTTCCGCGCCATGGTGGACGACATTTCCGTGTATTCCATAGAACGGGGAGGGACGAATATCGGCGACGCCATCCGGCGTATTTTGAAGGAGATGTTTACAGACGGTGAAAAGAGGTACAAGGACATTATCCTCATAACGGACGGGGAGGACCATGACAGCCTGCCGGAAGAAGCGGCTAAGAAGGCGGGAGAGGCCGGCGTGCGGATCATAGCGATAGGCCTCGGTGACAGCGGGACGGGAAAACGCATCCCCGTTACCGATGAGAACGGCCAGAAAACATTCCTCAAGTACAGGGACAGGGACGGGAACGTGCAGGAGGTCTGGACAAAACTCGATGCGGACCTGCTTGCCGAGATGGCGAATGCCACGCCGGGCGGCAAATACCTGATCGTGGGGACCGGGGTTTTTGACCTGGGGGAAATTTACCTGCAGGATATCGCCTCGGCTGAAAAGAGAAGCCTGGAATCCACCACCTCGGAAATTTACGAGGAGAAATTCCAGATTTTTCTTTTGATCGCCTTTGCCATACTCCTGGTGGAGCCCCTGATCAGCATCAGGAGAAGGAGGCCGTCATGAAACGGGTATTGCCCTTGTTTTTTTTACTTTTGAATTTCGGCTTTGCTTATGCCATGGGTGCCGGCGAAGACATCAATAAAGGGAACAGCGCGTATACGGAGGGCCAGTACAAAGATGCCCTGGATTACTACGAAAAATCGGAATCGACCCTTCCCGAATCCCCCTACGTCTACTTCGACAAGGGCACCGCCTATTACAAGTTGGGTGATTATGAAAAGGCGAAGGAAGCGTTCGAGAAAGCCGCGGTGAAAACCAAAGACAGGAAGCTGGAAACGCTGGCCAATTACAACCTGGGCAACTGCCAGTTCCAGGAGGGCCAGAGGCAGAAGGACAGCGACCTGAAAAAGGCGGTTGAGAGTTTCCGGAACAGCATCAAATTCTACCAGGCGGCCCTGGACAGGGACAAGGACTTCAGGGATGCGGCGCATAACATCGAGGTAACGCGCCTGATTGTCAAGGATCTTCTGGATAAACTCAAGAAACAACAGGAACAGCAGGGTGGAGAAAACGGGAAACAGAAGGAAATCATAGAAAAACTGCAAAAACTGATAACGGATCAGTCAAAGGAACTTGATTATACGCGGAAATTATCCGAAGAAAAGGATAAGAAGGGAGTGTCCGCTGCCTTGAAGCAGAATGCGGCCAAAGTAAGGAAGCTCCAGTCAACAACACGGAAGGAAACAAAGGCGCTCGAGGACGAAATGCGGAAACTGCTTGAGGAGAACAAACAACAGCCACAGCCGGAAAATCCGATGGAAAAAGCCAGGGGGCATGTTGAGAATGCCCATAAATTTCAAGGCGTGGCTGAAAAAAAGATAACGGCAAAAGATATTAAAGAAGCCATCCCCAATGAAGAGGGCGCCCGGGATGAACTCATCAAGGCCCTGGAATCCCTTGCCCAACCACAGGACCGGCAGCAGGAGAAACAGAATGAAGAAAAGAAGGACCAGGAAAAGCAGGATGCGCAGGCAAAGGATATCATTGACGACGAAAATCAGGACAAGGAGGAAAGGCAGGCACGGGCCAGGGCCCGGTACGTGGCCCCGGACAAGGACTGGTGATTATGAAACGTTGCAGGAATTGTTTCATTGTAATTTTGCTATACGCCGTATGCACGGCGGCTTTTACTCAGAGCGACCGGCAGATAAGAGTTGAGGCGGCTGTTGAAAAAACCCGGGTTTTTACCGGTGAATCGTTTGTCTACCAGATACAGGTCCAGGGAAGTGATAAGGTGGAGGCGCCGGATGTATCCGCCTTTACCGATTTTGATGTTACTTTCCTCGGTGGTGACTCGAGAAACACGACAATGATATCACAAGATCTCAACACCGGGAAAGTAATCCAGAATATTAAATACGGATATGTATGCCAGTACCGTTTAACACCCAAACGGGCCGGCACCCTGATTATTCCCGAAGTGATGGTGACGGTGGCCGGTAAGAATTACATGACGAGGGCCATCCAGATAACCGTGTCCGAACCGGAGGAAGTGGGCGACTATAAATTCAGGATAAACTTATCAAAAAATAAGTGTTATGTGGGGGAGCAGGTTAAAATGACATTCACCTGGTATTTTTCGCAGAACGTGCGGAATGTGGAATTTAACATTTCCTTTCTGTCCGACAGCAGGATGTCTTTTGAAACTGCTGTCGAAAAGAAGGACCCCAATGCCAAATATTACACTATCCCGGTAGGGAATAAACAGGTTGAGGCAATGTACGGCTCCGGCAGTCTTGGCGGGAAATCGTATAACATTCTTACCTTTTCTGAAATTCTCATACCCGGATCCATTGGCACGATAAACTTCCCAAAGGCGACCGTCAGCTTCGAAGGGGTTTCCGGGTACAGGAAGGTGAGGGACTTTTTTATGGGGGAAGTGAACCAGCCGGTGTATTCCCGGTATGTTATTCCCTCCAATGCCGCGGCATTGAGCGTCCGCGATGTCCCTTCGGCAGGCAGGCCCTTCACCTACTCGGGGCTGGTCGGCCGGTATACCGTTTCGGCGGCCGCGGCGCCATTGGAAGTGAGTGTTGGCGATCCCGTTACCCTGACGCTTACACTGAAAGGTCCCGCGTATTTGAAAGATGCCGATATACCCGATTTGAACAAGATAACGTCACTGACCAAAGATTTCAAAATTCCTTCGGAAATGGCGTCGGGAAAGATTACGGGCAATACCAAGGTCTTTACACAGACCATCCGCGCCCTGCATGATGAGGTGAAGCAGATACCCGTTATCGAGATTCCCTACTTCAACACGGCATCGGGGAAATACGAATTCGCCAGAACGCAGGCAATTCCGCTGAAAGTGA
Organism: Spirochaetales bacterium; assembly: GCA_016928415.1. Classification (GTDB taxonomy): domain Bacteria; phylum Spirochaetota; class Spirochaetia; order SZUA-6; family JAFGRV01; genus JAFGKU01. Next base: position 9,694 of record JAFGKU010000057.1, read on the forward strand.
ATCCGGCGAGGGATAAAGTGACCATAATGGATTTAAAAGGGGAGGCCGCGCCCTCTGAAATGGGAAGGGAAGTGGAAGTCTGGAAGGAAGGCATAGCCCATAATTACGAGGATATGGACGTCATCATAAACAGGCCACTGGGTGCGGCCGTCATCGCGGCCAATCCCGCGCTCATCGTCGTCAGCCTGTTGCTGATGTTAGGCTATGTTGCGCTTGTCGTGATTTTTAAATTTAAGCTGTTTGGTTTGGCCGGTGGGTCGGCCGTATCCTCGAAGAAATATCATTCAGGTCTTCTCAAGGTCCTGAAATCCGTCCCTGATTCAAAACAGACAACGGAAGAAATCTGCGGCGCTATCCTGGAAAAACTGCGGCAGTACCTGGGATCAAAATTGAACCTTAACTGGCAGTCCATCGTTTTCAAGGATGTCGAGGGAGCCTTGATGGAACATGCCCTGGATGAAGATCTGGTCAAAAAGATAGGATTGTTGTTCAAGGATTGTGAATCGGTGCATTATGCGCCCGGCTTGTTCAAACGAAGCGATGTTGATGAACTGGCGCTAAACGCGATCGGCACGATCAATCTCGTTGAAAGGAATTTCAAGTAATGCGGAAGTTATTGCCTTTAATCGCGATGTTGCTGGTTTTCCTTTGCGGTTTTGTCCGTGCCGATTCCCTTTCCCGGGAAGAAATCAATGACCTGTTCAGCCAGGGCAAGGCGTTGTTCAGGGAGGCCAACGGCCTCCTTGAAAAGAACCCCGCATCGGCCAAGGATTATTATCACAAGGCGGCCCTCTACTTTGAACGTATTGTAAAGGAAGGACAGATCAGGAACGGCAAGATCTTTTATGATATTGCCAATGCCTACTTCCGGATGGGGGATGTCGGGCGAGCCATATTAAATTATAAAAGGGCCAGCCAGTATATGCCGAATGACCTGAACCTTCTCCAGAATTTCGAGTATGCCAGGTCACGCCGCGTGGACAAGATTGCCTTGAAAGAAGAAGCGATGATCCTGCGCATCCTGTTTTTCTGGCATTATGATATTCCCACGGAAATAAAATTTTACATATTTATCCTGTTCTTTGCCCTGATCTGGATTTGCGCCGGTATTCTTCTTTTCTTCAAGCTTCCCTTTGTAAAAATCGGCTTGATTGTCTGCATCGTGTTTTCAGGCGTATTTTTATCTTCCCTTACGGTAGATTTTATTTCCGATTCAATGCGCAACCAGGGTGTCATCATTACGGGTGAAGTGATTGCCAGAAAAGGGGACAGTGATGCGTACAGTCCCAGTTTCCAGGACCCCCTTCATGCGGGGACCGAATTCCAGCTGATTGAAAAGAGGGATGCCTGGTGGAATGTGGAGCTTATGGACGGTATTCAATGCTGGATACCTTCCAGGGATGCCGAATTGGTAAAAATTGATTGAATTGACTTGCTTTTTTATCCTTCTTTCCATTAAAATTATGACGGAAAGCCGGAAAATTCATGAAGAAAAGGCATTATCATAGATTATTACTCGTAACCGATGTTGAGTACAACACGGAGGACGCAGGTTCAATGGAAAAATCACGTTCCAAAGATATAAGCCAGGGCGGCATCTGTATTACGACGAGCGAAAAACCTTTACCGATGGGTAAAATTTGTAATCTGCGTATTTCAATGCCTGAAAGTAAGGAACAGATAATTGTGAAGGGCAGGGTCATGTGGAACCGGGAATATGAAACGGGAGCCGTTAAATTATATGATAATGGTTTGGAATTCATAGATTTGGAAGAAGAATTTGCGGAAATTATCAAGGAATATTCCATCGGTTCGGTGGAGAACCAGGTTTAAGCGCTCCTGTTAATAAAGAACAATCATCAAATTTTATTTCTATCAAATATAAGGAGCTGGTCATGCCGAAAAAAACCATGCTGTTGTTTTTTTTGCCAATAATTTTATCCTTAATCATCGGTTGTACGGCGCCTGTCGTTCCTGCCGCCTTGGATAAGGGGACTCCGACCGGGAAACTCAATCCCACCCTTTTTTTCAGGGATTACACCGACCAGGAGGGAACTCCTGTAAAAGTTGCTTTCCAGGCGGGCATCCCTCTTCCGGGATTCGATCCACAGGAGAGAAGCCGTGTTGCATTAAAGGGCAAGTGGAAGAAGGAACGTCTTGACCTGGATTTTCATAAGAGCCTGGCCACCAGGGGCGGCTCCGGTTTATCCGATATTGAATGGGAAGCACAGGGCCGGCATCAAACGGGTTATAACGATTCTGCGTGGAAGGAGAAGGACATTCCCGGTGTAGAGAATTTCATGCCCGGTTCGATCGGCAGGAATGCGGCCCCCGAGGAATACCAGGATGATGTCTGGTATCGGTATGCCTTCACGGTTCCTGAAGACTGGAAAGAGAAAAGAATAACGCTGAATTTCCTTGCGGCGAATTATATCGTTGATGCCTGGATTAACGGTATTTGGGTGGGGTATCACGAAGGGGGTTACACGCCTTTTTCCTTCGATGTCACTAATGCCGTCAAGGTAAAAGAAAAGAATTGCCTATCCGTCAGGGTTGCTAATACCGCGTGGGGGACAAGTATTGATACCGTTCCCGCCAGAACAAGCGACTGGTTCAATTACACCGGGATAATCCAGGATGTTTACCTGGAAGCGACTCCTAAGGTTTATATAGTCCGGGGTGATGTTAAAACACTTGATCTGGAAGGTAATATAGAAATCAAGGCTGTCCTTCATAATACTCTTGAAGAAGATATGGATGTCAATATAGCCATTGATGTCTATGACACGAATCAGGAAAGTCCGGCCTGGCTGACCGAACCGGAGGCCGTTGCCATCAAGGATAAAAAAGTGGCCGGTACGGCAGCATCGGCTGTTGTTGTTAAAGGCCGGGATTGTTTTTTACTAAGAAAAAAAATAAAAATCGTCGACCCCGTTCTCTGGAGTCCCGAGGTGCCGCATCTGTATGTATTTCAGATTAATTCGGAATCCGGAAGTTTAAAAGACTCGTTCGCCGGCCAGTTCGGTGTTCGCACCATTGAAACGGAGGGATACAGGCTGCTGTTGAACGGGAAGCCGGTTTTCCTGGCAGGCGTAGCCCGCCATGAGGACTGGAGTGACACGGGCCGGACCGCTTCCTGGGACAAGATTAAAAAAGATCTGGAGATTATCACCGGCCTGAATGCCAATTTTGTGAGGACGGGTCATTATCCCAACCATGTTTACACCTATATTCTGGCAGACAGGATCGGCCTGTTGACAGAGGTGGAACTGCCGGTCTGGCAGTATGAAAGCAGGGAATTCGCAGCGCAGGCTGAACGGAAAATTGCCGGCCAGATGTGGCGGGAAATGATTTTATCATTGGCAAACAGGCCGTCCATCATCATGTGGGGAACGAATAATGAATCCCTGGCCGTTCCCGAGAGAACGGATTACATTAAAAGACTGGTTTCGGATTTCCATGAAAACATGGAAGACGGCAGGCTGCTCATTCAATCCGCGGCCGCTGACAGGGGCGGACCCGGCGACGGGTCGCAGGAATTGCTGGATGTGGCGGCCTGGACCATGTATTTCGGCATTTTCCATGGTTCCACCTTCTATGAAGGGACGAAGCAGTTCCTTGTCAGGGCGCATCAGGAATTTCCCGGCAAGCCCGTTCTCGATACCGAATTCGGCATCTGGTCCTCGGGAGGGGGAGGCTATGAGGGAAAGCAGGTAACGGTATTTAACGATACGTTCAAGGCGTTTACCGAATTTGCCGCTTTGAACAGGGACGGGAAACCCAACCCGGAAGGGTTTGTCTGCGGCGTTACCTGGTGGTGCGCGTTTGACTGGTACACCGAAATTTCGAGGAACCAGAGCATGGGGCTTTTTAAAATCGACAGAACGTGGGACAAACGGGTTGCCGAAGTCCTGCGCAAGGCATATGCCCCCTTGAAGGCCTACAGATTAAAGCAGGCAAGGCACGAAAACTAGAAAGCTTCGTGGCAGTATTGATTACCTATGACCAGTCACCGGCATATAGGATTTCTTCTTCAAGCACAAATCCATAGGCGTTTTTCACTTTATCCTTAATCAGGTTGATTAATTCCCGTACTTCGGCGGCTTTTGCAGAACCCGTGTTCACGATGAAATTGGCGTGCAGGTCGGAAACTTTTGCGCCTCCTATGGAGAGACCCTTCAGGGAGAGGGAATCAATAATAGCGCCGGCCGGCTTCCCGAAAGCGCGGTTATTCTTGAAAATACTTCCGGCACAGGGTAAATGAAAATGACCTTTGGCGATTCGCTCCTCCTTGTGGGCAGCCATCCGGGATTTTATTGATTTTTTATTTCCTGTTTGTAATTTGAAATTGGCACTTAAAATAAGCATTTCCTTGTGCTGGAAGGGGGAGGTTTTATAGTCAAATTCAAGAATTTTACGGTCCAGCTGTTTCAACAGCCCGTCCGTATCAATCACTTCCACGGATTTTATAATTTCCGAAATGCTTTTATCAAAGCATCTGGCGTTCATCCAGAGGGCCCCCCCGATGCTTCCCGGTAAAGCATAGAGGAATTCCATGCCTGCCAGGCCCAGATTTGCCGCGTATTCGCAAACCCTGTTCACCTCCGCCCCTGCATCGGCATGAATCACCGTTCCCGAGGCATTGATGGCATTTATACTTTCCACATCGATAACGATTCCCTTCACGCCCTTATCCGATACCAGTATATTTGATCCTTTCCCGAGTATAAACCAGGGATATTCATGGTTCCGGCAGAAGGAAAAAAGCGTTTTTAGCTCTTCCTTTGTCTGGGGTTGAATGAATATTTCAGCCGGACCGCCTATATTGAACGTCGTATGGGACGCCATCGGCTCATCGAAATAAATAGGTGCTGAAATATTGATTTTTTTTATCATTTCCCGTAATGTATTCACGGGTGTATGATATACCATTTTGCGGGTTTTTATCTACCATCTGAGTAGTGGTCTTTATATCAATGATGTAACCATTACATAAAAACTATTGTTTATAAAGTGTATGAAAAGGATATGCCTGAAAAAGGATTTGACGAAATATACAAAGCCCTCAATAATGTCATTTTCAAGGTGGCTTTTAGGATAGTGGGAGACCAGGATGCGGCCATGGACCTTTGTCATGAAGCTTTTATAAAATATTTTGAACGCATTGATCCTCTTCCGGACCTTGATCAGACCAAGTACTGGCTCATAAGGGTTGTTAAAAACCTTTCATTCAATTTCGAGAAGAAAAGACTGAGGGAAATCAAAGGCATAAATAAATTAAAAGAGAACACCCAGCCGTTTACAGCATCCCATGAAGAACAGGTTATCAAGCAGGAAATAAAAAGCGATGTCCAGGAGGCACTTCTTAAATTACCGTATAATTTGAGAGTCGTCCTCGTTTTAAAGGAATACGGTAAAATGTCTTATAAGGAGATTGGTGAAAGCGTGGGAATTTCGGAAGGGAATGTTAAAGTGAGAGTTTTTAGGGCCAGAGAAAAACTGGCCCAGCTATTAAAGGAGAAGATTAACTATGTGCCCTGATTTTGAAACACTTTCCGCATTTTTTGACAATGAGATCGAGGCTCCCCATGACAGGCAGATAGAGGAACATATCCGTTCCTGCGCCGCCTGTCAGGCTAAACTGGAGGAATATAAACAGTTGTCAGAAATGATGGCCGGCGATCCGGAACCTGATTTTGCCGCAGGGATGGAAGCCGTCAGGCTGAGTGCCCATTCTCTCTCGCGGATCAAGAAAGTCAAAACAGTGCCTTTCTGGCAGAGAAGAATCAATATACCCGTACCCGCCCTGGGTCTGGCAGCCCTCTTTGTTGTTTTTCTCGGCGTTGTCTCCGTGTTGAATTTGACACGGACCGCCGATGCCTCGTTTGCAATGAAGACCAGACCGGATTCTTCCATTTACACCGAGGATAAAATACCGGTGGAAGATCAGGATCTGGAAAAAATCATGAAGGCATTGGAAGGCCAGGACCTTAACCGGGAAGTTATTTTCCATATTCCGGATGAATCAAAAACATTTAATTTCGGGGAACCCGCCTTGATAAAAGCCTCGGATAGAAAAAGATGAGGTGTATGTGAGGATTCCCTATTTATTTGCCTTAATTTTTTTGGTGAGCATTCCCTCCTGGCTTGTATCACAGGACCTTGAGGCGAACCAGGAAATCCTCAATAAAGCCTTAAAAATGAGCATTGTTGTGCGGTTGATTTTACCCGATAACGAGCAGGAGACCGCCTGGGAACAATCCGGAGAGCAAATAACCCTGCCGGGAAGACCCGTTACATTAAAACTTGAAAACAAAGTTTTAAGGATTTACGGGCTGTTCACGCCTTATATTCTCAAGGGAAACGATCTTTTTCTTCTGGCGCAGGGTCAGGTGTGGATTTTCAATACAAACGGAAAGGAATTGAGATATTTCAGTTATGTCAAAAGCCTGCCCGTTGTGGCGGGAGAAAAGGTATTTTTCTTCCCCCTGGGGCGTTCATCAGGCAGCCAGGGCAGTGATTTTTACACGATCGAAATAGAAATCCAGATAAACGCATTACTGAACAATATTGAAGAAGGCACAGCTCAAGAGGATGGAAAATAAAAAAAACATCAAAGATTATCTAAAATGGTTTTTAGATATTAAAAATATACTTCCCATCGCTATTTTTGTTGTCCTGTTAATTATTCTGCTGTTCAGTTCGGGATTCACCGGCCGCGCTCCCGTTATTGAGTCCATAAGCAAGAAAGTATGTGTTCCTAATGAAGAACTCGTTATTTACGGAAAATTTTTTGGAAAATCGCGCAACAGCGGCAAGGTCAATGTTTCCGGTTATTCTCCGCCCACGTATACATACAGGGAATGGACGGATGAAAAAATCAGCCTCGTTGTACCGGAAGAGATGAAATCCGGGCTCATCGAAGTCATTACGGCCAATGGAAAAAGCGGCGAGATTATCCCGTTCGTCAATAAAAAGCATATGCCCAAAATTGCACAGGGTCCCATGAAAGCGGGAGAACCGTATGTCGAGGATATCAAACCCAAGAAAGGTCCGGTGGGAACCCAGGTTACCATTACGGGCGTCAATTTCGGTTTAAACAAGATAAATTCGGAAGTCTATTTCACATGGATTCCCCAGGGGGAAACCTCGAATGTAACGACCTTTATCCCGGCCAATAATTACGATTTTGACGTCTGGAACGACAAGGAAATAAAACTCAGGATACCCGACGGGGTCGCTTCCGGGAGCCTCTTTATCACCACGGATAAGGGGAGAAGCAACGCGCTTTATTTTGAAGTGAGCGAACCCGTAGGAAAAAAACTCTACCATTCGCGGTTGACCTACCAGGTATTCTATTCCGTTAAAGTGCGTATTATCAATTCTCTCCTCCAGAGCGGTCTGTACCTCTGGATCCCCCGTATTTTCAATGCCCCTGAACAGCGGGAAGTGAAGCTGATTTTTCAGGAACCGGATCCTGTCCTGGAAAACTATAACGGTGTCATGCAGTACCTTTTTGAAAATCTTGAGTCAGAGGCCAAATTTCAGGTTCGCCTGAGTTTCATGTTTAAAAGGTACGCGGTGGAAACGCAGATTAATCCTTACGCCGTGGATCCCGTTTACAACAAGAACAGCAATATCTACAAGCAATTTGCCTTTTCCGATGCGCTTATTCCCTCCTATGATACGAGAATTACCGGTCTGGCCAAAGCGGTTGTGGGGGGCGAGAGAAATCCCTATCTGGCCTGCCGTAGTATTTATAATTATCTGTTACGGAAGTTTGAATTCTCGCCGAATGCTAAAAATTCGGCGTTCAACCTGATGGAAGCGGTTCAAAACAATGAGGTGCCGGGTGATTCCTATATTTATGCCGTTTCTTTCTGTACATTAGCCAGGAGTATAGGCATACCCTGCCGGCCTGTTTCAGGTTATATCGTTGATAATGACAGGTTATCCCATCTTCATTACTGGGCCGAGTTTTACCTGGAGGATTTTGGCTGGGTGCCGGTTGATCCCGCCCTCGGTGATGGGGCAAAATACGGGAATTTCCCGGATGAGTCCAATACCACTTTTAATTATTTCGGCAACCTCGATAACAATCATATCGCCTTTTCCAAAGGGCTTACGAAGATAAACCAGATTAATCCGGAAGGTAAAACGGTAAGAAGCATTAAAAGCGGCGGTTTGCAAATTATAAATGAAGAAAGTTTCGGGAATTTATTCAGTTACAGTATTGAATGGACACCCCTGGAAATACTGGGAATATATTAAAAACCGTGAATACGCCGATTATTGGTAAAATGCATTGCAAATTATCCCTCCATTTGTCGATAATATCTCTGTTGGTAAGAATAAAACCGGCTTTACATTGACAATTTAACAAGGTGTATTTATACTTTATACTAAATTGAGTATTAATTGAGAATATAAATGTCTGATGCATTGAAATTATCTTTAGTCAATTTTAAAAAAGGCTCGTATATCATTGTTGAAGGAAAACAGAAGGCGGACAGTTTTTATATAATCCAGACGGGAAAAATCAAGTTGATCAAGGAAGTTGAAATTGTCGAGGAAGAAGGCGGCAGCGTACTTGATCCCGGAGATTTTTTCGGTGTCGTTTCCACCATGTCCAACCACAGTCATATTGAAACGGCGCTCGCTCTGACGGATGTTTCCCTGATTTCCGTTCACAGGGACCAGTACCAGGTTCTTATCAAGAAAAACGCGCCTGTGGCCATGAAAATCATCCAGGGATTTTCCAAGAAAATGAGGTACCTGGACGAGAATCTCACGCGCCTGGCCTTGAGGAGTACAGCCAGCACGGAACCGAATCACCTGTTCAATGTGGCCGAATATTATGCCAAGCAGAATCATTATAACCAGGCGTATTATGCGTATTACCGGTTCATTCAGTACTGTCCGGATGACGAGAATGTAAAAACAGCGAAGGAGAGAATTGGTTTAATCAAACCTTATGCCAAGGCGGTATACCTGGAAGAGGTTCCCGACCAGTTCAACCGGAATTATCCCAAGGATACGATGATTTTCAGTGAATGCGAGCCGGGAAAAGAGCTTTATATCATCCAGAAGGGAAGCGTTAAAATCACCAAAATCGTGGATAACAACCAGGTGATGCTTGCCCTGCTGAAACCGGGCGATATTTTCGGGGAAATGGCATTGCTTGAAAATAAACCGAGAAGCGCTTCCGCCATTGCGTACGAGGATTGCGCTCTTTTGGCGGTGAACAAGTCCAACTTTGAAATGATGGTTAAAACCCAGCCGCAGCTCATCACCCGCCTCACGACTATTCTCGCGGAACGGATCTGGTTTATCTACAAGCAGCTGGCCAACACGATGGTCAAGGACCCGGTTGGAAAGCTGTTCGATGCCCTTTACATGCAGCTTGAGAAAAACAGGATAAGAATCGAACCCGGTGAAAATTACACTTTTGAATTCGGTCCCAAGGAGCTTCTGAACATGGTCGGCCTTCCCGTTGCAGAGGGGGACGCCCTGTTTGCCAAGGTATTTGAAAATAAAAAATTCAGGCTTGTTGATAACAAGATTTTTACAACGGATATAGATGAGGTTAGGAAACAGGCCGAATACTATAAAAAAATGCAGAAAATTGAACAATCCAGGCGTGACAGTTCAAAAATAAAATAAAAGGACATTGATATGAAAATTACTCCGGTTGAAACAGATAAAGCGCCCAGGGCCATCGGGCCGTATTCCCAGGCGGTTAAAGGGGGAGGTTTTCTTTTCCTCTCCGGTCAGCTTGGAATGGATCCCGCAACTTCCGAACTGGTCGGTGATGACTGCGCTTCACAAACCGAACAGATTATGCGGAATTTGAAGGAGATCCTGAAAAAAGAAAATTTATCCTTTGAAGATGTGGTTGAGACAACGATTTACATGACCGATTTATCGGATTTCCAGACGGTAAACACCATTTATGCAGAGGCTTTGGGCACGCATAAACCGGCCCGTGCCACCGTCCAGGTGGCTGCTTTACCCAAAAAAGCGAAAATAGAAATCAGGATGACGGCCGTATTACCGTAATTTTCCGTTTATGAAAGCGTGGGATCGAGCAGGCTGAATGCCGTCCGGCTGTCGTACACGCGGACGCCTTTTGCCCCGCTTAATTCCATTAAAATGACTTCCATTACATGCCATGTCTCGATACCCGGCCGGGTACATCCCGTTGACGTATGCCCCGTCCGGCCGGCAGCGGCGTGGGCGTGCAGGGAGACATGCCCCTGTTCGTCGGGAAACAATGTGCCGATTCCGACAATTTCATGAACTCCCTTGAGTTTGAA
>JAFGKU010000058.1 GCA_016928415.1 Spirochaetales bacterium
AAAGGTATCTGGAATTGTCTGGAAATACAAGCTATCGGGGTTGTGTCAATTCAGGAAACGCGAGCTGGCGGGGAACAGTATGACAGGGTTAATGTGGATATATGGGGTCTGCAAATATATGCCTGGGACGCGTTAACTGTTGGTAATGAAGAGACAATGGAAGAATGGATCAAGATCAGCAGTAAGCCAATGCTGGTTTCCGAATATGGTGCTGATGCATGGAATAGTAATACCCATCAGGAAGATCAATCAAGCCAGGCCCATGCAGCAAAAAAGGTAACGCAAATTATTCTGAATAATTTGTCCGCTGATAATCCTGAAAAGGCTGCCCTTGGCGGCTGCGTGTTTTCATGGGCTGACGGCTGGTGGAAATTTTTATCCGGTTCTCCGTCTATTCATGATACAGGTGGTGAGAATACCCGATTTGGTTCCTACCCGGATAATGTTTTTAATGAAGAATGGTGGGGAATGGTTGATATTGACCGGATTCCCAGAACTGCTTATATGGAAATAAAGAATCTTTATAATCCTGACTGATATTTTTTAAACGGTTATTTATTGACAAATATCAGTATGAATAATACGATTTTGATTAAAAGGAAGAGGTATTTTTTCCTTCATATTTTATTTAAAAAGTATAAACAAAAATTTAAAGGAGAATTAAAAAATGGAAAAGAAAAAGTTTTTAATGAGAGGAATTATCTGCTTGATTGTTCTTGCATTAATGATAATGCCTCTCTATGCACGAAGAAGAACCACATCAACATCAACACCGACACCCAATGCACCGGCTGCAACACCAACTACACCAGCGGCATCAACCCCTACTCCGCCTCAACAGACCGGGACTGTCGTTACCCTGTACCAGCATTGTGATTATGGCGGCTACTCTGCGGGTTTCGGTGCCGGCAGTTATAATCTGAGCGCCCTTCAGTCCGCTGGTGTATTGAATGATGATGTATCCTCGGTCAGGGTCACGGCCGGTTACCAGGTTACCCTGTATGCGGACGATAATTACGGTGGGAGTACTCTTACGCTTACCGGAGATGCCAGCTGCCTGGTGAATAACGGATTCAACGATCTCATGTCGTCTGTCCGGATCCAGGTTGCTTCTGCTTCAGAAAATCCACCTGCACCTCCGCCTTTAACCGAATCCCGGTTGACTGATTTTATTAATAACCACATTTTATATGAAGGCGGGTCTCCGACTACATATACCTCGGATTTCCGGGTTTTTGTCCAGCTGGAGGGCGGCGATGCGTTCCTGACCAACATGTTGAATAAATATCCCAATACCGTACTGGATATCACATCATCTTATACGGGTGCGGCGGCATCATCCGGGGGCAATACCTGGTACAGCAAGTCGTTCTGGGACAGTTCGCCCGACCGCCGTGTCCCGACCCTCATGCATGAATATGTCCACCACCTGGACAATGGAAGCGGCGCCCAGGCCTATTACAATGCGGCATCCTCGACCCCGTCCATGCAATGGGACAGCTATGCCATGACAAACCCGGCGGAATATATTGCCTGCGGGTTTGAATGGGTGGTCCGCAATGATCCTTATGATGCCAATGAGACCAAGCGCGAACGCCTGAAACGTATGGACCCGAATTTCTACTACTACCTGATCCGGGACTTTATCCCCAACAAGATGTACAAGGTACAATAAAAGGCAACTCTAAAAACCACCTTTTGGGCAGCCTGCCGGAATAAAACAATTAAAAAACGGGGTTTTTAGATGTTGCCCAGGATAAATCAATAGTTTTTAGTAGCGCCCTAAGAGTACGTAAAAAGAGTGGGCTGCTGACCCACTCTTTTTTTTATTTGCATATGTATTTCTTCTAAAAGGAGACAGGGCGGAAATCCGGAGCCACCACCCTGTCTTTTATCGAAGGATAGATCAGTAATATATGGCTGCCACGGAACAGTTGCCGGTAAAATTCCGCACCGTTGTGAACGTGGACAAGGTATTGTCTATCTTGACACCGGAACTTCCCTGCCATCTGCTAAACTGCATCATGACAGCCGGTCCGGCTTGAAATGATGAGGCCGTGCTTATGTTGATACTGCTGCTGTACGACAGACCCGGATAACTGTCCGTACGCCAGGTACCTGACGGATCAACCCGGTAAACGATGCAGGTAAACGTCGGCGGTTTGGTGTGCGTCGGACTCGGCGAATTAGTCGGTGTCGGAGTGTTTTGGGGAGTAGAGGTCGGCGGTAACGTTATGGTTTCCTGCAGGTACTGGGCCGTAACAGTGGCGTTGGAAGTGTAATTACTCACATCAGTTGATACGGACTGGGGGTTTGCCACCGTAGCCCCTCCTGTCAGGAGCCAACCGCAAAACACAAGTTTGACTGTTTGATGGGAGGGGTCGCCTACGTAATAATACGGCGCAGTTGTGATCCCGACAACGCTTGAACCAAGGAGGTCTGCGTGGGTTGATGTCTGAAGAGTCCCGTTTGCGTCCACGTATTGGACAAAAAGCGTATATCGGGGCTGTGGCGTTGGCGTTTGCGTCGGCGTGAACGTTGGTGTACTGGTGGGCGTGTCTGTAGGTGTAATTTCAGGTGTTGTCGTCGGAGTTACCGTGGCCGGCGGTGACATGCCTTCCGGCAGGTACAGGGCCGTTACTGTGGCGTTGGAAGTGAAATTACTCACTTCAGTTGATATGAACTGTGGGTTTGCCACCGTAGCCCCGCCCGTAACGAACCAGCCGTTAAACACAAGTTTTACCGTCTGATGGGAAGGGTCGCCCTCGTAAAAATACTGTGTTGTATTAATATGGACGCTGCTTGATGTAACGAGCCCAGGATGGCTCTCGGATTGTAATACGCCGTTTTCATCCCTGTATTGTACGGTTATCACAAATGTAGGTGGGGGCTTCGGGGTGTCTGTTGGCGTATTTTTCGGGGTTGGGGAGAAAGAAGGCGTATCTGTAGGACTGGGAGTGATATTCTCCGGAAGGTATTGCGCGTATATGACGGTATCAGAGGCGAATTCCGTGATAGAGGTGCTGTTAAGCCCGGGGTCCTCTATTACCGCGTCTCCCTTCGAGAATAGCCAGCTGACGAATACAATTTTCACCGTCTGATGGCTGGGATCACCTTCGACAAAATACGGGGTTGTCTGAATCGAAACCCGACTCGACCAGGTAAGGCCGGGATATGTTTCGTTCTGAACGGCACCGTCGGAATCCCTGTACTGGACGGAAAGGGAGTATATGCCCGGTGTGGGTGTTGTCGTATTCGGCGTAAAAGTCCAGCCGATACGGTTGGTAAATTGTTTGTAGTAGGATGTCGCATGGTCGGAACCAAAAGGTTTATCGCTCCAGACATTATACTGGCCGTAAGGGGGCATGGACGGGGTTTCGCCCGGATAAAGGATTATGGGGTCTATCGGACATTTCGGTTCACCCGTATTCTGGAGTTTGCTCACGAGTTCCGCCCTTTTGACCGGTTGATTGTCACCGCAATAATCCATATCCTCAAAACCACCGTTATCGCAGGCGCATTTGGACGAATACGTGCCGTGTTTACCCTCCGCACTCCACAGGGTCTGGTACTTCTTCGTTCCGTTATAGCCAAACCCGCGCCTTGAAGAACTGTCTCCGATGGCGCCCCAATGGGCCGCGCAGAAATCCTCTACAAGGTTCCAGCAGGCCGTTCCCTGGATTGCCTCTTCCCATAAAACCACTTCACCGTTTGGCTGGAACGGGCAGAGTATAACGGCGTAGAGTTCGCTGTCCCCCCTGTGACATGTCAGGCCAAAGGGGTCCATGTCATCGCCCATGTCCCAATTCCATGCAAGGCCGTACCGGATTTCGATGCAGCGTTCCTTGTACTTCCTGGCATAAATGGGCAGGGTGCCTGCAGAGGAATCAGGATATCCGGGAACGCTGTGACCGTATAGCTGACGCCTGTCCCCGTGTTCCAAACCGCCGTATTTTCCCCAAAAGATGTTGAGCTGAGGAAAATATTTTTTGGCCAAATCCATCTCGAGAATATCAGGGATTCCGTCACTGTCCATATCCGTACCTGGACCGATTATCTGTTCATTCCCATAAGTTTTTTCCACAAAGATATCCCCTGACTGGATATCCATTTCGTTATCAAGACTGCAGCTGGTTGCAAGCAGAATGACACCGAAAATTAATAAGGCAATAATACTTTCTTTCATGTCTATCCTCCAAAATTTTATTAAGGAATCCTGCAAACCTGTGTTTTGGCGGCAAAGTGAATGAAAATCCGGATTAACTTCAACGCCATAACGGTTTTTAGTCCCTTTTATAAACAATGGCGTTGCCCGAACAATGACCACTCAAAAAAAACTATAAAAAAGTTGATTAAAAAAATCTGCCGAGTAAAATATCGTGAAAGAATAATGAAAGTAATGTTATGGATGTTTCAGAAGATTCCCAAACACCCGTAGGCGATTTAGGCTTACTATGCGCAAAAACGTGTTGAACCCGCAAAGTGTTCAGAGTTATCTTCCGGGAATCCGCGGGGGGCAGGCCCGTGTGAAGGGATCCGCTTCCGTCTGCGGCTATGACACGGTGTTTTTTACCCAGTGCTCATATCCGACACTAAGGATGCTTAAGATCATATCCCGCTTGGCCATGACAATTTCCAAAAAGGCTTTTACTATATCAGGATCAAATTGCGAATTACTGCACCTTTTAATTTCTGAAATTGCCGAATCCATGGGCATGGCGTCCCTGTATGACCGGTTTGATGTCATGGCATCAAAGGCATCGGCAACGGTGATTATACGTGAAAGAATGGGAATTTCCTCCTGCTTGAGCATGCCGGGATACCCGAAACCGTTCCATTTTTCATGGTGATGAAGAATTATTTTATGAATTTCATCAAAGTACTTCAACGGTGACAGAATGGCTATTCCGATGGAAGGATGCTCCTTGATTTTTTCATACTCTTTATCTGTTAATTTTTCAGGCTTGTTCAGGATATTGTCGTTTATGCCAATCTTACCGATGTCGTGAAGCAATGCCGCTATTTTCAATTTTTCTATTTGCTCATCCGCAAGCCCCAGCTGTTTGCCGATTAAAACCGACATCTGCATTACCCTTTTTGAGTGGCCTTGCGTGTAATAATCCTTTGCTTCAAGGGCATGGGCAAACGATTCGATTGTCTGAAGATAGGTCGTCTCAAGTCGTGTAAAGGTCACGGCATTCGAAATGGCAATGGCTGCCTGATTCCCTAATCCTTCCAATATATCAATATCTTCTATGGAGTAAATTTCATCTTCTTCCCTGATACCCAGGCATATAAAACCGATAAGGCTGGCTGATACCAGCAACGGAACAATGAGTTCCGCATCCAGAAGTTTCATTAAATCAATGTGTGATTCCTGTTTGACGGAATCCAGTATAATTTGCCGTAATTCAATTTTTCTGACGGCTCTTTGTTCATTGGCCATTAAATTGATAACCTCTGTTTTGTTTGACAGGAATGTTCTTTTGATACCGCTGTCATATCCTGTGTATTTTATGACATGAAAAAGCTTGTCCTCATGACTGTAGAGGAATATGGCTATTTTATTAACCTTTAAATATTTAGAAATTGTATTGATGATAAGATCAAGCAGGACAGCTTGATCTATGTTTGTTACAAGATCTTTGGCAAACTGGTGCAGCGAACGGGTATATAAAAAACGGTTCCTGAAAAATGTTCTCTCTAGAAATTCCTCAACCTTGTTTCTTAACGGCAGAAAAAAGAAAGATAGAATCAGTATGAACATGAACCTGATGATCAGCGTGGAATTGGTTGTATCGAATTGTGTCAGGAGTTGTTCGGATATAAATATGCTTCCGAAGTAAATAAGTGTTAATAAAGCGGCAATAATGATAAAGAAGGTGCTTCGTTTGACAATATATTGTATATCGAGAAAACGGTACCGGAAGATGGAAAAGAACACGGCTATAAAAAAATATATGCTTCCCAGGACGTCAAAGCTGGCCAATTCAACATGCCCGAAAATCGGCATGACGATGCTCAATGTCAGGGGATGTAGTCCGAATATGACAATCCCGATTAGAATTACCAAAGACTGCGCTTTTTCTATACCCTTGAATTTTTTATAACAGATGATGAGCCTGATGGATGCGTAGAGTAAAAGGCCTCCCAATAAAATAAAATATAAAATAAATAAATCGGTGTATTCATAGGTGTACGGATTGGTTTCCGTTATGTATCCCCGGTAAGTAAAAAAAACATTGTCTATAACCGAACAAAGAAAAAAAGCCAGGGCAATCAATTCGGTCACTATGTAGGCGCTTTTCCCCAGTTTGCGCTGCGCGGAAAAGGTCTGTATGAGCAACAGGGCGTTTAAAATGGTTGCGGCCCCCAGGCCATAGGCTATTTTTATAAGGGAAAAAGGGTAATCGGTTATGAACATGAGAAGATTGACTATTAACCACAGGGAATTGAATGATCCGAAAAGGACGAATGCGCTTTTAATAAAATGTTTGCTTGATATCCTCAGTACGGATATAATAGTCAGGATTGTGCTTACTATACTTACCAATAACAGTACAATGAACATTGGCCTAATTTGTGATTATATAATTCCAAACTGTTTGCAGGCTTTCCCTAATTCAGTAATTGTATAATCCAGTTCCTCGTAGGAATGCTTCAGCGTGATGATAAACCTGAGGATGGCTTTATCTATTTTACCAGCCGGATATACCGCTACATCAACAAATATCCCCCTTTTTTCCAAAATTTTCATGATCTTATAGGCATGTTCCTCGTTGCCTATGTCAACAGGAATGATGGGCGACACACTGTTGTGTTTTTTGAATCCCAGGGACTGCAATTTCCCGCTCACATAATCAACCCGTTTGAATAACTCGGTGCGGAGTTCGGGTTTTTCTTCGATGACATCCAATGCTGCCATAGCCCCGGCTACGATATGGGGCGGCAGGGCCAGGGTAAAAATAAAAGTTCGGCTTGAAGCGATCAGGTGTTTGATAATCGTTTCATTGCCGGCAATAAATCCCCCGATCAGGGGAATTGTTTTGCTCAGGGTTCCCATTGAAATGTCTATTTTACCTTCGAGATTGAACAGTTCCGCCGTGCCGCGTCCATTTTCACCTATGATAAACAAACCGTGGGCATCATCCACCATTAATCCCGCTTCGTACTTGTTTGCCAGTTCATAAAGCTCGTCCAGTGGTGGAATATTTCCCTCCATGCTGAATACCCCCTCAGTTACAATTAATGCCTTTCCTTTTACCCTTTCGAGGGTTTTTTCCAGGGCATCCAGCCTGTTGTGTCTGAAAGGGATGATTTTCCCATGGGAAAGCATGGAGGCATCGACCAGGCTTGCATGTGATTTCATATCCAGGAGTATGAATTCCTCCGGATGGACCAAGGCGGAAATACATCCTAAATTGGCCATATATCCCAGGGAATAAACGATACTGGCCTGGTTACCGGTAAACCTGGCAAGCCGCCTTTCAAGTTCGCTATGTAGCTCCGTAGTACCTCCTAAGAGTCTTGAGCTGGAATTATTGGTTCCGTATTTGTTCAGGGCTGAAATCATAGCTTCCTTTATTTTAGGATGGTCGTTCAGCCCCAAATAGGAGCAGTCCGTGTAGGATATAAGTTCTTTTCCTGCAATTTTTACCTTGGAGCCTTTCATTTCCGAAATTTCCCGTAAATAGATGTTCATTTTGGCCAATTCTTCATGCCGTGCATCCGTAACGCATTTCCTGAAAATTGACTTTTTTAGGCGCCGGGAGATTCGCCTGGAATCGGTTTTTATCTGTTTTTTTTCATGCCGTCTTTGTGATTTTCACCTGTCCATCGGGTTTTTTTCCATAAATTGGGTGTGAATAATTTGAGATAAGTATTCGATATCGGACGGAAAGGCAAATTCCTGGATGTTTATGCCATAATGATAATGATTGAATGAATGGAATCCGTACATTACCCTGCCGATGCCTAAAACGGATTTTTTATTGGATAAGGAGATGGTAAAACGGACTTTTTTGCGTACAGGTAGAATTTGTTTTGTTTGTATGGCCATCCCGGTTTCACTTAGGTTAATGATTTCCACATTGATTTCTATATTATCATCTTCCGTGGAAATGGCCATGAGGATGGGATGGTCACTGATATCAATGCGAATTCCCGCCCGTCTTTCTAAATCAGGTTTATAATCAGGTTGATTATTTTTTGGGCTTTTATCCATCTCATATATGATAATATTATTTATCAATTTTTTCCAATAAATCCAATATTAATGTTTGGGGGGGTGGGGCGGGCTGGATGACGGTGCAAAGAATAAAGTGAATTTTCGTGTAGATTTTGTGCTTTGGTCCTGGAGTCACTAGTCCTTTATCCGGCATTAAAAGATATTGATAATGACGTCCTCTAATTTCGTATTAATGATTACCGGGCTGAAAACGGTTATTACGATAGTTACCTTTTCGTCGTTCATTGCTGTCTTCAATTTCGTTTTTTCAAAAGGAATCCTGATGTGGATATTGGTCAGTACGTTCAGTGTATCCGAGGCCAATGGGATCAAAATCAATCTCAAGAACGGAATATTCATGCTCGTTCTTCCCGGCAGGGTATAAGCCCGGCAGATAAAGACTTTGTTATTGACTAACGCCCTATTTTACGCTATTTTCCCAGCATGCAGACACAAACTTCCCTTCTGACCGCGGCATGGAAGGGCGTCAAACAGAATTTACTCCCCGGATTGATCCTCCAGGTTATTGCCGTTTCTTTGATCCTGGGGTATTACATGGTTCCGCCCATGATGGATTTCCTGGCGTCGGTTGCCGTTCTGAAAACGAACAATGGCTTCCTGTTCTCGGCAGTGTCTACAGCCCTGTTCGGCGGACTCATTCCCTACCTTTTGCTGCTCCTGACAGGACAGATCCAGCGCGGGCAGGAATTGCCCCAATTTTTCTTCTACCTGTTTTTCTGGGCTTACAAAGGCATTGAGGTTGACGGATTATACACTTTACAGGGAGTCATTTTCGGCACCGAACCGAACTTCTGGACCGTAGTTAAAAAAGTACTCGTTGACCAGTTCGGTTATAACGTGTTTTGGGCCGCACCGACCATAACTTTGTTTTTCCTCTGGAAAGACTGCCAATTTTCTTTCCGGAAATTGAAAGGTCATCTCAACAAACGTCTGTTTACGTTCAAGATACCGTCCCTGCTTCTCTCCGCCTGGATTGTCTGGATTCCCGCCGTTTCCATCATTTATGCCTTTCCCCAGGCCCTTCAGATTCCCATGTTCAACATTGTCCTTTGTTTCTGGGTATTAATGATAAGCTTCATTAACCGTTTCAACCATGATATTGACAAGGTAGATCTATAGGACAAACACTTTTTTTGATATCATGTTCCGGGCTGGTTTAAAAGAAACACCTTCAAATCAATACCGTTCCCGGT
Organism: Spirochaetales bacterium; assembly: GCA_016928415.1. Classification (GTDB taxonomy): domain Bacteria; phylum Spirochaetota; class Spirochaetia; order SZUA-6; family JAFGRV01; genus JAFGKU01. The sequence continues at coordinate 9,442 of JAFGKU010000058.1, forward strand.
GAACACCACGCCTTCCGATTCAAGCAGGCTTTTCTGCAGGTCCCCGCCCCGTCCTTCAAGCGAGATTTGACCCCTGCCGTTTACCACCCTGTGCCAGGGCAGATTATGTTTTGTGCTCATGGAGTGCAGTATCCGCGCCACCTGCCGGGCCGCTTTGGCGTTGCCGGCGGACCGGGCAACGGCACCGTATGTCAGGACCTTGCCTTTTGGTATTTTTTGTATGACCTGGATTACCTTTTCAGTAAAGGATTTCATTACGGTTTACCGATGAGCCGCGTAACCGTCTCGATCAGTACTTCTTTTTTAAACGGTTTATGGAGTGTCTCGTCCACACCGACCGACTTGGTGAGTGAAACAAAGGCATCCGAATCCTGTGAGACGTTTCCCGTTATGACGATTATTTTTACGCCGCTCAAGTAACTCTGGCATTCCAGCAGCGCCTCGATTCCGCCCTTTTTAGGCATGACGACATCGATGATCAGCAGGTCGAGTTTATTGGCCCTGATTTTTTCCGTGGCTTCCGCCCCGTCCGAAGCGGTTATGGTGTCATAACCCATTCTTTTAAGTATGGATTGAATACTTCTCCTTGCAAACTCGAAATCATCAACTATCAATACCTTGGCCATCCGGAGATTCCTCCCTTCCAATAACCTATCACACGGATTCAAATTTGTTAATAGGACAAAGGTAAAAACTGTCCCTGTATAATAGTATAAGGGAGTGATGTTCTAAAAGCAAAAAGAGTTGCAAATCGGCGTTTTTTCCATTAAACTGAGACGGAAACGGTTAATCGCGTATGAATGCCTTGAACATTTATTTTTCACCCATGATACTGTCTTTTTTTACCAGTTGTGTTTTAGGTGTCTATGTATTCAGCCAGAATCCCAGAAGTGAACTCCACCGGGTATTCAGCCTCATTTGCATGCTTCTGGCGCTCTGGACCTTTATAGATTTCACCGTTCAGATTACCCGTGATGTTGAACTGAAGCTTTTCTGGGCCAAACTGGGTTTTTTCTGGCCCCTGTTTTACGCCGTGCTTTTTCATTTTACGCTCATTTATACCAAAAACCTGAAAAAGAAAATGAGTGAAATAGCGATTGTATCCGCTTATTCCGTTTCAATATTATTGTCCCTGCTCGAGTTTTTTCTCCTGTTCCAGCCCAATGGGAAACTGGTACGGCTTATCTGGTCCTGGTGTTACATTGTTCCGTCCTGGTTTGTGTTTTACAGGGTCGAAGATGTATGGGTCGGCTTGATACTGGTATCCACCATTGTTATCCAGGCGGTTTCCTTCATCCGGCTTAAAAACAGGGGCATGAACAAGACCCAAAAGTACATTTTTATCGGTTACCTCTTTTCCATCATTTCATCCAGCGGACTTTTCGGCCTTTCGGTATTGATCGATCCGCAAATGGCGTCCCTGGTTCATTTTACCACGCTGCTGGGCAATGCCATTATCTATTACGGCATCTGGAAGCACGAGTTGTTCATCATCAACACGGCCATCGCCGCGGACAACATAGTATCCACCATGACGGACGGTCTTTTGATCGTCGACATGGAGTATAATATAATAAAGGTCAATGCGGCCGTCATGAAACTTACCGGCTATAGGCGGGAAGAGCTGGAATCGAGGCCTTTGTCCAAACTCTGGGAAGACAACCTGGCTTATATAAGGACCCTGGATACGCTGTCGAGGGACGAGAAAATCGTTTCGATGGAAGCGAGGATACTTACAAAGGAGGATTCCCTTCTCTCCGTATCGCTTTCCGCTTCTCTTCTGGTTAACAGGAACAATGACCCTCTCGGCGCCGTGTTCATTATCCGGAACATAACAAGTGAAAAGGAAATGGACGACCAGCTTGCCCATCTCCAGAAACTGGAAGCCATCGGCCAGCTGGCAGGCGGTATTGCGCACGATTTCAACAACACGCTCGCGGCCATCATCCTTTCCGCCCAGGAGATAATAGACAATTTCGGCGGTGAAAACCCGGAGCTCAACGAGTTGACGGAAATCATTACCGGGTCGGCGTATTACGGCCGTGACCTTACCCGCAAGATCCTGGCCTTTTCCCGGAAGGAACACGCCAAAAAAGAAGTGATTGACATCCATACGATTATCGTGAGGGTAATAACCCTTCTCTCGCACACAATCGACAAGAGGATCACCATAAAGAGCGACCTCCGTGCCGATATTTCAAACATTCTCTGCCGTCCGCTTGACATACAGAGCGCGCTGCTCAACATAGCGTTGAACGGCTGCGATGCGATGCAGGAACGGGGAGGGAGGCTGTTTTTTAAAACGTACGTGAGGGAGTGGGACGCCGACGTCTTTCCCATACTTAAGAGACAGGATAAAACGCTTTTGTATGTTGCCATTGAGATTGTAGACAACGGTGTCGGGATGGATGATTACGTAAAGAAAAGGATATTCGACCCGTTTTTTACGACCAAGCCCGTCGGGAAAGGCACGGGACTGGGATTGTCAAGCGTGTTCGGAATAATCCAGCGGCATGACGGTATGATCGATGTAAAATCCAAAGTCAATTTCGGCACCACTTTCATAGTTTATTTGCCCCTTCATGACCAGGAGCCCCGCGAGGAGTATACATAGGGAAGCGGGTGCCTGTTATGTGGCAAGTTAAATCCCTTGACTTTTTACCGTTTTATCCCTATTATACTGTATGATTAATATAAAGACGGAAACTCGGTTGAAAGGTATAAAGCTCTCCGAAGGCATCGCCGTAGCCCGGGTCTGTCTGTTCAATGATGACCGGCATTCCAACCTTCCCGTTTACCAGGTAAAAGACGCAGGTAAAGAAGCGGAAAAACAACGCATCAGGAAGGCCATTAAACTTTCAGTGGCCAAGGTGGAGAATATCATAAAGGATGTGGAAGCAAGGGTGGGCCTTTCGGAATCAAAAATATTCGTGGCCCAGAAAATGCTCCTGGAAGACTCGACCGTTCATAATGAATTTTTTGATGATATTGACAGGAACGGCTACAATGCGGAGGCCGCCGTTACGCGCATCCTGGATAGATACGAATCAAAACTTCTGGAAGTGGACAATGAATACATCAAGGCCCGTGCCACGGATATAGGGGAAATAAAGCGGAGGCTTTTAGACGTTCTTACGGAGATAAACCCCTCTTTTCAGTGTGTAGGCACCGAGAATTGTCAACGGGGCAAGAACAAAATCGTTGTGGCCAAGGAATTGACCCCCGGCCTAACCGTGAGTATCGATACGGCTTTTACTAAAGGTTTTATCACGGAGCATGGCGGCAAGTTGTCCCATGCCGCCATTCTGGCAAGGTCGCTGGGTATACCGGCGGTGAGCGGTATAAAAAACATCCATAGCCTTGTTACCTGCGGTACGGAAATACTCGTTAACGGGCACTCGGGTGAAATAATCATAAACCCCACGGATCATACCGTGTCTGAATTCAAGTCCCGGTACAGGGATTTAAAACAGGATTTTACCCTTGTGAGCCCCGTAAAGGGAATTACCGTTATGGCCAATATCAACAAGGCGCAGGATACGGATGAAGCCCTGTCCATGAAGGCCGAAGGGATAGGATTATACAGAACGGAATTTGAATTTCTGGTCAGGGGGCACCTTCTCAGTGAAGACGAACAGTTTCTTTGTTATTCACAGGTATTGAAAACGATGGAAGGACTGCCTGTCTATTTCAGGCTGCTTGACATCGGCGGAGACAAGGGGGCCGATTTTTTCGACCTGCCTGAAGAAGAAAACCCCTATCTTGGTTTTCGCGGCAGCCGCCTCCTGGCGAAGCGGACCGACCTGTTCCGTACACAGGCCCGTGCACTGGCCAAGGCTTCCCTCCAGGGGGAGGTATCCGTAATGTACCCGATGATCATAGACCTGGAGCAATTTTTGAACCTCCGGGTTGCCTTTGAACAGGAAATCGCCAATATCACCCACGGAAAAATAAATCATGGCGTCATGTTCGAGGTGCCTTCGGCCTGTTTGCAGGCCCGGGAAATTCTGGAGCATGCCGATTTCGCCAGCATCGGCACGAATGACCTGATCCAGTACCTGTTCGCCGTTGACAGGAACAATGAGCATGTGGCGTATGACTTTACGCCTGAAAGAAAAGTGTTCTGGAACGTTCTCAAGATCGTGGCCGATGCGGCCAAGGAGACCCGCAAGCCGCTCTCCATCTGCGGTGAAACGGCCTCCAATCCCGAATACCTGAAGCGGATCATTGATATAGGCATAAAGCAGCTCAGTGTCAGTCCGAGACATATTTCCGCAGTAAGAAACCGATACAAGGAATTGAAAAAGAAATGAATTTGCCGGAGACATTGAGCCGGAAATACGCGGCGCTGCTGGATAGCCTCAAGGGCCTCCGGCGGGTTATTGTGGCCTTTTCCGGGGGAGTCGATTCCACGTTTCTTCTTTACGCCGCATTGGAAGCCCTGGGAAAGGATAACGTGCTGGCCGTGACGGCCGATTCACGGACGTATGCAAGACGGGAATTGCGGGAAACGGAAGAACTGGCCCGGACGTATTCCTTCCGCCACAGGATCATAACCACCGATGAACTGTCCACCATAAATGATAAGGGCAATACCCGGCAACGCTGCTATTACTGCAAAAGGGAACTGTTTTCACGGCTTAAGGGTATTGCGGCTGAAGAAGGGTATGATCATGTAGCGGAAGGCTCCAATGCGGACGATAAAAACGATTTCAGGCCGGGATTCAAGGCGGTCAGGGAACTCTCCGTCCGTTCCCCATTGCTCGAGGCCGGTATGCGCAAGGATGAAATTCGCCTTGTTTCACGTGAACTGGGCCTGCCGACGTTCAATAAACCGCCCGTGGCGTGTTTTACGTCCCGTTTCCCGTATAACGTTACCATAGGCGAGGAAGATCTTTTCATGATCGAGGAGGCGGAAGACTACCTCCATGACCGGGGTTTTGCGCTCTGCCGGGTCCGCCATTACGGTAAAAAGGCGCGCATAGAGGTTGACAGGGCGATGGTTCCCATGGCATTGTCGCTTGAAAACGAGATCCGCGCCCGTTTGACCGGCTTGGGATATACCTCCGTTGAAATTGACCCAGAAGGCTACAGGACGGGCAGCATGAATGAAAATGATGGACAGGAGCCGGCCTGAAACGATGACTTACGAGGGTGAATGGAAATGCACGGTCAACCTTCCCATGAAGATAATCGTGGAAAACCGCGCCAATTCCAGGGTTTCCCTGAGCCGGAAAGGCATCCGCATCAGGCTTTCAAGCCGTCTTTCCGAACCGGAAAGAAAAAAGCAGATCCTGGAGTTCAGGAAATGGATTGAAAAAAAAATAGAAAATGACCCGGGCCGCTTTGCCCCGAGAAAAGTGAAGAAATACAGGTCGGGCGACGTATTGGCAATTAATGATTCATCCTACACCCTTCAAATAGATTACAGGAATAAAAAAAATCATTCCGTCCGATTAAGGGGGGGAACCATTCATTTATCGCTGTCAATGGCAGGAGGGGAAACAAAGGCCGCCGGCTCCATACCGGCGCTTTTGAGCCGGTGCATCGGCAAGGACCATCTGCCTTTCTTCAGGGAGAGAATAGAAGCGCTGAATGCAAAACACTTCAGGAAAAAAATCGGCAGAATTTCCTTCAAGTACAACAAGTCCAACTGGGGAAGCTGTTCCACCCGGGGTAATATCAACCTTCCCACCCGTCTGCTGTTTGTGCCCCGTGACGTGCAGGAATACGTATTGGTCCACGAGTTGTGCCACCTGGTTGAGAACAACCACTCTCCCCGTTTCTGGAAGCTGGTCGGGAAAATCATCCCCGATTACGGTAGAAAAAGAAACTGGCTGAAACGGAACGGCGACAAGTGTTATTTCTGAACCAGCTTGAAATTTCCCACTGATTATGCTATTGATGTATCCGTAATGTATTAACCTGATGTGACGAGGTAACAGCGGTTTGGAAAAGACAAAAACAGTCAAATACAACGGGCAGAAGCTGGAACTTGTTTTCGCGCCCGGCTATTCCTTTCCCATGGGGGCCATTGCCCTGTTAGACGGTTTTAATTTCGCCGTTTTTTCAAAAAGCGCGAAGAAAGTAACGCTTGTCATTTTTGCCCCCGGCCGTGAGGAGCCCCAGATTGAAATAATTTTAAATCCGGCGGCAAACAGGACGGGGAACATCTGGCACGTCAAAATCAAGGGGCTCCCACGCAATTTCCGCTACGGGTACAGGGTGGACGGACCATGGAATCCCGAAAAAGGTCTTTATTTTAAACATGAAAATATCCTCCTTGACCCGTATGCCAGGGCAATAACGGGCGGCGAGGTATGGGGAGAGCCTAAAAAGAGGATCAGCTCGTCGAACGGCACAACCAACTACCTGAGGCGGTGTTTCCTGCCGGAAAGTGATTTTGACTGGGGGGATGACAAGCCGATCAACCGCCCGCTGAAGGAAACGATCATTTATGAACTTCATGTACGCGGCTTTACCATTCACGGGAATGCAAACGTGCGTTATCCGGGCACTTTCAGGGGACTTGTTGAGAAAATCCCCTATCTTAGGGAACTCGGTGTGAATGCCGTCGAACTCATGCCCATCAACGAATTCGATGAAAACGACATTCCCTTTATTGATCCCTATACCGGGGAAAAGCTTAAAAATTTCTGGGGCTACAATTCCATCGCCTTTTTCGCGCCCAAGGCTTCCTATGCGGAAAGCGGTGTGCGGAATAAACAGGTTGAGGAATTCAAGGAAATGATAAGGGAATTCCACAGGAACGATATCGAGGTGATTCTCGATGTTGTCTTTAACCATACCGCGGAATCGGGTAAGGACGGAAAAATTTATTCTTTCAGGGGTTTTGAGGGCCAGGTCTATTACATACTGAACAAAGAGGGGGAAGACATGAATTATTCCGGCTGCGGGAACACGGTAAACTGCAATCATCCGCTTGTCCGCAGCCTGATCATCGATTGCCTCCGGTACTGGGTTTCGGAAATGCATGTGGACGGGTTCCGTTTTGACCTGGCCTCGGTTCTGGGCCGTGACCAGGATGGCAAGGTGATGAAGAATCCGCCCGTCCTGGACGAGATTGCCAATGATCCCGTGCTGGCACATACCAAGATAATCGCGGAAGCGTGGGATGCGGCCGGACTGTACCAGGTGGGTTCGTTTCCCGCATGGGGACGCTGGGCGGAGTGGAACGGGAAATTCAGGGACGATGTACGCCGCTATCTTCGGGGTGACCACAATACCATAGGAACCCTCGCTACCCGCCTGGCGGGCAGCTCCGACCTGTATCACTCTTCGGGCCGCCATCCCTATCATTCCATCAATTTCATCACGAGCCATGACGGCTTTACCCTGTATGACCTGTTCAGCTATAACCGGAAACATAACCTTGCCAACGGAGAGCTGGACAAGGACGGGGATAACGGTAATTTCAGTTTCAACTGCGGGGAGGAAGGCCCCTCGGACGACCCGGCCGTTCTCAATCTTCGCATGCGTCATATCCGGAACGCGTTTGCCCTGCTCATGCTTTCCCAGGGCACGCCGATGATGCTGGCCGGCGACGAGTTCTGCCGCACCCAGAAGGGAAACAACAATTGTTACAGCCAGGATAACGGGCTGTCGTGGGTTGACTGGCGGCTGCTGGACAAGCACGCGGATTTCTTCAGGTTCTGCAGGCTCATGATCCGGTTCAGGAAGGCGCATCCCGTTTTGAGGAGAGACTATTTTTTCACCGGCCATACGGCGGAGGGTGATTACTTCCCCGATATCAGCTGGTTGGGTGAAAAGGCCGAAAGGCCGGATTTTTCTTCCGATTCCCTTTGCTTAGGCGCCCTGATTTCCGGGTACCGGGGGGCCGGAAAGGATCATGACAACGACATCTACATTGCGTCCAACATGTTTGACAGGGACATAAGGATGGAGATACCGGCATTGCCCGCGGGTATGTGCTGGTATTTGAAAATCAATACGGCCTGTCAACCGCCTAACGATATATTGGAGGACGGTGAAGAAAAACCGGTTACAAAGAAATGGCTGCTGATCGGTTCACACTCGATCATAGTCCTTATTTCCAAAACCTGTTGAGCTGCGAACCGGCTATTAATCCTTGATCCGGACCTTGATTTCAACCCTGCGGTTCAAATAGATGTGTTCCTCGTCGGTCAAGTCCGTAATGGGCTGCCTGGAACCCATCCCCTTGTAGTCGCACAGGGAGCTGTCGATCGCGCCGTTCCGCACCAATCGAGTGTATATGGTTTTAGCCCGTTCAAAGGCAAGCTGTTCCTGTTCATTGACGCTTCCATAGGAGGCGGTGTGCCCGTATAGCGTGATATAAATTTTCCCCTTATATTCCTTGAGGAACGAGACAATCTGCGGGAATTTGGCGCTCGATTCTTCAAGAAGCTCCGTTGAATTGGGGACAAAATGGAGGTTTCCCATCTCAACAAGCCTTTTATTGATCATGGCGGTATCGACCGAGGCCTTGGTGACGGCCGGCGTATTTTCCGGTTTGGAAGTGGCCTTCGATGCTTCGACCGGCGTGGATGTGTTAAGGGGCGGCACCGTGTCTGTCGGTGCCGGTTCCGGGGTATCCATGGCGGCTG
>JAFGKU010000059.1 GCA_016928415.1 Spirochaetales bacterium
ACCGATAGCATGCATAAAAGTAAGATCAGGATGATTTTTTTCATAAACTCATACTCCTCAACTAATTTTTAAAAAACCATTACACATGAATCGCAGCCGCGATGAAAGGTTTTTACAAATTTCTTATGATTATAGCACATCGCAATTAAAAAATCAGTAGCCCGGCCAAATAATTATTGGGAACCCCTACCGGTACCTGTTCACCAACGGGCTTTCTTCCCTCTTCCCGTCAACATACACCGCCACCCATTCGGATAACCGCCGGCCCAAGCGTTTGCACGACTCGATCACATCCTCGCGCTTCGGTTCACCGGCGCAGATGCTTCCGTAATGCAGGGTCATATCACCGCTTGTGTAATCCGGCAGGCCGAAAACGAACATGCCGAAATTCATGAGGATCTTGGCAAGCCCCTGGCAGGTCAGTTCCGTCCCCCCTCCCCATCCGCCGGACGAGGAGAAAACACACCCGAATTTTCCATCGACGTTCTGCCAGAATTCACCGGTGTTCCCGTCCCACCACCGCACCATCTTCCAGGGCACAACCCCCAGATGGGTCGGGGCGCCTAACGCGATACCGTCGCACCAGAACACGTCATCCGCCGTTGCTTCGTCGATGGACTTGAGCCTCACATCGTTCCCTTCGATGACTTCGGCACCCGTTTTTACATATTCGGCCATCTTTTTCGTATTGCCAGATTTGCTGTAATAGAGAATCAGTATTTTACCCATGGATTATTTCTCCTCATCAATCAGATTATTCAGGATTTTTTCAAGCTTTTTTTCAAACCCGTCTATCTCCTTGTCCGAAAATCCCCTGTAATAAATCCCGGTCATTTCCCCGGACACGGCCAGGTAACGGTCCTGGAAATCCCGGTCCTTTTCCGTACGGGAGATGATGATTTTTCTCCTGTCCTCCGGGGAGGGCATTCGCTTAATGAAACCACCCTGTTCCAGCCTGTCGAGCATGCTGGTAAGGGTGGATTTCTCAAGCCGGGTCTTCTCCGATATTTCGCTGATGGGTATATTGTCTTTATCCCAGAGCACAAAGAGAATCCTGCCCTGGGCCGAGTTGATTTCCTCAATCCCGTATTTCTTCAACAGCTTGTTGAAAATCCTTCCCGCCACCTGGTGTATTTTACTCATCAGGAATCCGCCCTGTCTCTTCAGTTTCATTTACCTTCACCCAGCCGTATGGAAAAAGTGCTCAGGTTCCCATAAGCCTTTAAATATTCGGGTTTAAGCCTGATCACCGTATAATCCGGATCATCAATACCCTGCGGGTAATACGTGTTCCAGTCTTTCTGCCACAATGCTTTTTTTACTGAAGGATCATGCACCAGTTCCGCCCTGCCGGTAAACATCACTCCCTGGAAATTTTCAGGGTTGCAGTAATAAAGGGCGATATTGGGATTGTCTTTCACCTGGGCCACCTTGGCCGAAGAAGTATTTGTTGAAAGGTAGATGAGGAAATCTCCATCGTGCCGTTCAAACAATTCCTTCAAGGACGGGTACATGCCGCTGTTTCTCAGGTTCAGCAGGGCCCGGATTTCCGATGTCCCGTCCTGGTTGATCGAGGATAAAAAACACGCTTTCGCCGTTTTCATCAGGTTCAGGCAATAAGTTTTTTGTTCTGCCAGGGTCATACAGACCTCCTTGCAAATGATATTATATAATATATTACTATATAGTACTAATTACGGCAATGTATTTTTGGGCTAAATTTAGCATTATTACAGGTGGCCTGTTTATACATTAGGTAATTCCCGTTATCCCCTAAATACAGATAGAACAATGACTTAAGAACTTGATAAAAATCAGTTTACCCCAAAAAAGGTGGGTATTTCACTTATTAATAAAAAGAATGAATACGATGTTTGCTGATAGCTACATGAAATAATTGGAATTACAGAAAACAATACAGGTGAAGTGTGTCCATTTTATGTAAGCTTATCCATTCTTAAAGCTTTTTTGTCCTATAGCTTTGTACTTTGAGGGCGGAACAGGAAGCACGGCGGCATCTGAGCTTAAGATCGCTATTTGCGATCCGGGTCCGGTGCGTTGGCAAGCGAAGTAGAGCCGGGCTTCCTGTGCAGCCCGTCAAATGGCCCAAAAAGTTACAGCGCAAAAAACTCACATTCATAAAAACTTGTTTTTTACCAGCTTTGGATATATAATTATACCATAAGATTATGTGATCATATTTTCTCACAAAAAAGGGCGCCATCGCCTTCCTTAAAATATGGATAAGACGGAGGATATTATATGAAAAAAACAATGTTAGTTGTGATTCTGCTGCTCCAGGCATTTCTCCTTGCGGCTGAGAATCCGGGAATCGGTACGGACATTCACAATTACACTCAAAGCCTGCTTGAATCAAAAAAATTAGGCAAACCGGAGCTGATTACCCAAAAAGACGGCTGGTCCGATTTGACCGTCATTGTCCAGGGCGTGGATGATACTTATTCCCTTCTTTCGGCGAGACTTGAAGGTGGAATCGCCTTCCCGTTCGGTTATATGGAAAAGTCAGGCGGCAAAGTCATTTATGGTTTCGATTTTGATGCGGACACGCTCATCGACACCTATTCGGATTTACTCGTCGTACCGTATTATTTTTACGCCATATCACGGGACCTAAAAAGGGGCGATGATAAATTATTTTTGGATGTCTGCGACAGAATATACAATGTATTTGTAGGAAACGCCGGTCCCCGGGAAGATCCTGACATGGCTGACATATTTAAGCTTTTAGAAGAGGTCAAAAAGGATATGGATGTCGAAAACCGCGACCTGTTTTACGCCCTCTGGTTCTATCAACGCTTCAGCCGGATTTTTCACTACAGCTGCATCAAGTCGATGGAGTACCTGTTGGAAAACGTCTCCAGGCGCTTCGATAAAAATCATCCCCTTTTTCATCTGTACAGGCTGGAAACACATATAAACAGCGGTTTAACGTATTCGGCCAGAAATTTCATAAAACAAATATTGGAGGAATTCCCGGACTGTATTCCGGTAAGGGTTTACGATTACACGATAGGCGACCATTCGAACACGGAAAAGAGGGAAATACTTAAAGGTTTAAAAAAGAAATATCCCGGTCATTGGATCGTAAAAACCCTGGAAGAAAAGGAGTAACAAATGAAAAAACATAAATATAATATCTATTGGCTTGTAATCCTTCTTTTATTGTCATCTGTTCCCGTGTTTGGACAGATGGGCATTGAATATCCCTTGTTTTTCTCCGCCCTGGGACGGGAAGGCGCTTTTTTTATCAGCAATCAATACAATTCACATATCATATTTTATGTGGACGGCACACAAATTCAGGAAGCACAGAGTTCAGGGAAATTCGTAATCAAAAACCATGATGTCCTGATGGAAGTCGTAATCGCGAATATCAATGATTTCATGAAAGACGATAAAAAGAAAAAAACGGAAAAACAGGTGCTTCAGACCTATCATAAATGGGAAATGGATTACCAGAAAAAAAATACGAAGCAATTCAAAATCCTGAAATCGAAATCAACCGAATTCGGCAAACACACCTGTTTTATTACCCAATATACCCATGCCAATGATTATCTTGATTCGCTGCTTACAGTTTCGGTAGTTGCCAACAAGAGTGTTGTCGTATTTACTTTTCCCTTATTCAAGGAAGGAAAAACAAGCTACCGCACGGTATCTTACAAAGAAGCGCTTGAATATGCGGAAAAAATCGTGAAACCCATGATGATTCTGGATAAACCGGTTCCATACCATACACTAAAATTACTCATTGATGAAGAAGACATATTCAGGACCATGATAAATTCGAAAAAGGGGAAGAAAAATTGATATAATAAGTAATATTGATTTATAGACCGGTTACACCTATGATTTTAGCATAGGAAAAAAATGAAACAGGATAAACTGACCGTTGAAAAATTTATCAACCTCGATGAACTGGTCTTTGATATTATTATTGCGACGGGTATCGTTTTTATCGGCAACATGGTTGTTCAGCAGAGAAATTTCAAAGAGCTTCTCGGTGGAGAATTCCTTCCCAACCTGTTGATAGCCATAGATTTCATGCTCGGTTATTATTTCAGCAAGACCGCGATATCCATGGTGGATAAAAACATGTTCAAATCAAGCGAATTACCCGGTCTGAAGAAACTGATCGCCCCGGCCCTGTATGCTGTCGTTGCCTGTTATACCCTGTTTGTGTTGTGGATATCCCTCCCTGTTATTTTGGAAGTCCCAGGTGTATTTACGTTTGTACTCGGCATTATTTTAATCATACTCGGGGCCATGGTTGGTCTGGCGGCAGGTTTTAAAAGCCTGGAACCCGAAAAAGACAAAAAAGAAAACCTAAAAGAAACCAAAGAAAAAGAATCAAAATTCGCCCAATACCTGAATGAAGAAAGTATAGCCAGGCACCCGAGTATTATTCTTCCTGTCGCAAGTTTCCTGTATGTGGTTGTTTTTATGATCTCCCTGTTCGGTGATACGACCGGTATCACAGGCATTTTAATTTTCATTTTAGCCATTGTTCTGGGTATAGTATCCATCGTCGTCTCAGGCGGCGTTGTCAGCGGCTGGATAATCCTGTACGAGTTTATAACAGCACGCTTACCGGTAATGGATAAAATATTCAGGAATATCCTCGTGCCCCTGTTTTTTGCATGCATTCTTGTCACCTGGGAGCATATATACCTGCTTTCAGCCATTGATGATCCTACGAAGATCGACCTTGGAAAAATATTTTTTGTATTGTTCTTTACCGGAATCATTCCTCTGCGCATTATCCTGTTTTTCAAACCCCCGGTCAGGATCATCAATCTTGTTACGGGAGCAATATCTATAGCGTTTTATATTTATTCGGTCAGGTTCCTGGCCGTTTAACGAAAAAAACCGTATACATTTTTTCTTAAGCCGGGTTCTTGAACCGGGAAAGATAATTACGATATACTCCTTGTAAAACAATATGGCTAAAAAGCATAAGGCGGTTATCTGTTCAAAATTAAAGAATCCCGATATCGAACCCTTGATCAATAAATGCGTCGATTTCGGATTTGACGGGACAAAACTAAAGTTCTATTTATCCCATGGGCTGTTCTCCAGTTTTGACATTGACGCCGGTACCAGGATGCTTTTGAAAACCGTCGCCCAAAATATTGACTGCAGCGGTTTTGAAAAAGCGCTCGATGTCGGGTGCGGTACGGGTGTTATCGGCATAGCGCTTAAAAAGCGGCATCCCCGGCTCACCGTTAAATGCACGGACAGGGATGCGCTGGCACTTGCCTTTACGGAAGAAAACGCCGCCCTGAACAGGACGGACGGGATTGTGACCGAAGGGCAACTGGGCATTGAAAAAGTTGAAGAGAAATACAGCCTGATCCTGTCCAACATTCCCGCCAAGATAGGGAAGGATCCCATGGCGGACCTCGTGGCCCGGTGCATGGCGTCGCTTGAAGACAGGGGAATCTGCGCCGTGGTCGTCATTGCGGCGTTCAAGGATATTGTCGGGGAAGCGATTAAAACGAATAACGGAACCGTTGTATTCAATGAAGAAACGCCGCGGCACGCCGTGTTCCATTTCAGGTCTTCCGCGCCTGCTTCCGTCAGCGCAGATTACTTCCTGCCGTACATCCGGGGCGAACATACTTACGTGCATGACAAAACGGCATTTAAAATGACGACGGTACAGAACCTGCCCGATTTCGATACGATGGGTCACCAGAGCGCGGCCGCCCTCATGGTGATGAAAGAGGCAGGGGCAGGGAACAGGCTTCTCTTCATCAACCCGGGGCAGGGCCATGTGCCCTGTTATACCGTTGCGGAAAAATCACGTACAATCGAACACATCACCTTGGCCGGCAGGGACCTTCTCCAGCTCTCTGTTTCGCGGAAAAATCTGGTAGATGCAGGGATGGAAAAAGGCAGGATCGAACTTATCCATACGCCGTTTATCGACGGGATAACGGGCAGGTATGACCTGATAGTTGTTTTCCCCGACATCATTCCCGGCGTACACTGGGAAAAGGACATGGTTCCCGGAATTCGAAAATTCTCCTCGGACAGGGCCGCCATTGTATTCAGCGCCAAAAGTACGTATGTTTACCGGTTACTCGAGGCGGAACCCAACCTGAAAATCCGGAAAAAAATCAAGTACAGGGGATATTCGGCATTGCTGTTTTCATAACTGCTTAAGCTGGCTGATTTTTCCGCTCAGGGTTTTGATCTGCTGGATATTGATGATGCCATTGGCTTTCAGTTGATTCAACTCCGCCAGGATTTGATCTATCTCCTGCCCCATGGCATCCGTATTCTTTTGTAAAGCCTGGGCCAGGTTAGACAGTTCCATCAGGCTGGAATTACTCGTACCGATTTTTTCACTGACAAGGTCCGAACTGGCGCGCGTGGTCTCCGACATGGCATTGAGTCCCTGAATGGCGGTGTGAATTTCATCCGCCCCTATATTCAGCTCTTTCATCCCGGAAATGATTTCATTCAGGGCAAAGGACACCTCGTTTACTTCCTTGTTTATCTGTTCAAAGGTCTGGCCGGTGGCATCATACAGCTGGGAGGCCACCTCGATGTCAGCATTGTTGGTCTTAATGGTATTGCTGATTATTTTCGTATTTTTGCCCGTATCTTCGGACAGGTTCCGGATTTCAGTGGCGACAACTGAAAATCCACGGCCGTAGTCACCGGCATGGGCCGCTTCGATGGCCGCGTTCATGGCCAGCAGGTTTGTCTTGGCCGAAATTTTGACAATGACCTTGTTTATATCCATGATCTTGTTGGCCGACATGTTAACCTTGCCTATGGCTTCATGGGCCCTGGAAACAAGTTCATTCGCCTCCCTGGTTGTATGCAGCAGCTTTTCCATGATGGCCTGTTTTGCCTCGGAAATGCCGGCAATATTTTTTATGGATGATGTCATTTCAGAAATGGCGGCCACCGATTCATTGATGTTCGTATTCTGGTCTATCACGGTCTGGCTCATTTTAGCCGTGGATTCAAGAATTTCACTATTGGAACCCGTATAGCCCGAAACATTCCTGCTCAACACTTCGGCCCCGTTTTCAATTTCCTGTACCCGCTGCTTGACATCGGCGAGGAACCGGATGGCCTTGTCAGTAGTCGTAATGAGTTCTTCGCCTATATTCATGTTTTTCTGCGACTCTTCCAGAATGGACTCGGTTTGTTTCAGGCGCTGCCGGTTTATATCGAGATCCGTTTGAATGCTGAGGATCATCCTTTTTTGACTCATCTGGTAAAAATAGGTCATGGCGGCTATCATGATAAAAATGATCAATACGGTAAACAGGGAGGCGTATATCTCTGCGCTTTGGGTCTTTTCCACGGAAGGTGCCACATTTATAAAAAACTGGAAAACGATGACAACCGGTGAAGCTATGGTGACTGCCCAGTACTGATATATCCGGGTATGGAGCAGTACGGTTGAAATCTGCATCAGGATCAGCATCATCGCTCCCAGATAAAAATCAAGCAGGCGTATGGTTCCGATTTTCATGAAACCCACCAGGCTCAAATTGATCAGCATGATAAAAATCAGGATATTGGAGCCCAGGACAAGGTGACGGTACTTTATAAACAACAGGGTCACCAGGTAAATCGCCAAACCGGCGGTCAGGATACCGACAGTCTCTATTGAAGGCGCTATAACCAGGTAGCCGAGCAATGCCAGCAGAATCAATACACTGATGACACAGCTGAAATACACGATTGTCCTGGCCTGGTTCTGTACGTCGGTATCGGCCTGTTCGTATCCTTTCAGGAAAAATCGGTTAATAAGATTATTAATAGACGACATAATGGTTCCCCGGTATTTTTATGATTCTAGCTATAAGTATATTTAACCGGAGATAAATAGCAAGGAAGATTTGTAATTACCGCAATGATCAATTATCATTGATTTTAACGGGAGCTGCAATGACGTCTATTACGGGAAAATGTGTTCTTCTATTAATCATTATAATAATGACCGCCTGCGTCAATACGAAGATATACCTGGATGATGAGGGGTATGGTATAACGGATGATTTTGAATCCTATCCAGCCGGAAGCGACGCGTCTCCCCGATGGGATACCGACTCCATGGGATGGGAAATAAAGGACAACGCATTGACGTTCCCGGGCAACGTTCGCGGAACGGCATTCTATGCGACCGATTTCTGGTCCCAATCCTTAAGGACAGCCTGTGTCCTCAAGGTGGAACGGGCCGTTGCCAAAGAATGGAAAGTCGCCGGTATCATCATCGGGAAGGATGACGGGAACTTCTGGCACCTTGCCCTGGTCGAATCTCCGGATTCTGACGGGAAAAAGCATTATGTGGAGCTTGCGGAAATGCACAACGGCGTATGGAACGCCCAGCATGAAGAAAAAACCCGGTTAAAGGGTTCCTCCTCAAATACCGCCTTTAACTGGGAATACGATAAACCGTATGTACTCAAAGTCATTCTTACACCGGAAGCCGTTTCGGGAACAATTGAAGATCCGGACGGAAAAGAGATAACGCGGATGAGCTACGTCTTTGACAATGATTTATCTGTCCGCCTTGGCCGGGCCGGCTTTGTTGCGAGCGGGCTTAAGAGTTCCTTCTCAATGTTCAGGGCTGATCTGCAAAACCGGGTGGCCATACAAAGTAAAGTCCGCACCTTCCCCCCCTACATCCCTCCCACCGACACGCCCGCTTTTGGAAAAAAAACGGGATTCTTTCACACCGAGAAAGCGGGCGGCACGTGGTGGCTCGTTGACCCTGCGGGCCGGAAATTTTTCATCGTGGGAACGGATCACGTAAACTATTATGTGCATTGGTGCGAAAAACTGGGATACGCGCCGTACCACAGGAACGTGGAAAAAAAATACGGGGATGAGAAAACCTGGGCCGAAAGCGCCGTAAAAAGGCTGAAAGAATGGGGTTTCAATTCCCTCGGCGTCGGCAGTTCGGAAAGCGTCCGGCAACGGGGCCTGCCGTGGATGGAAAACCTCACTTTAGGCATGCTCTTCACGGGTTTCGACTACATCACGCCCAGGACGACATGGACGGGATTCCCGGACGTTTTCAGCCCAAAGTTTGCGGCGTTCTGTGATAAAATGGCCGCTAAAATTTGCGGGCCTCTTAAGGACGACCCGTGGCTTATCGGGTATTTTATCGACAATGAGCTGGAATGGCATCCCTGGACGGCGGGAGGGCCTTTTGCCGATACATTCAAGCTGGAGAGAGACCGTCCCGCCAAACAGGCGCTGGTGAACTACCTGAAGGAGCGGTTCGGTGTAATCGGGGAATATAACAGGGCGTTTGATCCCGACAGCGGCGGATTCGATGCCCTGCTGGAACAGCGCAAGGCTCCGAAACCCGTTACCGATGAAGGGTTCAAAAGCATCGAAGGTTATATCCGCCTGATAGCCGGGCGGTATTTCAAGGTAACAACGGAAGCGATCCGCAAACACGACCCCAACCACCTCATACTGGGCTGCCGTTTCGCCGGGCAGGCCCCCGACATCTGGGACATAGCGGGGAAATATTCGGATATCGTGAGTGTCAACTGCTACAGGACCCTGGACCTGGAAACCGGCGCTTTTACGGACGGGTTTGAAGAAGAAATCAATGCATGGCAAAAAAAGGCCTTAAAACCGTTTCTCATCTCCGAATGGAGTTTCCCCGCACTCGATGCCGGACTGCCCTGCAGGTACGGGGCCGGGCAGCGTGTACCGACCCAGAAGGAGAAGTCGTTCGCCTTTGCCGCGTTCCAGAGGTTCCTTTTTTCCCGGCCGTTTATCGTCGGCTCCAATTATTTCATGTGGGCCGATGAACCGGCACTCGGCATTTCCTCCACTTTCCCCGAGGATTCCAACTACGGCCTGGTCAATGTTGACGATGTCCCCTACGGACTGCTGACCAAAACAGCCGCAACCCTGAATCCATTGGTTTACCGGATCCACAATAGTGACGTCAGCCGGATCAGTATAAAACCGGGAAAAACCGGGCTGGAATTCAATGTCGTTAATGAGGGAAAAATAAAGGCGGAATACAATGTCACGGCCCACGCCAATGGCCTGCTGCTGGAAGAAAAAAAAGTAATCGCCCCCGGGGGGAAATTAATATACGACTTTTCTTCCAGGTTCAAATCAAGGCCGTTATTGACTGCCGTAACCGTCAGGGCAAAACCTGTCAGCCGTTACCTGGATGATAATCCTGCAGGAGTGTCACTGACACGTATCCTTTATCTGCCCGGGGTGAAAACGGATGCCGCAAACGGTGTAACTATCCCGTTCCTTGCAACGAATCCATCCGGTACAAAGCTTAAAAACACACCCATCGTCCTCCGTATGGATAAAATCAACTTAAAAGGAAAATCGCTTGAAAATGCCGTATCACTCCTGGACGGGATTGATCAGAAGGAATGCCCTTTCCAGATTGATTCCTTTGAAGAAGGCGCCGAATTGTCTTTTCTCTGCCATGAAATCAAACCATCGGGATTCCGCTCGTTTTACCTTCGCCTTGGACAAACGAAAAATTCAACCTCCGCCTCGCTGAAAGAAGACCGCCAAATCCCGTTTCAATTGACAAACGGTAAAATGACATTCGATTGCGCCCGGGAAAAAGGGGACGCGATTTTCAATTCGATTCAAATAGACAATATGAAACTGGGTTCGTTCGCACCCCTCATCTGGATGTTCCGGGGAAAGGACGAATGGACCCCCACGGGATCGATTGAAGAAGTGGTTCAATACACGGGACCGGTCCGGACGGTACTGGATGTGACGGCAGCCGGTTCTTACAGGATAAAGTACCGGTTCACCATTTATCCCGGGAAATCCTGGTTTAAAAGCCGGGTGCTCTGGATTGAAAATACAAGCGGTTCCGCATTCACCCTGAAGGCATACTACCATTATATCCGGTCCTTTATAGGCGGGGATGCCTCGAATGATATACCCGAGATGAATGTATGGCGGGACGGGGATAATAATTATTTCTACGGGGCCGTTCCGGGTACTGCGGGAATTACCACCCTTCTATGGAAGGACGCATCGGGGCACGAACACCCGGATGTACACAAAAAACTGGAGATCGTTTTGAAACCAGGGGGAAAATTTATTGATGAACCGTCCCCCGTTTATATAATTGCCGGACCGGGCGATTCCCTGGAGGCGGTTGAATCGGAGATAAAGGGAATCATCAATCAGCAGGCCGACTTTTTCGACAAGCCGTGAACCTTTCAAAACACCTGTTGAGAATGGACGGTTCATCTTGATTTTTATCAATCCGTTTTATACTATCCGTTTATGACGGACGGGACAGATAAAGTAATCCTGAGAACAGCAAAAAAGGCGGCATATACCTGCGGCAAAATCATGCTGAGGGGACTGCATACCGCTCACACTTACAGGGAGAAAACGGAGCACTATGATATCGTCACGGAAACGGACGAAGCCTGCGAAAAAGCGGCGGTGGAAGCGGTCAGGAAAATTTTCCCCGGGCACAATATCCTTGCCGAGGAACACGATTATTCCCCAACCGCCTCCCCGTACACATGGATCATCGACCCCCTGGACGGGACCAACAACTTCAGCCACCGCCTGCCCTGTTTTTCCGTATCCATAGCCTGTGCCCGCGAAGGCGGTTTAATAGCAGGCGTGGTCTACAATCCTGTCTCGGGTGAAATGTTCTCCGCCTGCAGGGGAAAGGGTGCTTTCCTTAACAATAATAAAATTACGGTATCCCATGCTAATCAGTTAAAGGAATCCCTCCTCATCACCGGTTTTTATTACGACCGGGGAGACGAGATGGTGCGTACGCTGGACAACATCAGAGAATTTCTATCAAGGGGTATAATGGGCATCAGGCGGTTCGGATCCGCCGCACTCGACCTGTGCAACGTCGCCTGCGGCAGGGCGGACGGCTACTGGGAGTTCCTTTTAAACCCCTGGGATTTCGCGGCGGGAAAGCTGATAGTCGAAGAAGCGGGCGGGAAAATTACGGACAGGGACGGCAATGACGTGAATCCGCTCAAGCCCTCGTACATCGTTTCGTCAAACACTTTTATTCATCCAGTAATGCTGGGGGTACTCGGGAAGCCCTGAAAAACGCTCAAGGCCCTTCGGCGTTCTTGACCGCGTTCTCATTCGAAGCCGAGGCTGCCTTATCCGCCAGAAGCGCAAGGTCCTGGAAAAAATCAACGGGCCGTTTGATCAGTTTATCCACGAATTTCCTGTTTTTTTCCGTTTTTTCAATGTACTCGATGCCCCGGACATTATGAATCATCATGTAACGTCCCTCGATTTTTAGCGGGAAGAGGGCTTCAATACCGGTGCCGACCACTCCGGGCAGGATATAGATGACACCCGTTCTCTCCCCGTCGAGTTTTATAATGCGCGGATTGAAAAAATCCAGGTTCCCGGAATTATCCTTGTCACTTACCGGCAGGTCAAGAAGGGAAATCAGGTCCCTGATGATCAATCCATAATAATCCCCTTCCACGGTTAAAATCTGGAGTTCGGGAAAATCACCGTCATCGGAGACAATCCTTATTCCTTCTATGAGGTTGCCTTCAAGAAGCGCAACCTCTTCCGGCTTGAGATTTATAAACCGGCATTCCCCCCCGTAGCCGCTCAATTCCTTTACCTGCCGGGGAGTAAGAGAACCCTGCTGTTTCCCGGAAGAACCAGGCGAACAGGAAACAAACGCCAGAAAAATGAGGAAGCCGATAATTTTTTTCATACGGTGAGTCCCGTTTTTTCGTCAATGCCCGAAACAATATTCATGTTCTGAACCGCCGCGCCGGAAGCGCCTTTGCCCAGGTTATCGAACCGGGCCGTTACAAGGATCTGTTCCTCATGGCCGAAAACAAACAGGTCCAGCCTGTTTGTCCCGTTGGCTTCCATGGGATCCAGGTGCCCCCTGTCCAGAAATGCCTCCGGTTCAAAGGGCATCACGCGGACAAAATATTCTCCGGTATAATAGTCAGCCAGGAATTCATGCACTCCCCTGGCGTCCATCTTTTTTGCCAGGAGCTTTGAGTGCAGGGGAATCGAGACGGCCATTCCCTGGTAAAAATTACCCAGAACCGGCGTAAAGAGCGGGGGACGGCTTATCCCGGTGTGGTAAGTCATTTCAGGAAGATGTTTATGCGCAAGCCCCAGGGAATAAAGCCTGGGAGCGTTCATGGCCGGCTGGCCTTTTCTTTCAACTTCATAGAGGGCGATCAGTTTTTTCCCGCCGCCCGAATACCCGGTAATGGAATGGCAGGTAACGGGATAATCAGGGGATACGATGCCTTCCCGGACAAGCGGGCCGAGTCCGAGAACAAAACCCGTGGCATGACAGCCCGGCACACTCACCCGTTTTGACTTCCGGATAATATCACGCTGGTTTTTTTTCATTTCAGGCATGCCGTATGCCCACCCCGGGTTGGTCCTGAATGCCGTGCTTGCGTCTATGACCACCGTTTTATCGTTCTCAACCAGGGACGCGGACTCACGGGAAGCGGCATCCGGAAGGCAGAGAAAGGCCACATCCGCCTCGTTCAGCAATTCTTTACGCGCCTGTGCCTCTTTACGTTTTACAGGATCAATGGTAAGCATTTCAATATCCGCGCGGCCTGAAAGCCGCTCATGGATCTTTAAGCCCGTTGTTCCTTCCTGCCCATCGACAAATACCTTGAATTTCATTTACACTCCGGAAAAATCATTCCTGTTAATACTATTTGTAGATAATACCAGATTGGGAGGAAGGTGACAAGTATTTGGCCCGGATAACGGCATCTTGACCCCGCCGGTATATCTTCATATATTCGGTAAATGAAAGTCTTTATCGAAACGGCAGATTACATAAACCCCTTCCCGGCCGTTAAAAAGGCCATGGATCAATTCCCGGTAAATTTCACAGACAAAGTTGTTCTTTTAAAGCCCAACCTGCTGGGGCCGTATCCCCCGGAAAAGGGGGTAACCACGCATCCTTCCATTGTCCGGGCCGTTATGGAATACGTTGAATCGAAAAATCCCAAAAAAATATACATAGGCGACAGCCCCGGGGTGGAAGGTTACGGCCAGACAATGGAAACGGCCCGAATATCCGGCATCGCGTCAATTGCCGGCAAACGGTTTATCAATTTTGCCGATGAAGTTAAACGTGTTCCCATAAAATCACGGTACATGAAAGAAATTTCGGTTCCCAAAATCCTCGATGAAGTTGACATGGTCGTCAATTTGCCCAAATTTAAAACCCACATGCTTACCTACATCACCGGTGCATTGAAAAACATGTTCGGCATCGTGGTCGGTGCGGACAAGGCGAGAATACACAGCCTCTGCCGGACCGTACACTCCTTTTCAGAGGCGATACTCGATATATTCAGTTATAAGGTTCCCGTATTGAATGTCATGGATGCGGTTGTGGGCATGGAAGGGGGCGGCCCCAATTCGGGCAAACTCCTCCCCCTGGGGAAAATCCTTGTTTCGGATAATGCCGTTGCCATGGATTCGGTAATGGCGTACATGATGAACATGAAGGTGAAAAAAATACCCCTGCTCAGCATTGCCGCCGAAAAACGGATGGGAGAAACGAATTTAAAAAAAATAGAGGTTAATACTCCCGTGGAACCTGTCGGGAAATTCAAGCGGCCGCTGTCATATCACGTTCAGCGCAACCCCCTGTTCAATCTGGGAATATTTCTTTCAGGGATTTTCATGGGGAAAGTCTCAAAAAGCAATCTTGTTCTTGAAAAGGAAGCCTGCATCCGCTGCGGGGTCTGCATGAAACAATGCCCTGCCGGCGCCATCTCCATGTCCCCCTACCCAGTTATTGACACGGACAAATGCATCACGTGCTACTGCTGCTGCGAGTTATGTACGTATAACGCGTGGAAGATGAAGTAATCGGCGTTTAGAGGTTTTTTTCCAGCAATGCGCAGGCGTCCCTGATGACCTGTTTGCAGACGGTATCGAAAAGGTTCATTTCCCGGACCTTTTTCATGCCTTCGTCCGTGGAAAAATCATGGCCGATCAGGTCACGGCACTTGAAGCTGCCGTTCTTTCCCTGAAAATCCTCGATGAATTTCCTCGTTTCCGCATAGGCTTTTTCCTTGCTGCCGGGTAAATCGGCGGTATCATAACGCATGCTCCCGATCACCAGGAGGGCCCCGGACACCGCGCCGCATGTTTCCTGCAGCCTGCCAAACCCGCCCCCGAAACTGACGGCGATTCCTTTCGCCGTTTCCGCATCTATTCCCGTAACATCGGCAAATGCGGCGAATACGGACTGGGCACAGTTGAATCCTTCATCGAACAGGGATATGGCTTTTTCTTCGCGGGTCATGGGGGGTATAGTGACAGATTTCAAACTTTTATTCAATACGTTACTTGGATGAGTTTTTTACGCTGTACCTTTTCAGGCCATTTGTCGGGCTGCACAGGAAGCCCGGCTCTACTTCGCTCCGCTCAGATGCCGCCGTGCTTCCTGTTC
>JAFGKU010000060.1 GCA_016928415.1 Spirochaetales bacterium
CACCGGCAGCGGTAACACAGATATTGTCGTAGCTTACGCTGCATTGGTAGGAGCGGAGCCCGATGGCGCCGAAGGACCAGGCCGAATCATTGAAATTAATTTTCGGCGTGTTCATGTCGTTGACGAATATTTTGATGTTGCTGCCCTGGGCAACGACTTTTACGTGGTACCATGTACCCGTATTGATTGTCATTGCCGTTTTGGTCAGTTGAGTGGAATTAAAATTGTACTTTACCAGCCGGACGCCGTCCGCCGTATTCAACCCGACAAAGTAACCGCGCTGCCCATCCGCCCCGTCAATGGGAAGGGTTGTCCTGAATAACAGGCCGCCGGGGGCGTTCGCCGTGTTCAGTTTTATATCCGCTTCATAGGTAAAATCGGAAAAGTTGGTGCCGGCCGCCATTGCCTTTTGTTTGGCAAATGTAGACGACAATTCGTAGACGCCGTTGTTGACGTTCCAGAAGCCGCTGTACTTGACCCAGCCCTTGTCGTTGTTATCGTTGAAATTTTCCGTAAAACCGGAACCAGGCTCTCCATAAATGACCCTGTGCAGGTCATTGGCGAGTTCATCCCGTTTGGAGGGATTGCTGCCGGCGAGGTTATTCGTTTCGGACAGGTCATTGGCCAAATTATACAATTCATACGTGTTTGTATCATGGAATTCAATGAGTTTGAAATTGCCCTTGCGTATCGCGGAGGCTGATCTGGCGTTCTTATGAAGCGCGGCAAGAGGTTTGGACCAGATCAGGAAGTCGCGGTCTATACCGCCGGAATTACGCAGAACGGGCACTATGCTTTTCCCGTCCAGGTACTGTTCGCTGCTTAAGGTTGAGCCGGTCATCTCCACGAAAGTCGGGTAGAAATCGACACTGGAAACGGGAACATCGCTGACACGGCCCGCCTGGACAACGCCGGGCCACTTGATAATCAGGGGTTCCCTGATGCCGCCTTCATACGCGTGCCGCTTGCCTTCCCGCAGGGGGCCGTTATCGGTAACACCGTTATTGTCGGCTCCGTGTTCTCCCCCGTTATCGGAAAAGAAAACGATGATCGTGTTGTCCGCAATGCCCAACTGCTGCAGTTTGGTGACAATTGATCCCACTCCGTTATCTATGACTTCGATCATGGCGGCCAGATAGGGATTACGGTCCGGGGTGCTGTTACGGTCGGCATACGCCACCGCGGGCAATCCCAGTTGGGCCCGTTTGTTGTTGTATTTGTCCACCAGGTCCTGAGGTGCCTCCAGTTCCGTGTGTACGGCGAAAAGCGACAGCTGTATAAAGAAAGGCTGCGTATAAACCCTGTCCAGGCAGTTACTCGTTATCAGGAACTGGCGTGTCGTCAAATAACCATTGGCCGTTGTCTGGTTCGGCAATGTGCTTATTTGGCCGTAGGGGAACCAGTAGTCCCCCCCGAGAATTGCCGACGTTTCGGAACCCAGCACCTCGTTCCATCCGTGCTGGGCCGGCATGCCCGTGTTATTTTCATGGGAACTCAAATGCCATTTGCCGATATAAGTGGTATGGTAATTGTTGGCGTTGAGCCGTTCATTATACGTAACGTGGTCTCTCGGATAAAGGATAAGATTGGATGCATTCGCTTCCGCCCTGATGTAATCCGTTATACCGGTCCGGAAGGAATACTGCCCCGTCATGATACTGGCCCGGGTGGGGGAACAGACGGCCGCCGCGGCATACGCATTGGTAAACCGGATGCCGTCACTGGCCAGCTGGTCGATATTCGGGGTCTCGTTAAAGGTGTTGCCGTAACAGTTCAGTTCATGCCAGCCCATATCGTCCGCCACTATGAATATGACATTTGGGGCGGCTTCTATTTTGGCAGCCGTAATAAAGGCAAGAAGGAAAAAGGCCATACCCTTAAGGAGAGGTGTTTTACAGCAGAAATCAAATAAAACCCGGAGAAATTTTTCCATCAACTGAAGAAATGTTGACGGTAACATTCTTATTACTGACAATTCGTTTTTACTTTTTATCATGCATTTGTCCTCCATTTTTCAGCAATTCCACCCCCCAAGGTGTTGATTGCTTTGAAAGCCTGTCCGGAATCCAAATGGAAAAAGGATGAATCGCGTCAAACTATTTTGAGATAACATTATTTTTTGACCCACTAGTTTCCCAGTAGTTCGCCGTGATTATTTTATACGTATACCAAGGTGTAATAAAGGTATAATAAAATGCTATTTAGTGCCTGTTTTTTTACGAATTTGCAGAATTTTATCAATTTTCGAAAATAATGTCATATATATCCCCTTATTGACAGCAAATTTTTATTGAAAATACCTTCCCGGCATTATTATATTAATTAATAGGGTTCAATAAACCCTTTATCCGGGAGGGTTAAGATGAAACGTACGGTTTTATTAGTAGTTTTAGGATTACTTACCTTAATCCTTTTTGCCCGCAGGGTGTTCGGCCAGTCAATCGGCGATGTGGAAAGCAGGATTGAAACAGGAATCACCTGTACGGGTCAGGAAGGAATTAAAGTTATATTCGATAAAATACAACTGGACCGGATGAAGGATGTTACGGTACAGTTCGGTTGTGTTCTCAAGCAGAACAACAAATACTTAAAAGGGACAAAATTGATCAGCCGCGCGAAGGATAAGATTATATACGACAACTCCATCCTGACCTGGGGGAAGGAAGGCAAATGGTTTTGCTACGACTACAAGCAATTGGAGAAGGCCAGGATCGACCTGGAAAAGCCTTTCTACGCCTGCCTGTTGGTTTACAATGCCCCGAGGAAAAAACGGATAGGCCTGAAAGAAATAAAATTTTCATTAAGCGACGTAATGATTGCCGATACCGTGGATGATTATGCTACGGATACCCATACCGATACAACGGTCGATACGTCGACAAATGCCGACATCCAGGCGTACGGGCTGGGCAGCTACCAGACCAGAGAGAGACATGTTGAGAGGAATTATGAATGGTATGTAGACCAGTACACGACCGGTTCACACAACTTTGAGAACTGCGGCCCGAGCGTGGCTACCATGGCCGTTAAATGGCAGAAACCGTCGTTTAGTAAGACGGGAGAGGATGCCAGGAATACGTACAGGGCCGGCGGCGGATGGTGGTACACGTCCGACGTGATGCATTATTTGAATGATAACGGTGTGCCTTACTGGGCGATCGAGGCAATGGGCGACACGGGTGATTTTACCGGCTTCATTGATTCCGGCTCGGTCATCATTCTCTGTATCGATATTTCACAGCTTACATACAACGACAATCCCCGCCAGCGCGTTGACGGATTTTTTACCGGTACGGGGCATTTTGTCATCATCAAGGGTTACCGCGTGGTGGACAACGTACTGTATTACGAGATGTATGACCCGAACAGCTGGGGAAAAAAATACGCTGACGGAACGCTGCGGGGAAAGGACCGGTATTATAAACATTCGGAAATCAAGCGCGCCATGGAAGAATGGTGGAATTACGCCATCGTCGTTACCCAGTACGCCACCCGGGCCAAGAGGGGTGTCGACACGAGCAGCATACCGGACAAGTCGGGGGCTTGAAAGATAGAAAAAGCAGTAGACCAAGCTGTTTACCCGAGTCTGTAATAGTGTATTGACAATTGTAAATATTATAAGATAGAAATAATTAATTTTATTCAATTGAATTAATCAGGATGGGAGTTCCCCTTAATGGATTCAAAAGAAATTAGAAACGAATTGGCTAATTTCATTATGATTGCCAAAAACCTTTTACCCTTCCCGGACGAAATAGCCAATATTAAAGGCATGAATATTTATGGAAAATCAATAGAGTTAAGCGGTGAAATAGGCGGGGACCATATAATTTACCTTGATTTTAAAAAGAATTACAATTTTTATGAACGGATTAAAGCGGCGCTGAAAAGAAGAAAAAGGAGTGTCGCTTTGAGGTTATCCTCAGTTGAGAAAAGAATGGGATTCCTGATTGCGGATATTGCGGGTCATAGGGTTACCGATGCGCTGATTGCCTTGATGCTTCATCAGTCATTTTTGGTCGGGGTCCAGTATGAATTGAAAATCAATGGAATGATCACCCCCGATTTATTCGAGAACCTGAATAACCGTTTTTATGATACTCTGTCCGATGACAAATTCGTTACGATGATTTACGGTGAAATATCCGCATCGGGAAAAATCAGGTTTATTTCCCTTGGACATCCCCCGCCGGTTGTTTTCTCCGCAAAATATGATAGATTGATGAGAACTCCCTCCTCAATTATTGAAACCTACCTGCCTCTTGGAGTTTCGCCGTCCATTTATGACATAGATAATAGATATAAATCGGGAATAAAATACCAGGATAGGTTGAAGTTTCAGCAAATTGAGTTACTGGGTTCCGGAGACATACTGATAGCATACACGGACGGATTGCTCGAACACGGGAATTCGGAACGGAAAGATTATTTTCCGGGAGAAATGGAAAGAGTATTGCGGCGTGTCAAAAATGAATCAGCAAAAGATATTTATGATTCACTGAAGGAAAGTATCCTTGGGTATGCGCAACCTTCGGACGATATCAGTTTTATCATCATTAAAAAAGATTAGAATCCGCATAAAAAATTATAGACATTGGTATAATCAATATATCCCATTATAAGTAGTAGAATAATATTGAAAAATGTATAAAATGCGTGAAATATTCAAGTAATTCCATTATTCTAAATATTGGAGAGGATCAAATGAACAAGCAAGAAGATGTTTTTCCCGAAGGTATGATTGATTTACTGCCTGAAGACAACAGGTTTTATCTTTACCTGAGTGTTGCCGGGTTGATGGCATTTCCAGATATTGCCGACCACCTGATAGAGGAATTTGAAAAGAAGGAAAGCTACAAGGAATTCGTGCAAAAGTCGGGCATCGAACCGTTGAAGGACGTGAATGTCATTGCCCTGTCCAATGACAGGCAAAACGGGGATAAGGATAAATACGCTTTTATCGTATCACTGAAAAGCAGCTATGACAGGGAAAAATTGATGAGTCATTTCAAGGAAGAGGAAGACGGGAGGAAAGGAATTTTTGTCTCGACAGACGGCGATGAGCCTGTTTTTCTGATATTCATTAAGAAATTGATCCTCGCCTTCAGCAATTCCAGGGACGTAATGGAATCCATCATTGAAAAAAAGGATGCCGGGAAAAAGAAAACAAATACCGGTATTTTTTCCTCGTCAATTGATGAGGACACCATATTCGGATGCCATGTCGGGCTGGTCAATAAAAATATTGATGACAATATTTTTAATATCCCCCTGAACCTTTTCCAATCCCTTGAATTCGTTTCCTTTTTCCTTGAAAGCACGTTGGATGAAGGCTTCCTGGTCACCTGTTATCTTGCCTACGCGGATAAGGAATACATTCACCTGGTGGGGAATCTCTTCAGAAGTCTGAAGCGCATTTTTTCCAAGCAGGTTAAATTGCAGGACATCAGTGAATTCCTTGAAAACATTGAAATCGAGGATGAACTGGACGGGATAAAAATGCTTCTCTATTTGACAAAGGAGAACGTCGATGCGCTGTTCGGTTTTCTCAAGGAAAAGAAGATCCTTGAGAAAAAAGGCCCAGCCTCCGAGGAAAAAGCCGGACAGGGCGGCTCGGAGTAGCTTACCCGGAGATTGTCTTTTTTTTTGATTTATGCCATTCTGTCCGTCATGGAATTGTTTCCTGAAAAGTTCAGCCAAAAAAAAGCAAAAAGTATACAGTCATACCTTGCCAGGAACGTTGTAAAGCAGAAAGATTTCAATGAGTTATCCTCGATAACCGGTGTGGATGTGAGTTATGCGGATGATGTCGCCTCGGTTGCGTTTGTTACATTGCGTCTTTTGGATTTTGTGGAGTTGGAGCGGTTGTGCGTGATTACAAAAGCCGGTGTATCGTACAAGCCCGGCTTCCTGGCGTTCCGGGAGGGTCCGCCCATCATTGACGCGTACGGCCAACTCCGGCAAAAGCCCGAATTGTTTTTATTTGACGGGCACGGCATAGCCCATCCTGTGCGGGCCGGGCTGGCCACGCATATGGGAATTTATTTCGATACACCGGCGATAGGCTGTGCCAAGGAAATTTTCTGCGGGGAATACAAGCCGCCGGCCTATCTGCGGGGTTCGTATTCCGGGATCAGGGATGAGGGGGAATTAATAGGCGCGGCGCTTCGTACGCAGAACAGCCTGAAGCCGGTCTTTGTATCAATCGGCCACAGAATTGATCTCGGTTCGGCAATCCAGTATACCCTTTTTACATGCCGGCAGCACCGTCTTCCCGACCCGGTCCGGCTGGCCCACCAGCTTTCGAAAAGCAGCCTGGCGGGTTATTTGAGGAATCAGGAATCATTATCAAAATAAAAAGGGGAACCATTCGGCTCCCCTGATTTTTTACCAGGTCAATTCCTCAAGCGAAAATATATTCGGATCGATTGGCGTATCTATTTCATACTTATCTATCGTAAACGTCGTTTTTGAATCCTTTTTCATAGCATCGGCCATTTCCATTTTCGTGGAGACGTTTTTTCCGTTTACCTTTTTGATGTCCCTGACGTGCAATGTCCGGAGCAGTTTATCTGTAAGTGAGAAAAGGTGGGCCTTTCGAATGGCGAACAGGTCCTTGTCGATCCAGAGTATTTCCTTGGGATACACAACATCCTTTTTCGTTGCCGTGAGGATTACCTTGTAGCAGGCAAAACCGTCCACGGTTTCCTCTTTTTCATCGAGGACAGCCTTATACTTGTCCAGGGTGCTGGTCTCATCCGCTTCCCGCGTCAGGTCCTCGTAGGAAAAATCCGAACCGAGCACACGGTCCTTCAGGGCGTCTCCCTGGATGCGGACAATTTCCACCGCGTCGGGGAAATAGAGGTAAATTTCATTATCGATTCTCAGGATCTTCTGGCCGGCGTCTTCCGGATTGGTGAATTCAAGCAGCATTTTTCCGTCCTTTGATTGATGCAGGGTGTACTTTTTTACGCGCTCCCCGAATGAATCGGTGATACCCATTTTACCGGACGCCACCATTGACATGTCGCTGGCCGCTTCCATCCGGCGGATTATATCGTCTGCCGTTATACCGTACAACTGAGTTGATGCGAGTAAGACGGCAATAAAAAGTATTACTGTTTTTTTCATTTATTTACCTCCAATTTCAAGTTGACCGCAGTGCTTCGACCGGTTCCACCTTTGCCGCCCTTCGCGACGGTATGAACGAAGCCAAAGATGCTATGGCCGTGGAATAGACAAAGACGATGAGTGTCGTGCCGAGGCTCCACTGGGGTTTTAAAATGGAATTCATGGCCATGTCCACCCCTTCCATGGATTGTGTCCAGTCCAGGCCGACAGAACCCATCGCAATGACAGCCCCGGAACCGAGCAGCACCCCGCAGAACGAGGCTATGGCGCTTATGAAAAAAGCCTCTATAAAAAACAGGCGGACGATCTGTTTGCCGGTCATACCCATGGCCGATATGGTGCCGATTTCCCTCATGCGTTCGTATATGACCATTATGGTCGTTGTAATGATTACCGTTGACCCAAGCAGGAAAAAGAAGAGACCCATGTAATAACCGACGATGCTCAGCAGGGTAATCCATACGGGATTGAAGCCGATCGTGTCCCATGCGGCAATTTTCAGATTTTTGATGGAAGCGTTTTCAACGATATTCCTGACTGCCGACATGCCGCTTGCAAGCTTGTTTTCATCCGTAAGAAGAATAAGGATCTCGGTGACCGATTTTCCCATCTTAAGCAGTCTCTGCGCCGTATCCAGCGGCAGGAAAAAGTACGTGGAATTGATATTCGCCACGGGCAGGTTGACGATTCCCGTTACCTTGAATGTCATTCCGTTTACGCCCTGATACCTGGTTTTCGAAGTAATGGTAACCATATCGCCTATGGCGGCGTTTATTTTTTTTGCAAACCCGCCAGTGAGCACGATTTCCCTGGCTTCTTCTCCGTCACGGGGAAGGCTACCCTTCAGGTTATAGGATTCAAGGTTCATGAAATCCTTGTCCCGGTTGAAATTCACAGCCAGTCCGACGCCCGTTACCATTTTTCCTGCTCGTGGACTTTGGGTTATCAGGTTGGAAAAAGCTTCATCAAGCAGAAGCCGGTTGATGAAGATGATTTCTTCAAATGATTTATTTTCAATTGCCAGGATTTTAACGGAATCAGATAAGGGTATGCCGTTAAAACGTTCCGGGCTGTAAAGTGCATATCTTGTTAATACTTCATTAATACCGTACAGCAGGTCTCCCTTGACGGCATTGTCCGAATCGGCATTCACTTCGGTTAAGGCCGGAACGTCGGTTCCCCGGGAGGCCAGTTTACCCCTTGCATAATCGTATTTATCCTTTAGAAAGGAAAACACGGGTCCATCACCGTTTTGAAGTTTCATTAAAAATTGATTCCAGTCCTTTATGTCGTCCATAAAAAGCCTGTAGGACCCGAAAATGGCCGTGCCGAAAGTGATGCGCGGTTCCACCCCCTTAATCTCCTTGTTTTTATCCAGACTGGACAGGAGACCGGCATAATTATCAATCCCAAGATAGAGGGGATTGTTAATTTCGTTTTTATCATATTCAATATTTCGAATCCGGATATGACCGGTCAGGAAATGAAAAATATTATGCTTAAGGTCAACGCCGATTCCCGCGTAGAGGCTCATCATGACGGTGATGGCCATGGCCGCGATGGCGATGGCGGTACCGGAGAGGATGCTTCTCCTCTTATTTCGTAAAACATTTCTAAAAGCAACTTTATACAGCTTCATTCTTCTTGATCCTCCTTTACTGGTACCGCAGGCAGTCGGTCACTTCCATCTTCAGGGCTTTTGAAGAGGGAATCATTGAAACGAGTATGGCGATTAGCGGCCCAATGATGAACGCCAGGACCATCGTACCGGGATTCCACGTGGATTTGAATATGTTCACCATCCTGTAACCGAAATCCATTCTGCCGATCAATCCCGTAATATCGAAACCGATAAAATAGGTATAGGCATTGAGCAGGCTGCCCAGGATCACCCCGAAGATGGAGCCGAATAACCCGATGCCGATTGACTCGAACATGAACGTGATCCGGATGCCGGAATCTTTCATTCCCAGTGCACGCATCATTCCTATTTCCCTGATCCGTTCATAAACGGCGATCAGCATTGTATTCGCTATCCCGACCGTGGCGATGACGAAAACAAGGAACATCATGACGTTGATGACGCTTCTTTTTGATTCCATGATGCCGCCGCCGCCGAAGAGGTCTATGTAGCTTTTTGTCACGAGATCCGGATAATCGGCCGATATCAGGCCGCTCACCCTTTCCACTTCCTTGTCCAGGTCTTTCCATTCGTCAAACCTTACCGATATATCAGTGACTTCCCCGTTCATCTGGAGGGCGCTGTTCGCTACATCTAAAGGTATGAAGGCGCAACTCTTGTTTACTATCGGATTTTCAGTATTTATGATTCCGGCAACGGTGAGCGTCAGGGTCGTATAGGCGCCGTGTTTGGTCCTGGTCCGTATTTCCACCGTGGCGCCCATTTTTATACCCAGGTCTTCGGTCAGCCATTCACCGATGATGATTTCATTCCGGCCGGCCGCCAGTTTCCTTGAGTTTTCCACGTACAGTTTGTCATTGTCCAGCCTGTACACATTGTTGACGGTTTCCAGATCGATGCCGAATACCTTCATCTGTCTTGACCCCTCTCCAAAGAAAATTTCCCCGCCGAAGGTGATCCTTTTCGTGGCAGGGATATTGTTATCCTTTAGAATTGACAATATGGCGCCCGGATTTTTGACCGTATAATTTAGAGGAAGGTAATCCTTTTCCTCAAAATATTTTTTATTTATGATCTGCGCGGAGCCGGTTTCATAATCCATCAGGTTTTTATCCGAATCCTTTTCAAAACCCATCATGAACCCATCCACCCAGATGAATATCGCTATGCCGACCGCAATGGCGATACAGGTTATAAAGGTCCTCTTTTTATACCTGAAAAGGTTTTTCCAGGCCAGAAGTATCAGGAATTTCATAATTACCTCCTTTGATCGCTGGAAATTTTTCCATCATGGAGAAGTACCAGCCTCCTGGCACGGTCCATGACCATTTTATCATGGGTTGAAAATATGAACGTTGCCTTGTGTTTGGTGTTCAAATCTTCCATTAAAGCGAGGATTCCTTCCCCCGTATGGGAGTCCAGGTTTGCCGTGGGTTCATCAGCCAGTACGATAGCGGGCTTTTTTACCAGCGCCCTGGCAATGGCGACCCTTTGCTGCTGGCCGCCGGACAATTCCCTCGGGAACCGGTGTTCCATTCCGCCCAAGCCCACTTCATCCAGTATTTTCATCGTCATTTCATCGAGTTCTTTCCCTGCAATTTTTTGTAAGGACAGGGCAAAGGAAACATTTTCATACGCGGTCAGGACCGGTATGAGGTTGAATGTCTGGAATATAAAACCGAGTTTCTCCCTTCGAAAAAGGGCGCGTTCCTTTTTTGATTTTTCCGAAACGGGCTCGTTTTCGATGATAATGCTGCCCGACGTCGGCACGTCAAGGCACCCGATAAGGTTCAGCAATGTCGTTTTTCCGGAACCGGAAGGCCCTGCGATGGAAAGAAAGTCGCCCTGTTCCACTTTCAGGGTAACATCCCTCAGCGCATGAACCTCTATTTTTCCGGCCTGGTAATCCTTGGTAACATTTTCAACTGATATCATTCTTTAACTCCTTTCATAACCAGTCCATACATTACTTATTGGTTATCTCCCTTTATTAAATTTTTTCTCACATTGTGTTCTGAATATCTTATACAATAGAAGATAAATAATTGTGAAAAATTAAGCTATAAGCTGTAAAATAAAGATCATAAACACAGTGTGACAGACTTTCTTCATATTGTGAATTATAGTATCGGCTGCTCTGTCTGTAAAGAAAAAAAATAGAGAGTGCCACGAAGATTGTTGAAAAAACAATACTGGCGGTGCAAGTTACTTCTCGGAGCAAATTTCAGTCGAATTTATAGATAAAAAAAGCTTTCATTCCGATTTTCAACAATCTTCGTGGCAGAAGCTTCATTATACCAACTTAAAGGCATTTTTATATCAATTTCTCCATTTTATCCATTTAATTGTAAAAAAGTCACCCCAGTACCAATAAGTCACCCCCTTCCATTATTTAAAGTAACCCCAGTACAAATAAGTCTTCTATCGGTCTGATA
>JAFGKU010000061.1 GCA_016928415.1 Spirochaetales bacterium
GCGTCGAATATTTCCAGGTTGACGGGACCGCCCGTGTCGTTCACCACGTGGGTGATTTCCCCCTGGCCGCCCAGAGAGGTAATGACCTATGGTGGAAACTGACCCCGCCTGTAACCGGTGTCTCGATGGTACGGTGGAGTTTGATCGTTGCCTTTCCTTCACTTTACTATAAGTGAAGGAAAGGTTCCCTGTTCTGGTCTTGCGCAACAGGGAGTTTTATTTTCCCGGCCATTTGGGCTTAGGAAAAATAAGCTTTGAAGTTGCCTTGTCTTCAGGGCCGATGACCTCGTATATGCCCTTCTGCCACTGGGATACCTGGCCGGAAAAGCATTCGGTTGCTAAAAGATGTTTTTCATCGAACCAGGTGGGGCCTAGAAGTGTTTCAAATTTCGAATTAACATATACTTCCTGCAACTTTGTATTGTCTAATGATCCGGCTTTTTCTATTGCCTGCTTCAAAAATTGCAGCCCGGCATAATAAATGTTATGTCCCCACCAGTCCAGTACTTCTTTACTATACATTTTTACAAGCTTGTCCGCGAATTCCTTATGTGCCTGGGATGATTTGGCATTCCACCCCCCCCATCCCATGAGTCCTTCGGTGGCGGCACCGAATATTCCGGGAAAAAATTCGAAATTAACCCCCGGTCCCAATAAAAAAACCTTCGGATTAAATCCAAGTTCAATGGCTTGCTTTGTTGCGACTATGTTTTCGTCGGGATAGGCAAAGCAGAGGAATGCATCCACATTAAGCGCCTTTGCCTCACTAATGATTGGGGAAATATCCTTGGTGCCAAGGGGAATGCTTTTAACTAGCGAAACATTAATTCCTTTCAAGGCAAGTTCAGGTACGGCAGCACCGGAATACTCGACGCCGTGAACATCGGAAATAAAGACGATTGCCGCCGTTTTAACACCGGCTTTTGCCATGATATCAGCCAGCACGGGAACCTGGTCATGATCGGAAAAATTCAGTAATGAAAAAAAATAGGGCAGCCCGGAAATAATTTCCTTGATTTTAGACGCGCCCCCTTCCGCACCAACCAACAGGTATTTATACTTGTTAGCCACAGGCGCTGCCGCGAAAAGCATTGTGGTTCCGGCAGGGGGAAACAAAAGGTCCACCTTATCCTCAACAATCAGTTTCTCGATATTTTTTGTCATCTTGTCGACATCGCTTTCATCATCATATACAATAGTTTTTATCGGGAGCTTTTTGCCATATTCCTTGACATATATACCACCACCGGTATTCACTTCATCTACCCACATTTTATAGATCGGTCCAAAAGCGATTTGTTCAAAAACAGCGAGAGGCCCCGTGATGGACCTTGAAGCGCCAATTACAATTGACTGCTTGTCCGGTTTGCCACAAGAAAGGATTCCGCAAATGGCAATGAATGTCAAAATTTTTCTTTTCATAAATATACTCCTTCCAAATATAAAAAATCATTTATAATACTTCCACAAAAGCAAAAACGCACTTATTTCTCCGGAATATTCCCGCCATCGGGTGTCCTGAAATTTTTCACCTGACTGTCCAGGTTCTCGCTCACACGAGAGACTTCCTGAGCGAGGCTGTTGACGGAATTTGTAGCTTTAATGATATTGGATAATCCGGAAATGACTTCCTGGATTATCGTACGCACTTCGGCTGATATATCCTTTACTTTAACCATCATTTCGGATGTTTTTGTGGAATCGCTGAAAATTCCCGTGGACGCTTCCTTCACATGCAGAGATATATTGCTCAAGTTTTTAACTGCCCCAAGAATTTCCCGGCTTCCACGATGGAATTCATTCATGTTTGAGAAAACCTCCCCCAGTGATGCGTTGATTGCATTGATTTCCTCCTCAATCTGCTTAAATGCAGTTCCGGAGTCGATGCTTGCCCTGGAAGCAGCCGCCATTTTTTCTATGATACTGTTCAGATGAACGCCGATTTCATTCGAATGTATATTGGCAGCCTCCGCAAGCTTGCGTATCTCATCGGCAACCACAGAGAACCCCTTCCCCGCGTCTCCTGCATGGGCAGCCTCTATCGCCGCATTCATGGCGAGCAGATTTGTCTGGGACGCGATTCCCTGGATTATTTCCGCAACGGCACCAATGCTGTCCAGGTTTTTATTGATATCCGCGATAATATCAGCCGCTTCAGACAATTTCTCTCCGCTTGTGCGTGCCGTCAATACCATCCGATCGGTCATTTCCTTTCTGCCCAGGATTATCTTGTTCATATTCGTAACCGAAGAAATCATCTCGGTCACGGCAGCCGAGGTTTCTTCCGTCATGGTGTTCTGCTCAATCAAACTATTGTTAAGTTCTCCAATATTCGTAAATACATTCTTACTGCTGTCTGTAGACACCTTGATTTCATCATCCAGGGACCGTATCCGGTCTATTATCGACTTAATCCTGGATTCCATCTCAGAAGCGGCTTCCGTCGTCTGGTTGACGGACTGGATAAGCCTGTTTTTTATACCGAGATTCGCCGAGGAAACTTTTTTAATTTCATCAATTGATGAAGACAGCACGGATATAAACACATCCAGATTATTATATAAACCTCCGATTTCATTTTTAATCTTCGATTTAAAAATAACCGTTAAATCACCTTCCTTCAATAATGAAATATTACGTTCGATTCCTTGAATACTTTTTATTATGCTCCTTGCAAAGAGAAAATAAAAAAACAGGACGCCGAATATTATTCCCGCAATCACCGATATGGAAACAATAAGGCTGTTCAACCTGATATGTTCAATTTCTTCGGAAATAATTTCGAATTCCTTGTTTATTATGTTCACGGAGTCATTGATATTCTTTGTCAATGCAATATTCTGCTGGTATAGCAGGCCTAAATTGAATTGAACGGATTCCCCCTGAATTGACTTTCTGTTTATCGTAAAAAACGATTTATAAAATCCCAAAATACTGGTACTATTCCCCATACCTGATATTTCCTGTATATCCTTAATGATGGTTTTCAGCCTTTCCATATATTCCCCGGTTTGGATCTTGATAAACAATTCCCTGCTCTTGATGTTCTCAAGGGCCACCTGAATATTCAGATTCAGTTTGGGGAGAGCGTTCAATTGGTTTATTTTGAGGAATTCATCTTCCATTCGGTTTATCGCCGCCGTAAAGGTTAATGCCTGCTGCTCCAGGGAGGCTGCACTAAATACCCGTGTGGCCTCGAGTAAGACGGAATTTAATGTGATTTCCAGTGCTTCAAGCGAGTCACGCTCTTGTTGATACTGAGCTATGGGATTTGTAATCAATATAAAAATACCGATTGATACAAAAAAAGAG
Organism: Spirochaetales bacterium; assembly: GCA_016928415.1. Lineage (GTDB taxonomy): Bacteria > Spirochaetota > Spirochaetia > SZUA-6 > JAFGRV01 > JAFGKU01. The sequence continues at coordinate 3,313 of JAFGKU010000061.1, forward strand.
ACTATAACCACTAAAAGTAATATGTTGAGCTGCAGCCGGATGTTCATACAATATATGATAATTTACGCCTGATGCATTATCAAGGGCTATTTTACAAACTTATAAGCCAGGAGGTCCGCCGGCGAATTCACCGCTATTATTCAATCCTCATAAATGATAATCACAGTTCAAAATTCACACAAATTCTTCAAGCAGTGAAACCGGAGATATCACCACTATTTTTCCGAGAATAAGAATTCAGGGATGAAATTGAAGTCAATTCGGGAGAAAGCGGTAATAAATGGGAAGTAGGAAATTTTTCGTCATTGCATTACCCAAAAACGGATGAACGGTTGTAACTATTTGAAAATATTCCTCCCGCATTCAATTGTACACCCGGAATAAAAAAACGCCACCGGCGGCAATTTGCCACCGGTGACGCATGAAAGAAGATACTTATAGGCAATCTCAAAAAACCATTGTTTTTATCGATTCACATAGTTGCCTTTACGGGAATTGATCCAGTTTGGCGTCGAATATTTCCAGGTTGACGGGACCGCCCGTGTCGTTCACCACGTGGGTGATTTCC
>JAFGKU010000062.1 GCA_016928415.1 Spirochaetales bacterium
CGACGTCTTGCGGCCCTTGGGTACTGAAAGGGGAAACGAAAAATGGCAACACGAGTGGTTCTTGTTACAATGGACACCCTCAGGAACGATGCTCTCGGCTGCTATGGGAATCCCAGGGGGCTTACCCCCTTCATGGATTCCCTGTGCGCCTCATCGGTTCGCTTTACCAGGGCTTATTCCACGGGGCCTTATACGCAGGCGGCTTTCCCCGGGCTGCTCTGCTCCTCCTTCTATCTGGACTACGGCCAGCCTAAAGGTCTGGCACCCGAAAGGGAATTGCTTTCCGAGGTGTTGAATCGAAAGGAAATAACCACCGCCGGATTTCATTCCAACCCGTACATTTGCAGTTATTTTGGCTGGAACCGTGGCTGGTCCATGTTTTATGACTCGATGGAGGAGGACGTGGACCTCATGGTCCCTTATATCAAAGGGGATACAATCAACCGTAAGGTTGATGATTGGCTGGGCTCTTTTGTGGCGCAGGGACCTGACAGGCCCTTGTTTCTGTGGGTTCATTATATGGATATCCACGAGCCTTATGTCCCAGCCCGAAAATACCTTGACATGGTGGATCCATCCGTAACCATCAGCCAGGAACGCATGTTCGAACTTTTCAAATCCGTGCTCCTTCCCAGGAAAGGAGATCGGGAAACAGCCGCGCTTTTTCGAACGCTTTACGACGCCCATGTCCGGGAAGTGGACGACTATGTGAAGGGGCTTTTCGAAATTCTTTCAAACCGAGGGCTTGCCGAGGACACCACGGTCATACTGACTGCGGATCATGGTGACGAATTCGGGGATCATGGAGGGCTTTCCCACGATGACACCATGTATGATGAATTGGTGCGGGTTCCGCTGCTGATCTATCGATCTTCAATTTCGGAAGGCTCGGTCTATGAGAAGCTGGCGAGCACCCTCGACATTGCTCCAACGGTAACCGGGCTTTTCGGCATCAGCCCGCCGGATAAATTCCAGGGCCTGAACCTTTTCCCGCTGGAGGAATATTCGCGGATCGGCTGCCACGGAGAGGCCCTTGATCAGAAAGCCAAAAAGGGCGGGGACCTTAGCCGTGATACCTATTTCTATGTTGAGGGGTACGATAAGGCCATTTACCGTGCTTACTCCGATACATGGGAGCTTTACGATCTTGCCGTGGATCCGGCCGAACGCAAGAATCTTTCAGGCGACAAGGTTCGGCTCGCTCCACTCCGAGAACGCATCCTGCCCAGGGTGAAGCGTTGGGAGAAATGAGAATGATCTTCTGAAAACTTGGAAAATAAAGTGGGGGTCCGTATGGATATTATCATGGTTATTCTTGACAGCCTCCGTCAGGACCATGTGGGGGCCTATGGCAACACATGGATTCAGACACCCAACCTTGACGCTTTCGCAGAGGGCGCCGTGAAATTCACCAGGTGCTACGCGGAATCCATGCCTACCCTTCCTGCGAGGAGAACCTTGCACACTGCCAGACGCACGTTCCCTTATCAGAACCATTCTTTTCTAAAAGGTGATGTGGATGGCGTGCCGGGTTGGGGCCCCATCCCTGAGGATCACGAAACGCTGTCGGAGATACTGGGAAGGAAGGGGTATCGATCGGCCCTGATCTCCGACTGCTATCATCTTTTCAAGTCCTCAAAGAATTTTCACCGAGGATTTGACGTCTTCCGCTGGATCCGGGGACAGGAGGCCGACCGGTATCGGAGCGGCCCCCCGGTACCGGACAGCGAGGTGGCAACCCATCTGAATGAGACCGCGCAGAAAAACACGGGCTTGGTCGAATTCCTCAAAATGTACAAGCGGAATACCAGGGGCCGTCATTCAGAAGAGGATTATTTCCCTGCCAGGGTCTTCTCAACAGCAGCCGAATGGTACAGAGACAATCTGGATGCTGAAAACCTCTTTCTGGTCGTGGATTGCTTCGATCCTCACGAGCCGTGGGATCCGCCGGAGAATTATCGACGTATGTATGACCCGGACGACGACACGGTGAACCTCATTCAATCTCCCTATCATTCCTGGCAAGGCATCATGACGGAACGGGAACTGGTGCGTCTCAGAGCCAATTATGCGGGAGAGGTGACGCTGGTGGACCGGTGGTTCGGGCATCTGTACGAGAGCATTAAAGCCTCGGGAAGGATGGAGAAGACGGCTATTCTGGTTATAAGCGATCACGGTCACAACCTGGGCTATGATCCGGGGGACCGCGGCATGGTCGGGAAACAGGGCCACCCCATGACCAGGGGAGTAGCGGATCTGGTGGCCTTCCTGAGGCACCCTTCGGGAGAGGCGGCCGGCACGGTGTGTGAAAAACTCATTTACAACCATGACCTTTCGGCCACGCTGCTCGCTTTTGCGGGGGCTGCATCAGGGATCCAGCTGGATGGTGTTGATGTCTGGCCGGCGGTGGTTGACCCTTCCGTGAGCGTGAGGGATTCCGTGGTCCTCGGCTGGGGACCCAACATTACCGTGATCGATGATCGGTGGTGGTACACCGACAACATTTTCGGTGAAGGGCCGCTGCTCTACGACATGACCGTGGATCCCCATCTTGAAAACGATCTGGCCGGCGACTATCCCGGCGTCTGTCGCGAACTTCTCGCGCGGGCGGTTGACGCCGCGGGGGGTGCGATTCCCGCGGACTTCAGAGAGTGGCGTTTGAAAGGCAATTCCAAACTCTGGGTGTTCGGGTCGGGAGAGCCTTACTGCACGGTCGAGACCCTGGCTAAGGCGAACAACGGTGGGAGCAAACTGATGTCAAGACTCAAGATGCTTGGATATTGAAATTTTTTTATTTTTATTAATTATAATTCTATTTTCGGAAATAAAATGTATTTATTAACCTTAAAAAGGAGAAAAGCTATGAAAAATCGTATTTTGTCTATGGTTATAGTATTTTGTTTAATGGTATTTTTTGGTTTAAACAATGCCTACTGCGCCGAACAAAAAGAAAAAGTTCTAAAATATGATTGGGTTCTTGGAGGGGCGACCCCGGGACATACCACCTATCAAGTGGCCGTAGCATATGCAAAAATAATGGAGAAAATACAAGGGTTTAGAGCAGTGGTCGAAAATAGCGGTGGAGGATATGATGGGATTGATCTAACGATGATCGGAGACATCGACGGCGCTGCTACGGGGCTGATAGGTACGTTGGCCAAATACAATGGCACCGGTAGATACCAAGGCAAAGGAGACAAAAACATTCGTCTGTTTATGCCTATGTATCCCGCACCGGTACAAATTATTGTGCTTGAAAATAGTGAGATAAAAACGATTCACGATTTAAAAGGAAAACGTGTTGGTACCATGCCTGTTACAGCTGCGGGTCATACGGTGATAATGAACGTTTTGAAGGCGGCGGGAATTGATGACACGAACTTCAAGAATCACAAAATTGAAATTATCGAAATGGTGGATGCACTTAAAAACAAAACCCTTGATGCCGTCATGATTAATACTGGTGTTCCTACTTCAGCAGTTATGGAGCTGAGGGCCACCCATGAAATTCGTTTCATTCCTATAGAAGAAGCCATTGCCTGTAAGGCCGCAGCCTTGGATCCATCGACTGTGGTAGGTGAAATCCCCGCAGGAACCTACAGCGGGCAGAGTGAGGCCGTCCCCAGTGTTTTGACGTACGCAGTGATGTGCACCCGAGCCGATCTTCCAGAGGAGGTTGTCTATCGAGCGGTTAAAGCGATCTGGGCGGAGCAGGATTTCCTTAAAAGTTCCCATGCTTCTCAAAAAGATTTTTCGCAGAAATGGTTTATGGACGTAGGGAAAGCGGTGCCTTTGCATCCTGGAGTGGAAAAATTTGCAAAAGAAATGGGTTGGAAATAATTTCATATCATAGATTGCACTTATTCTTTTGTTAATGCTTTTTAATTCTAAATGTTTAGAAACTCTCCCTATTTATCCGGGAGAGTTTCTAAAGTAAAATAAAAATGCAAAAATTTTTTAATTGTAAAATGCATAAATTAGAAAAGTTATTAATTATTTATAAAAATAAAATATAATATTTTAGAAATTAAAGACGATCAACTTGGGGGCGGAGAATGGAGCTTCTGTAAAATGAAAATCCAAAATACACTAAATAAAATAAATGAAATGTTTACAAAAAAAAGTCAAAGCCCAAAAAGAAATTTAACGGGTTTGGATAGAAAATGTGTATTTATGCTCACGCTAATAATGGCAATTTATCATATTTATGCTTTATTTATAGGTTTATTTATCCCTCAAGTTCATAATGCATGGCACCTTCTTTTTATCATTTCTTTAATATTTTTAATTTATAAGGGATCTCTTAAATCTGACGATAAAATCCCAGTTTATGATTTTGCATTTTCTATTTTAAGTATTGTTGTATTTTTTTATGTTATAATTAATTATAATGAAATCATTGAACGAGCTGTTTTGCCCAATAATATTGATGTTTTAATGGGTTTAGTGGCTATTTTTTTAACTTTGGAAGCTTGTCGTAGATCTCTTGGAAATATATTGCCTCTAATCGCGCTTTTATCATTCGCATATATTATATTTGGAAAATACATGCCAGGAGTTTTATTTTATCGTGGTGCGAGTATACAAAAATTTATATTTATAGAATATATGCAAACAAATGGTTTGTTTGGATCCATTACTAAAGCGTCGTCTACTTTAGTCTATATGTTTATCACTTTCGGAGCTTTTTTATTGATATCCGGTGGCGGGAAAACCGTGATCGATTTGGCGTATGGCCTCGCCGGGCGCTTCTCAGGCGGTCCGGCAAAGGTTGCCATTATTGCGAGTTCCTTGTTTGGATCTATTTCCGGCAGTGCTGTCGCGAATACGGTCACAACCGGGCAATTTACAATACCGCTCATGAAGGAAGTCGGATACCCACCGGCATTTGCTGGTGCTGTTGAGGCTGCTGCGTCAACAGGAGGGCTGATCATGCCTCCGATAATGGGAGCGGGTGCATTCGTCATGGCGGAAATCCTGGGGATCCCTTACTGGAGTGTTGTAAAAGCCGCCATTATTCCAGCTTGTTTATACTATGGATGCGTTTTTACAATAGTTCATTTGGAAGCATTGAAATTGAATTTAGTGGGTATTGAAGCCTCAAAATTGCCTAATATAATCAAGACAATAAAAAGCGGATTTCATAATATAATAGCAATATTTTTACTTATAATTATGCTTTTTTTATATATTCCAATTGTAAGAGCTGCTTTATACTGTATAATAGCTATTATTGTTCTTAGTATATTTGCTAAACCAGCTTTTCGCATGCATCCTAAAAATATTATTAAAGCCCTTATTGAAGGAGGAATCAATGTTCTACCTGTAGCCGCCGCCTGTGCAACGGCGAATGTTATCGTTGGCGTCCTGGAATTGACAGGAGGTGCATTAAAAATTAGTGACTTTATTTTAAATATAGCGGGTCAAAACTTATTTCTCATTTTAATTTTCACTATGATAATTCTTATTGTTCTTGGAATGGGTCTTCCGGCTGTTGCAGCTTATGTTATAGGCGCTGCAGTTGCCGCACCTATAATTATAAATTTGGGTGTCCCCATGATTTCCGGACATCTCTTTATATTCTATTTTTCTAATCTATGCCATATTACGCCACCAATTGCTTTATCAGCTTATGCAGCCGCAGGAATAGCCCAAGCAAATCCCATGGAAACATCCATTAAAGCGTGGTTTCTTGGATCTGCGGCATTTATCGTGCCTTTCATGTTTGTTTATAATGATGCTTTGTTATTAGTTGGTAATTTTGGTGATATTATTTTTGCTGTTATGTCTGCATTGTTAGGAGTCTGTTGTTTAGGTTTAGGCATAAGTGGATTTATGTTAAAAAAATTAAATGGTATTGAAAGAATTATATTAATATTCAGTAGCTTATCATTAATAAAGCCAGGATTGACGACTGACATTATTGGTGTGTTATTGCTGATATTTATTTATTTTATTCAAAA
>JAFGKU010000063.1 GCA_016928415.1 Spirochaetales bacterium
CCCCCAATATTCAAGCAAGTTTTATATTGATAATGAGGAATTGGCAAGATAAGAATACAATTTTTTGTTAACTGTATAAATTAACAGTATTTAAAAAAAACAACACAGGTGATGTACGTCCCTTTACTGTATAATTTCATTCTGAAAATGTTTTTATACAATGTATCTTTATACTTTAAGGGCGGAGCAGGAAGCTCGGCGGCATCTGAGCTTAAGATCGCTACTGCGATACGGGTCCTGTTCGAAGGCAAGTGAAGTAGAGCCGAGATTCATGCGCAGCCCTGGAAATAGCATAATTTGATGCAGTGTATAAAAATCCCACCCCTTGACATTTATGTCACATTAGTGGTAGTTTACCTTTTGCCTCTTTATCCATTCATTTACAGCAGAAATGGATCATATTGACCAAAAGGAGGGTAATATATATGAGAAAATACGAGGCTATTTTTATCTTCCGCCCGGAAGAGAACAACCTTGCACAGGGAAAGGCCGCTGTGCAGACCGAATTCAAAAATTCAGGGATCAATATCATCAAAGAAAACGATATGGGATTGAAAACCCTGGCCTATGACATCAAAAAGAATGACAAAGGCCATTATATCAACTTTGAGATTGAATCCGAACCGGACAAAATCAAACCTTTGGACAAAATTTTCAAGTTGAACAACGAAATCCTCAAATTCGTTTTCTTCAAAAAAGAAAAGTGAAGAAGGTATAGACTATGGCAGCAGACATAAATCATGTAGTCATTGTGGGCCGGCTTACCAGGGATGCCGAACTGAAGTATACCAATTCCGGCACACCCGTTTCAAAACTCGGGGTAGCCGTAAACCGGCGCCGTAAAAAAGACGACCAATGGGTCGATGAGGTGAGTTATTTCAACGTCACCTTATGGGGCAAAACGGCGGAATCCCTCCAGAATTACCTGGTAAAGGGAAAGCAGATAGGCGTTGACGGTGAATTGCGGCAAAACCGCTGGGAACAGGATGGCCAGGCAAGAAGTACGGTGGAAATCGTGGCCAACAATATCCAACTCTTGAGCAGCGCCCCGGGCGGTGCAGGAAAAGGTTCACAGGCGGGGTCTTATTCCGGGCAGGAATCCAATGATTCCGTTCCCCAGGATTCAGGTTCCCAACCCACTGAAGACTTTGAAGACGACATACCGTTTTAATGAAATCTTGAAAACAAGCTAAGAAAAGGAGTAGCAATGTCAGATAATACAAATACAAATGAAACCACGAATGAAGTGCCCAGAAAAACCACGCGTGAAAGTTCGGGCACGGATTCCAAGGACCGCCGCGGCGACAGGGGCGGTGACAACGAAAAATATCAGCAGTACAAGCAAAAGCAAAAACTGTTTTTAAAGCGTAAAATATGCAAATTCTGTAAAAAAGGATTTGTTATTGATTTCAAGGATGCGGACAGCCTGCGCCGGTTTATCACTGAACGGGGCAAGATAGTTCCCCGGAGAATAACAGGCACATGCGCCCGGCACCAGCGGCAGCTGACACGGGCAATCAAGCGGGCCCGGATCCTTGCCTTACTGCCGTTTGTGGAAAAATACAAATAAAAAGATGATGAACGACAATTCCGTGGAAGAAAACAGAAACAGCGAACAATACAGAAAATGGCTTTTTTATGCCGCATTTACATTGGGAGCTGTACTTCTCTATTTTATCATCAACAGGAGTCACTTCCTGCCTGGACTGGAAAATATCGTCCTGCTCTGCCTGCTGCAGGTAATAGCAATCAGGATTGGCAAGACGGAATTTCTCTGGTCAAATATCATCGCTTTTGCGATTATTGCGGCTTTAACCCCTGTATTCAGTTCAATGGATTTGAATTCCGCGGAGCTGGCGCCAATCCGGGACAAGATGAACCCCGTATTGACCAACGGAATCCCGTTGTTTTTTCTCGGTTCACTTCAGGCCGGGTTGATTTTCATGAATTTCTTTCACAGACCGAACTTAAGGAAACATCACAAGCTACTGGCGGCCAGTTATTTCTCCGGTTTACTGGCCATTGTCGTTACATTTATTACGCTTCAAAATTCCCAAATAAGCCAGGACCTCAAAGATCTTTCAATTAAAATGATTGAATCATTATTTGAAAACGGCAGGCTGCAACTTGGTCAGATTGCCCTGGATATCCAGCTAGACGATGTCAAAAAGCAGATACTGGACCTTATCTGGATGAGCATTATTACCCAGTTCATGTTTCTCTATTTTCTCATGCTTTCCGCCGCTTACTGGCTGGGCTCCCGGTTTGGACTGGGCCGGAATTCAGGAATAACCGGTATTCCTCCCGTTCTTCAATTCCGTGTCAACAGCCGGTTTATCTGGCCGCTTATCGTTTCACTGGCATTTATATTGATGAATATTTTCATCAACATGTTCATTATAAATACTATCGCCATAAACACCCTTCTGATCGTCCTGACCCTGTACGGGATCCAGGGAATGGGGATATTGAAGTACTGGATAACAAAATACAATATCCCGCGAAATATGAAGATGATTATGGTTCTTGGTTTTATCATGATGATTCTTTTCATCCCTGAAATGAATCTCATCCTCATGATACTGTTGCCGGGTCTCGGCATTGCCGAAACCTGGATAAAAATTAGAAAAGATTTATAGAAAGGAGCGATTATGAAAATCATTCTAAATCAGGATGTCCCTACCCTGGGTGAAGAGGGAGATGTTAAAATTGTTGCGAACGGCTACGCAAGGAATTATCTCATACCAAAAAAAATGGCCATACCTTACAACAAGCAAGGCCTTAAAATATTGGAAGCAAAAAAGGTTTCGATTGAAAAACGTAAGGAAGAGAAAAGGGTTGCCGCAACAGATTTAAAGGAAAGGCTCGAAGCGGAAGAAATCGTGTTCCAGATGTCGGCCGGAGAAAGCGGCAAACTCTTTGGTTCGGTCAGCAATACAATGGTTGCCGATGAACTCACCAAGCGGGGATACAGCATCGATAAAAAGAGGGTTGAAATTCCCGACCACACGATACGAAACATAGGCAGCTATAACGTTCAAATCAAGCTTTACGAGAACAAAGAAGCCGTAATAAAACTCAAGGTGGAAAAAGCCGAGCAAAAGGCCTGACGTTCATGGAAACGGGCACGCTGAAGGACAAGATCCCGCCGCATAACAATGAAGCAGAGACAGCCACCCTGGGCGCTCTGCTTCAGGACCCTGAAGCCATGACGCGGGTCATCACGTATTTACGGCCCGATGATTTCTACAAGAACAGCCACAAAAAAATTTTCAGCGCCATGCTCGACCTGGATACACGCAGCGAGGCCATCGACCTTATTACCATCACCGATGAATTGAAAAAAAACGGCGAGCTGGATTCATGCGGCGGCGCGGCGTATGTCTCCCGTCTTACCTCCAGTGTGCCCACGAGCGCCAACATAGAATATTATGCAAAAATTGTGCAGGAGACGAGTCTTCGGCGCTCCCTGGAAAGAATCTCACAGGGAATCATTGCCCAGGCGCATGACGATTCGCAGAATGTAAGAGATATAATAGAGCAGGCCGAGACAAAAATATTCGATCTAACGAACAAGCAGTTTACCGGGAATTACAGCGGCACCAAGGAAATAGTAAGCCAGACGGTGGAGGCCATAGAACGCCTGTATCATACCAAGGATAATTACACGGGGGTGCCTACCGGGTTCAAGCCGCTGGACGAACTGACGGGCGGATTCCAGAATTCCGAATTCATCGTTATCGGCGCCAGGCCCTCGATGGGGAAAACGGCCCTTGCCCTTTCCATGGCGGCCAATATCACCCTGCGGTATAAACTGGCAGCCGGATTTTTCACCCTGGAAATGAACAAGATGGCGCTCATGCAGAGAATGCTTACCAGTGAGGCGCGTATCAATGCCATAAAAATAAGAACGGGCCTCTTGAGGCCGTCCGATTTCCACAACCTTACCGAGGCGGCGGCCAGGATCTATGAAGCGCAGCTGTTTATAGAAGACTCCCCGGGATTGAAACTCCTGGATTTGAGGGCACTGGCCCGGCGCATGGTATCCAGGGAAAAGGTAGCCATCATTTTTATCGATTACCTTACGCTGATAACAAGCGAAAACAAGGATCTGCCAAGACATGAACAGATTGCCGAAATCTCGAGGAGCCTGAAAGCCCTTGCACGGGAACTGAAGATACCGATCGTGGTTCTTTCCCAGGTACGGAGGGACGCCGAGGGTAAACAGCCCAACATGGCGGACCTGAGGGAATCCGGGTCCATCGAACAGGACGCCGACGTGGTCATGTTCATCCACAGGGACCGGAAAACGGACCAATCGACGGAGGATGCCCCTAACATCAGCCCCACGGAACTCATTGTCGCCAAACAGCGTAACGGCCCCGTCGGCACAATCGACCTGGTTTTCATACCCCAGTACACCCGGTTCGAACTAAAAGCCCAGGATATGCAATAAATCTCAACGCCATGATTCAGCTGTTTCCCCGGGGATTTCTCATAATACCGAAAAAAAAGGACGCCCATGATACTTCTGTAAAATCGAAGTTATATGGGCGCCCATGATATTCTCAATAATTTCTTAATTGGCAAAATTGAACCAGTTGATATTCCAGCCGGTCTGGTTGGCGTATATTCTTATTGTCTGGTTTCCTCCGGGCAGGGTGACCGTCCCCGTTACCGTTGTCCAGGTCTGCCATCCGCCCGTTGCGGCAAAACTCACCGTATTATACGTCGTGTTCCCTATCCTCAAATCAAGGCTCCCTCCCGTAGAGAGGCTGGCAACACGGTACGAAACGGTATACGTTCCGGCCGTTACACTGAGATTATAGTCCATCCAGTCGCCTGCTTCTATCCAGCCCACATTCAATCCGCCTTCGGAACAGGATTCCGTCTGTATACCGCTCATATTGGAATAATCCTCCGCTTCTATCTGCCCCGGTATATCCGAGCCGGCTATCGGTGTCGGTGTAGTCTGGGGTGTTGGCGTGGCGGTTGCTGTTCCCGTTCCCGCAATTCCGGATATTTCCCATTCGGACAATTGAAGGATGGTCCCGCTGTTGTTTGTCATGTTAAGACGATAGTATGTATAGCTGGCGCTGTTACTGAATGAAAAGCTTCTCGTCTGGAACCTGTTCGGGAAATCTTCATTGCTGCGGCTGTCAAGTGTTGTCCATGATGACCCATCATTGGAACCCTGGAACGTCCATGTGTATGGATCTCTCTCCGCCGCATCGTTTGCAGAAGAAATACTGTAACTGGTAACCACATATCCGGATCCTATCTGATACTGAACCCATCCGGAAGCATGGAAGGTCAGGTATTTTGTTGACGTGGAATTGTCAATCAGCTTGCCGATTTCCTCGCCCGCGGGTGAATCATAATACTGTGCGGAAACGGTTCCTCCCAGGTCAGTTATATCAGTGAGACTGGTTATCGGAGTCGAAGTAGCCGCGGGAGTGGCCGTCGCCTGTTGAGTTGCCGTCGGTGTGGCGGTATTGGCCTGGGTGTTCGTCGGCGTGGATGTTGCCACCGTTCCCGGGTCGCCGAATAACTCTATTTCGGCAATCTGCAGTATCGTGCCGGAGTTGTTGGTCATATTCAGCCGTATATAGCCATACGCCGTGGAGTTATTAAAGCTGAAAACGAGTCTCTGGAACCTGTTGGGAAAATCAACCCCGCTTCGCGAATCTAATGTGGTCCAGGTGGAACCGTTATTGGAACCCTGCAGGGTCCAGGTATAAGGGTCTCTTTCCGCAGCGTCATTGGCAGAGGTCAAAGCGTAGCTGTTAATGGCATAGGTTGCGCCGCCTGCAAACTGGAATTGTATCCAACCGGAGGCATGGAACGTCAGGTACTTGGTGCTTGAATTATTATCAAAGGCCTTCAGGTTGTCCTCACCGCTTGGCCAGTCCGTGTACTGGGAGGTAATGGTTCCTCCTGCATCGGTACGGTCCACGCCCGTGGCTGCCGTAGTCGGTGTGGCTGTCGGCGGTGCAGTCGGTGTCGGTGTATTTGTGGCCGGAGGTACCGAAGTGGGGCTCAGGTTTGATCCCTCTACACATTCGATTTTCCATCTCTGCGCGTCATTGCCGTTATCCGTCCATTGCTGGATATTGGCCCCGGCAGCCGTTGAAGCATCAGCTACGTCAACACACAGCCCACTCTGCACATTTGTCAGCTTATAGAAACCGCCGCCCATGTAATCAATGCGGAACCTCTGTGGATTCAATCCATTATCCGTCCACTGCTGGATATTGGCTCCCGCGTCAAGC
>JAFGKU010000064.1 GCA_016928415.1 Spirochaetales bacterium
GGGGCTGGGACCCAGTGCCGCCACCCTGCCGATGAACCCGTTTATTGTCGCGGCGAATTTCTCGCCTTCCGCCGCGGAAACCCATTCCAGGGCGAACCTGTCCTTGTTCAGCCCGAATTGCTTCAACATTATTTTCAAGAGGGCCATTCTCCGCCGTGTCCGGTAATTACCGCCTATGTAATGGCAGTCCCCGGGGTGACACCCGGCTACCATGACACCGTCCGCGCCCTGTTTGAATGCATGCAGGATAAACTCCGGGTCGACACGTGCCGAGCAGAGGGTCCGTATTACCCTGAAATGCGGTTTGATCTGCAAACGGCTGACGCCGGCAAGGTCGGCCCCTGCATAGGCGCACCAGTTACAGCAAAAAACGAGAATTTTAGGTACAAAATTATCTTTCATCATTCCAGTTCCTTAAGACCCTCCGTCAGGACTTTATTCATTTTTTCCTGCAGCCCCTTTGGTTTTTCCCCCTTGGCCAGCAACCAGGCGTATTCATTGAGGTTGCAGCGCAGCTTTTGTGAAATATCGTTTATTTTCTCCGCCTTTTCCGCCATCACGGGAGGCGAGAAACCTTCTTCCACAGCCATGTTCCGCAATTCAGCCATAACATCGGTAAAGCGGACATCCTGCGGGCACCGGGCGTAACAGGTATAACATTGGGTGCAATACCAGAGAAGCTTTGAGGACAGCACCTCTTCGCGTAATCCCAACAGGCATTGCCGGATGATAAGCCGGGGGTTGAACTCCGGTTCCACATCGGAAACGGGACAGGAAGCGGTGCATGTGCCGCAGGAAAAGCACCGTTTGAAAAAAGAAGCTCCTGGCCTGGAGGCAATATCATACTTGAAATTATTGTCCGCTTTGGAGAGGTCTATTTCCGGGGACATATCTTTTTCCCTTTTATCCGTCTTGCCGGTTGCATCATCTTTTGACATATATATTTCCTTTCTTTCACGATACTTTGGGCCGGGGGAGCAATCCCGATGATTCTACCATCCCCTTGACGGCATCTTCCCATTCAATCGCCATTATATGAACACCGGCGATTCCCTCCATTTCCCTGAATTGCCGGATTTGTTCAACGGCGAATTTTATTCCTTCTTCCTTTACGTTCTCCACTTTTTCCATTCTTTGAATGACCGAATCCGGGACCGTTACCCCGGCGACATTGTCCCGCATGTACCGGGCCATGCCCAGTGATTTTATGGGAGTTATGCCGGCCATGATTTTGGCCTTTTTATGCAGGCCCCTGTCCACAACTTCTTTCATCCATTGGCCGAACCGGTCCATATCATAGATGCACTGGGTTTGAATAAAATCGATACCGGCCTCTATTTTCTTCTCCAGCCGTGATACCCGCCATTCAAACGGTTCGGCAAAGGGATTGGCCGCCCCGCCAATAAAAAAATAGGGCGGGAACAAATCCGATTTTTTACTGTTCCTGATCTCGTCACCGTTTTGAAAGACGCCCTTGTCCCTCATATTTTTGACTATCTGGATGAGCTGGATGGAATCAATGTCAAACACATGCTTGGCACCGGGATGATTGCCCATGCATTGGTGGTCCCCCGTCAAACAAAGCACATTGGTTATGCCGTGAAGGCAGGCACCCAAAAGGTCCGCCTGAATGGCCAGCCTGTTCCTGTCGCGGCAGGCCATTTGGATAACCGGCTCCAGTCCGGCTTTCATAACATACAGACCGGCAGCTATGGAAGAGATACGGGCAATGGCCGTCTGGTTGTCCGTAAGATTTACCGCATCGACGACTCCACTTAATAAATCGATCTTTCTGTCCAGAACGGAAAAATCGAGGCTTTTGGGCGGCCCCAGTTCCGCCGTTACGACAAATTCACCTTTTTCAAAAAGCCTTTGCATCCTGCTCTTTTTTTCGGTTTTCATCACAGCAATAAATCCTCTCTGATTATGCGCCTCGGACCCCCGTCATGCGATTTTGACCAGTCCCGGGGAGGTTGAATGGCGGCCATCGTATCGAGCCTGTTCAACTCCTTGAGCCGGTTATAAATCAGGTTCCATCCGCAATCCAGGTTCTCGGGGTCCACTTCGCACTTCCCCCCTTCCGAACCTCCGCAGGGCCCGTTCATGAGTCCCTTTGAACAGCGTGTTTTGGGACAAATCCCTCCGGTTATGTCCAGACTGCAGTCACCGCAGCCAAGGCAGCGTTCGAGCCAGTAGCCGGTTTCCTCGTTGGACCCCATGAACAGGGTATTCAGGGCCGGAAGTACTATCTTGCCGTTATAATAATCGGACATCATCTGTACGCCCACGCCGCAGGCCATTGAAAGAATGATATCGCACTCGCTTACACGGTCCTTTATCTCCGACAGGAATTCCTTGTCGCATTGTCTTTCAATCGACGTGCCCTCAATACTCTTCATTTTTTTGTCGGACATGGAGATGACGGAGGATAAAACCGCCACTTCCTTCTCACCCCCGGCCAGGCAGACCGTTACACACGTATCGCACCCGACTATCAAAAGGCGGCTGTTCTCCGGTATATTTTTCAGGATTTCATTAACGGGTTTTTGTTCAGCTATTATCATTTAACCTATCCTCCAGCCCGGTCATGCGGCATCGCTTAATCTTAACCGGTTATCCCGGCTTTTTTCTTTGCCGACTGCACGGTATTGTATAAAAGCATGGTGATGGTCATGGGCCCGACACCGCCTGGAACGGGTGTGATGGCCCTGCATTTTTCAGCCACCTCATCGAATTTTACATCCCCCACCAGTTTGTACCCCTTTTCGGATGAAGGATCATCTACTCGATTCACCCCCACATCAATGACAACAGCCCCTTCTTTGACCATATCCGCCGTAATCATTTCAGGCCTTCCGATCGCGGCGATCAACACGTCCGCCTGCCTTGTGACAGCAGGTAAATCCCTTGTCCGCGAATGGCAGACGGTGACCGTGGCATTGGCATCCTTTTCCTTTTGCAGGAGCATATTGGCCACCGGTTTTCCCACTATATTGCTGCGTCCGACAACAACGACATGGCTGCCGTTTAAATCCACACCCGAATGGATGAGTAATTTATGCACACCGTACGGTGTGCACGGTTTGAAGCAATCTTCACCGATCATGAGCTTGCCTATATTGACGGGATGAAAGCCGTCCACGTCCTTTTCAGGGAGAATGGTGTTGATCACTTTAAATTCGTTGATATGCTTGGGAAGGGGCAGCTGCACGAGTATTCCATGAATTTTATCGTCCGCGTTCAATTCTTTCACCTTGTTCAGAAGTTCCTCTTCGGAAACATCAGCCGGGTAGGTTTGCTGCTCCGAATAAATGCCTATATCATGACATGCCTTGTTCTTCATCCTGACATAAACCTGGGAAGCGGGATTCTCGCCCACCAGAACAACGGCCAGACCGGGAATAATATTCCTTTTACTCTTCAGGTCTTCAATTTCCTCAGCGAGTTCTCCACGGATCGTTTCCGCAATCTTTTTTCCATCAATAATTGCCGCTTTCATCCTGTCTGCCTCCTCTTAAACATTCTAAACACCCTGTGAAATACTCAAGACTGTTTTTCGGTATTCTCTCCTGATAATTTTTTATAAAAGCCGTTTATTATTTTATAAAGCCTTCGTCCTTCATCAGGGGCGATAAATTCCATTGCCAGTTGCTTCCCGGATACTCCCGCTTCTTCCAGAATTCGGGCAAGGCGGGCGATCCTTTTTTCCGCGCGAAGGTTGCCTGTAACGAATTTGCAGTTTTCCTTCCGGCACCCGATAACGAGGACGCCGTCGAATCCCGTCTTCAAAGTCTCCGCCAGCAGAGCATCATTGACCCGCCCCGTACAGGGGAGCTCGAGAAAATCCACCGTTTCCGGAAGACGGAATCCATGATGCGCCATGTTTTTCAGGGCCTTGCCGGCTCCCTCCGGGCAATGAATGATCATCATGTTTTTTGTCACGATACATCCCCCTTTGATAGGATAAGCTTGACACTGTCATAGAGAGACTCATTGGGCATATTTCTCAGTTGAACGGCCTGTGCAGGGCATTCAGCCACGCAGGTACCACAGGCCCGGCACAGGAACGGCAATACCATGGCAACCTTGTCCGAAGGATTCTTGTTTATTGCCCCGAACGGGCAGACACGCACACAGGTCAGGCAATAAGCGCATTTTTCACTGTCAACCACGGCAATGTGCTCCTCGAATTCCTGCCGCTCTTCCAGGTAAAATTCCCGTAAAACATACGCGAGAGACTCCAGGTCCGCGTCGTCTTCGGAAGGTCCGACGGTGAAAATGCCCTGCCTGACCGTTCCATTCGGGCCTATAAAAAGGGAAACGGACGGCGTATGACTCCCGTATTCCGGGTTTAATTTCCATGCGCGGGCAAATTCATCCGCCTCCGGAGAGCGGAATAATTTCTGCGGGATGACGAGGAAGTCCGGTTTTTTTACAACACACGGCCTTCCACTCTGTTCGTCCACGGCCCGTATGGTGAATTCTCCGCCCGTATTGTCTGCTTCGATTTCATCCGCATATTTTATGAATACCACTCCCGCCTCACGCGCCTTGTCATAAAGCGCCTGACGTCCCCTGATGCAGACCTGTATGTTTTTCAGAAATATAAAAACGTTCATGAATTTTTCGGATTTTAAATAATGGGCAGCGGACAAAACATCACCGAATACTTCCGGTAAAAGCGCCGTCTTATAATCCGCCAAAAAGCAGGCCGTCCCCTTCATGGGCTCCCCGCGCAGCAGGTACCGGTAAAATCCGGTAAGGTTGAACGCTCCCGTCTCCGTGCATTCAGCCTCCACCGTCTCAGGGGCAAATACTATGGCCCCGTAATCGGTGACGTTTCCACCCCTGTCCGCAACCCGGAATCCCTGTTCCACCGGTTGAATGAACTGGATGTCTTTGCTTGAGATAAAACCGATTTTTCTCCCCTCTTCAACAATTTCCCTCTGCCTTGTAACGCAGTATTTGTCCTTTAAAAGAGAGGAAAGCATTCCGGCCGATAAATTCCCATCTTCCGTTTCCAGGATATCCAATGAAGGAAAACCTTTTTTCAGGTGTGCAGCCGCACGAAGCCCCTTTAAACCGCTCCCGTAAACCAGTACGCGGGAATACCTTTCCGGTGTTTCACGCTCTATGGTCAAATTTTCGGAAAGTGTTGCGGCCTCGGCGAGAATGGCGGAAACAATTTTTTTGGGCCAGGAATCGTTCCCCTCAAAAAAATCGAACTTGCCTCCCTTTATGTTTATCATGCGATAATTCGATTTCGGACAGGCATTCGCGCGTACCACATCGTCGTAAAATCCGATTTTCAACAAATGGGAACAGCCGGTAAAGATGATGTTTTTGCCTTTTAACGACCCGATATCTCCGCCTATTTTGGTCTTGGCCGTACAGGAAAAGGTGTGAAGCTCGATGGTATCTTCCCGGTTTTGCTCGAAAAACTCGGCCTTGA
Organism: Spirochaetales bacterium; assembly: GCA_016928415.1. Taxonomy (GTDB): domain Bacteria; phylum Spirochaetota; class Spirochaetia; order SZUA-6; family JAFGRV01; genus JAFGKU01. Next base: position 5,453 of record JAFGKU010000064.1, read on the forward strand.
TTGCATCACTCCTTTTTTTTGCATCCGGGAAACATTCGCACATGCAAAACATGACGGCGACTGAAGATTTTGCCATATAATCACCGCCCTCCTAAATAATTTACCATCATAAGGCTTACCGCCCTCCCAAATAGGATAGTATTTCCTCGGAAACCGCGGAAGCGTCCTTTATGCATTCCTCGATTGCCATGGGCCCCTTACAGGCACCCGAGGCAAATATACCGTTCTGCGGTACGGAAAGAAAGAAACCGTACTCATCCATATTGACGCCGGTCAAGTCGGCCATTTCCGTTGCATCCTCCTGAGGGCATGTTCCCTGGGAAAGGACAACCAGATCGTACAGGTTTTCCACGCTGTGGTTCGTGACCGGATCGTCATACCGGACCAGGGGTTTCCCATTCTCGTCATCTTTTATACAAACGGGCATGCTGCGGATGAAATTGAATTTATTCCTGATCTCGCCGTAAAAATTTCTGAAATAATCCGATGCAAGCTGAATATCCATGTAAAAGAAATCAATCTGGGTTCCAGGCGTTTCATGGAGAATCCGGTTTGCCATTCGCAGGGCATAGGAACAGCAGATCCGGGAACAATGCTCCTTGCCTTCCTTGCGGTTACGGGAACCGACGCATTGCACGAATGCGATCTTCTTGATATGTTCTGCGGGATAGCTTTCATTATAGAAGAATTCTTCCATATCCGTGCCTGTAATAACGTGCAGATTACCGCCGTAGCCGTATTTCCGGTTTATGGCCGGATCAAAAGGCATGAACCCGGTACAAAGGGCAAGGGCATCAACATTCATATTTTCTTCTGCCGGTTCCCGTTTTAGTGAAATGGCCGCCACGGGACAAACGGAGACACATTCACCGCAGTCCGTGCAGGATGAATCAATATAAGGTTTCCAGCCTGCTATTGTCCGGATGGCATTCTCCGGACAAACGGGTGAACACCGTCCGCAGTTATAGCACAATCGCGGGTCTATGCGGTTAGGTTGCCTGATGATGGAAAGATTAAACCCGCCGTTCCGGTTTTGCTGAAATTTATTGAGGGTACTGGAAAAATAAACACGCAATCTGTCCTCTTCCCTGAAATCGCACAACGTGTTCCTGAGAAGGCAGACACCGCACTTAACACATTCATCAACGGCCTTACAGCCGTAACGGGCGGCGCGGCCGCCGGGATAGGGATTCCTGTCCAGAAGAATCACCTCTACACCGGAATTCATGAGCCGCTGGGCTAAACTGATACCGGAGATACCGGCACCTACAACACATACTTTCTTTTTTGTCATGCCTAAATACACCTCGAATCAAGGCAAATTAACACCATTTTTTTTAAACTATTAAAAAAATCGGGGTTTTTAGATGTCCCCACATGTTGAAAGCTCATTATCCGTCAACTCAAATGATGCAATTCTCTTTAGATTCTACAATAATCATTGTGAATGTCAAGGTATTTCTTCCAAACATTGCATAAGAAATACGTTTCATCAAAAAAAACTTGAAAATCATTATTATCATGATATTATTTTCCCCTGAGTAAAAATATACTCGTAACGAGATTCTGTGTTTCTTGTCAGGATGCCGTTTAAATAAACAATTTATTATCAATAAAATAGGTTATTGTAACTTAATAATTTTCGAAAGAATACTAAATTGATCGGAATACTATTAATCAAACCGCTATCAACAACCCCAAGGCATAACAGGCAGATGACGAACCACAAGGAAAAATATTTAAGTGGAAAGCTAAAATAGTAACCCATTAACTTATCCTCCTCCTTTCCATAATTGTTTTATGAAATACCTTTATGCTTTGAGGGCGGAGCAGGAACCACGGCGGCATCTGAATGAAATGAAGTAGAGCCGGGGTTCATGCGCAGCCCTCATAATAGCCTTAAAGGTATATCGTTAAATAATCCCCCTAGTTGATTGTTTTTTGATTCAATATATAATGAGGTATATAAAAATCTAAAATGGCATCAATAACAGGAGGTTGACCATGAGTAAATATGATCCCACAAAAATGAAAGACTGGGAAATCGCGGATGCGGCCCGCGCGGACATGAAAACGGTGTATAAGCTGTCCGAGGAGCTGGAACTGGACAAGATGGAATTGTTTCCTTATGGTCATTATATCGGGAAGCTGGATTACCAGGCCATATTAAAAAGAATCGGCAGTAAACCGAACGGTAAATACATTAATGTGACGGCCATCACGCCGACACCTCTCGGCGAAGGTAAAACAACAACAACCATGGGATTGATCGAAGGCCTTGGGAAACTGAACAAAAAAGTGGTCGGCGCCATAAGGCAGCCTTCAGGCGGGCCTACCTTTAACATCAAGGGTTCCGCGGCCGGCGGAGGACTGGCCCAATGCATCCCCCTCACCGAATTAAGCCTGGGTTTAACCGGAGACATCGATGCCATAACCAATTCACATAATCTGGCCATGGTAGCCCTCACGAGCAGGCTCCAGCATGAATTCAATTATACCGACGATGTACTGGCCAAAAAAAATCTTAAAAGACTGAATATAGACCCCCGAAAACCCGCCATGGGCTGGGCAGTGGATTTCTGCGCCCAGGCATTAAGGGAAATCGTTATAGGAATCGGCTCCCGCATGGACGGCTTTATGATGAAAAGCGGTTTTCAGATCACCGTATCTTCCGAAGTGATGGCTATCCTGGCTGTCTCGAGGGACCTGAAAGATATGCGTGACCGGATTTCAAAGATGGTCATTGCCTATAGCAAGGATGGAAAGCCGGTTACGGCAGGAGACCTGGAAGTTGCTGGCGCCATGACGGCGATCATGGCCAGGGCGATCAATCCCAATCTGATGCAAACCGTTGAAGGCCAGCCCGTTCTCGTTCACGCCGGCCCGTTTGCCAACATAGCCATAGGGCAGTCATCCATTATCGCCGACAGGGTGGGATTGAAGCTGGGCGACTACCACGTTACCGAAAGCGGTTTCGGGGCGGATATCGGTTTCGAAAAATTCTGGAACCTGAAATGCCGGTTCAGTGGACTCGTTCCCAATTGCAGCGTCGTGGTCTGTACGATCCGAGCCCTGAAAATGCATGGCGGCGGACCCAAGGTCGTTCCGGGAGCTCCGCTTGATAAGGCTTACACGGAAAAGAACCCGGCGCTCGTGGAAAAGGGGCTGGGGAATCTCCTGGCGCATGTGCAAAGCGTAAAAAAGAGCGGCATACCGCCTGTTGTCTGCATCAACCATTTTTACACGGATAATGACGAGGAAGTGAAAGTCATCAAGGATGCGTGTAAAAAAGAAGGCGTGCGGGTTGCCATTTCCAAACATTGGGAAAAAGGCGGTGAAGGCGCGACCGAACTGGCCAATACGGTCATAGATGCCTGCAAGGAAAAACCTAATTTTAAATTCCTGTACGAAGACTCGACTCCGTTAAGGGAGAGGATTGACAAGATAGCCAGGGAAGTATACGGGGCGGACGGTGTAACATACTCCCCGGATGCCCTGGCAAAAGCGGAAACGATTGAGAAGGATCCCGAGCTGTCGAAACTCGGCACCTGCATGGTTAAAACGCACTTGAGCCTGTCCCATGATCCTTCCCTCAAGGGAAGACCAAAAGGCTGGAGCCTGCCTATCCGGGACATCCTTTCCTACCAGGGCGCGGGATTCATAGTTCCGGTTGCCGGAGACATCAAGCTGATGCCGGGCACCGCCTCCGACCCCGCCTACAGATACATCGACGTAGACGCGGACACAGGCAAAGTGATGGGGCTTTTTTAAGACGTTAAAGTAACATAAAGGTGAGAACCTTTTTTGCATTCTGAATAATACTCTGCGTTCTCCGCGGAACCTCTGCGACCTCAGCGTTTTCTCTTCTATAGAATAAACCGCCCAAATTCCCGATTGGCTATTTGACCGGGAGGTTTTAGAATTATGCATACTCTTAATTGTTTTGTGATGAATAGAGGTTGGCAATGAATTCAATTAAATTTATTCAACGCAGAGTACGCAGAGCAGACGCTAAGGTCGCAGAGAAATTAGAAAAATATTGCCAGACACTTTTATATACCCCTTTTACCTTTTATAAGCTGTAACCCGGCTAATAGCCTTAAAGATAATATTGAAGAATCCCAATTTACTTTTTCCCCAATTTATGCTATATTATAGGTATGAAGAAAAGGAAGGATAAGGTAATAAGCAAGAAAGAAGCTATTAAGGCGTACTATTCCTACCAGGCATGGACCGCCATTTATAATGCCATCCTGAAACTTTTCAGGGAATTTTTCAGATTCATCTCTTCTTTTTTCTCGTCCTTTGTGTAAATCAATGCACCGTCATGGTCTCTTTGAGGAAGAATTTATTTCTCAGGAAATGCAGAAAAAACAACAACACGCAGCTCGATAAGGAAAAAACGGACAGCACAATCCAATAAGCCGGATTGATAGTATTAATCTCATAAAATTCCTTGACAAGCCTGAAGAGAATAAAGTTAAAATCGAATGCCGTGAACAGGATGTAGACGGCAGCCAGAAAAACCCCGAAAATCCAGATAGAGTACGTGGAACTCCCCGATTCGAGCGAGATGATGACAAAATTGGCAACGAACAGCACGATCATGACGGTCATCATAACCATGTCCCCCTGCGGGGGAACGGACGGCAGCAGAAGGGGAATAAAATAATAGGAAGCATAAACACCGGCCACGATGACGGAAGCCGAGGTGATTGTGTACGAGAGAACGTCCTTGATAAAATAGGGATACCTTTTAACGTTCTTGTTAAGCAGCGCCATGAGCAGGGCCGGTATGCCGATGCCGAACATATTGAGGAGTGAAACCCGCCTCGGTGTGAGGGGGAATTCGAAGAGGAAAAACAGGGTAAAAAGCGTCATGAGGATCACCATGAAATTCTTGGTCAGGAACAACTTGGCCACTGAAGAAACGGAATTGATGATCTTGTTGCCTTCATTGAATATTTCGGGAAGGAGGGAAAATTTGTTTTTCAACAACACGATGTCCGCCACTTCTTTTGTAATGGAACTCCCTTCCTCCATCGCGATCCCCATGTTCGCTTCCTTGATGGCCGGCAGGTCATTCACACCGTCACCCAGCATGGCGGTATAAATTTTCCTCCGTTTAAGGGAACGTACAATGGACAATTTGTGCTCCGGCTTCAATCTGGCAAAAACTTCCTTGTCCAGGACCAGGGCATCGAGGGTCTTTTCATCGATCCCGTCCAGTTCCTGCCCAGTGACAAACCGGTCAATGGGAATGTCCCAGCCTATCTCGCGTAAAACGGCGGCGATGGCTTCGGGCGCATCGCCTGAAAGGACCTTGACCTTTATATCGTTTTTTGCAAACAGGGCAATCGCATCATATACGTCCCTGCGGACAGTATCCTTGATGGAAACAAAACAAAGCGGTTCCAGAGGGGCGGATGCAAGGTTGTCCCTGACCCACTCCAGCGGTTTCTCCGCTTTCACCCTGAGAAAAAGCAGGTTCCTGTAAATCCCCAGTTCATTTTTTTCAAAGACATCTTTCAATATAACCGGCCTGTCGCCCGGGAATTTTTCCAGAAGGAGATCATACGCGCCAAGTACGAAGTGGGTTTTCTCCCCGGATACTTCCAATGTAAGCATACTCATCTTGGAATCCGAACTGAAGGGGTATTCATCAATGCGACGCGTCCCCGGAAGCGGTGGGAATCCATTAATGGCCCGGATTGTCGCGTTTTTTTCCGTTGAAAATTCGGAAAAGGAGCCCAATAGCGATTCAATCTCCGGGTCCGGCATCCCGGCACTCACATTGGTAATTATATGGACGCTTAACCGGTTTTCCGTCAAGGTTCCCGTTTTGTCGGCACAGACCACCCTGACATTCGAAAACGATTCAATGGCATTGAGTTTCTGCACGATGGCCCCGATTCGTGAAATGCGGAAGACCCCGAGGGCAAAGGCAACGGAGGTGAAAAGGACAAGCCCCTGCGGCACCAGTGAAATGAGAATAGCTGCCAGGCTGCGGACAAAATCCGCTTCGGGTAGGCCGCGCGGCCTGAATATTTCACCCAGCACGCTGGCGCAGACCAGGATGAGGGCGGAAACAAAAAGGAACTGGATGAGAGTATCGATCCTTTTCTGCAGAGGGGTGCGGACGAATTTATATTTCCTGGCAAGACCGGTTACCGACGAAGCGTAACTGTCATGCCCCACTTTTTCAACCATGAAAACACCCCGGCCGGCAACACAAAAACTGCCGGAAAGAACGGTGTCCCCCGGTTTCTTTTCAATGGGTACCGATTCTCCCGTTAAAAGCGATTCATCTATTTCCAACCGTACGGAATCGACGATACTGCCGTCCACGACGGTCTGGTCCCCCCTGCGGAGTACGACAAGGTCGTCCACGACAATGTCCGTCACCGGGATTGTCTGTTCCCTGCCGTCTCGGATGACAACCGCTTCTTTTTTTAAAAGCAGGCTGACCTTGTCCAGGGCATGCTTGGCCTTGAGTTCCTGAAAAATGGCAATAACCGTGTTAACGAAAGCCACAAGGAAAACCCCGGCTGAATCCAGGATAAGCCGCCAATCCCTGTCCCTGAAAAAGAAAATGATGAGGAAAATTATTATGCCGAGAATAATGAAATTAAATACGGAAAAAATGTTTTCAACCAGGATCCCCCTGACCGTTTTGGTTTTTTGCCTGGCAGCCCTGTTACTCAAACCCTTTTTTACACGCTCTGCGACCTGGACAGAAGTGAGTCCTGTCCGCTTTGTATCTGATTCCATTAACAAAGGAGTATAACGGGAAACCGATGCGAGGTCAATGCAGACGATAATTCGGCTGTAATGACGGGTAATACGGGCGAGGTTTGATCACAGGATATCCCACTCGAATGAAAGGGTCAGCTCGATATCCGTATCATTTTCATCGGGAACAAACACTGCCAGACCGCTCAAGCCGACCGTGAGTGTATAGAGCAAACGAACGTCAATACCGGCGGATAATTCAAAAACATTATCATAATCCAATCCATTCCAATTATAGGTATATGATGATAAGAACTCCATGATAACTGGATTAACCGGATGAAATTTGAGATCCTGATAGATGGATATGCGGGAAATGGCCATAAGGTCAAAATCAAAATCACCGGCGAAATACCCCGAAAGCTGTAACATGGTATTAAACGGAACCGAAACATCAGCGGTTAAATAAATCTTTTTATCATACAATTCCGGCATTGCCGAATGATAATAAATACCCCCGTCAAGATTTATCTCATACCCGATATTATTGACGGCGACATTTCCGATCTCATCGAGGATCAAGGCTATGTCCAAAAGGTCTGCCGACCCGCCAATCGCATTGTTCAAATCATTTAAATATGCTTTTTCCCAATCTTCCCTGTATCGTTTTATGTAGACATATCTTCTGCCGATGATCGCGGCCAGGCCATAAACAGTCTGTGAATTTCTTTCAATCCCCAATGCATCACATAATTTTATTGCCTTGGTAACAGGCGCGATATTTATCATCCTGCCCAGACCGATGCCTCCTCTCGGACCTATTCCATATTCTGAATCGGGTGTTGTGTAATTCCTGTATGAATAATCGCCGGTCACATTAAAATGAAGGTTGACCGGGAACGGGATTTTATTGTAGAAGTACCACTTCAAATCGGATGAAAAAGAATCAATGCATAAAAATAAATTAGTCGGATCAGGCGGGGATCCCTCATGATGGTAATAATCAAATGCCACCAAATTCGTATTTCTGATCATGAAATCTTTATTCTGAAAAAACCAGTTCACATTATTTACAAGGTTAAGATGGACCGAAAACAGATCATTTGATAATTGAAGATTATTATTGGTGCCGCTCAGGATAATATCGAGATAGGAATATTCCAGAACAGGCGTGTTCAGATAAAGGCCCCCATTTTCCGCGTTCAATGGCGAGATAAATGACAGTAAAACAACCAGGGTACATATCTTTCTCATGTCCGATCTCCTGTTGACAAGGTATTTACCGGTTATGGTTTTCCATAACGGTTATATCAGGAAGTCAGTTTATCATCGATCGTTAAAAATGCCAATTACATGATAAAAAAAGCTTTATAAGGAAGCATATCAATATGAGTAATTCCCGCTGTCCCCTAAATCCAAATAGAACAATGACTTAGGGATTGGATAAAAATCAATTTACCCCAGAAATAATACA
>JAFGKU010000065.1 GCA_016928415.1 Spirochaetales bacterium
GACAATATAGAAAATTGGTTATATAGTATAATCAGGATAATTATTATCCTGATTATACTAATTATACCCTGGTGGCAGAATCCAGAATTTTTATCCTTAATTTCAGGGAGTTTGCATGAAATTTTCAACCAGTGTTGAGTATGCCATTCACAGCCTCGTGTATTTGTCAAAAAAAAATGATAGCGCACCGGTGATCCTTAAAAACATAGCCGGCGCCGTCAAGGTGCCGGAAACGTATCTGAGGAAAGTCTTCCAGTCACTTATGCACGGGAATCTCATCCATTCGCACCGGGGAGCGGCCGGGGGCGTGAGCCTGGCCCGTGAACCGGAAAAAATATCCCTGAAAGATATAGTGTTTGCCATTGACGGTGACATGCCCCTTTATACATGTCTTGAATCCCGGAGAAACTGCCCCTCCGGGGGAGATTGTACATTACACCAGATATTCCAGGAAGCAAGAAAAAAAATGTTGGAAGTACTGGAATCGTCCACTTTACGCGATTTATCGGATTCTCCCGATATACTTTTCCCGGTGGAAACTTAAAAAAAGGAGGAAAAAATATGGATCATACCTTTTGCCCCGGCGCAAAAATACTGAGGCAGCCACACCCTGAATTCTATACCTGCCCGCAATGCGGCGGAGAAGTGGAAATATGGACGGATGAGCTGAAGGCCGATTGCCCAGCCTGCAGGAAAACCGTATACAAGGACTCGGGAATGAGCTGCCTGGAATGGTGCAAGTACGGTTCGGAATGCGTCGGTGAGTCAATTTACCGGAAATACTGGCAAACCAAGGCGGTGGGTATAAAGTATCGCCTGTTATCACAACTGGGAAGCAGTCCCGAATTCAATTGTCAAAACGAAATTCGCATGAAAAAGGCATTGGAATACGCGGAACTGATTCTCAAGAAGGAAACCGCCGACTGGCATATAGTGATCCCGGCCGTTATCCTTTTATCCACCGGTATGGCCGGTCAAAACACGGGTGCGTCGGACCAGGCAAAAAAAATCCTCCATAAACTCGGCCTGGAAATGGATGATGTGTCCAGGATCCTGAAAATCATTGCCGGTGATTCCGCTTTGAAAATTAATAATGACCAAAATTACGCTGTTGTTACCGATGCGTATGCCTTAACGGAGTTCAGGGAAAAAGTCCGGAAAAATGCGCCGGAAAATCAGGATCGATGGATAAAAAATGAGTTTGTGACCGGTGAAGGAAGAAAAATGGCAATGACGCTGACAGCAGGAAACACGATATCCGGCTGACAGGCGGAAAAACACAGGTTTTTAATGCCGTCTTCTTGACTCACCGCATTGAATTGGTTAGGATTTTAGTAAACCATCCCGCTGCGGGATGATCCGGAATAATCAAAAAGGATTTGATTTAAAAAAAATGAACGCCATGGATAAAGAAAAAATTACCACCGTGATTGAAAAAACAGGTCAAGCATACATGTCGGATGAGGGTAAGTACAACCAGGACTGCCTCATTCCCATGCTCCAGGCACTCCAGCAGGTACTGGGTTTTCTGCCTCAAGAGGCCGTTGAAGCCCTCAACAGGGCGACCGGTATTCCTGTCAGCCGCATTTACGGGGTAATCAGTTTTTACGAACAATTCAAGCTGGAACCGGATGGAAAGTATAAAATCACCGTTTGCCGCGGTACCGCCTGCCACGTACACGGCGGTGAAAAAATAATAGATACGATACGGGAAATCCTGGATATCGATGAAGGCGGCAAAACTGCCGACAATCTTTTCAGTTTTGACACGGTACCCTGCCTGGGAGCCTGCGCACTCGCCCCGGTAGTTGTCATAAACAAGACTTATCACGGAAAGATGAACACGCAAAAAACACGAAAACGCATAGAACAGATCCGATCGGGGGAGAACCGGTCGGATGACTGAATTCAAAACACTGAAGGATTTCAGTAAAAGACAGAAAAAACTCCTGGCCGAGGCCAATATAAAAATAAAAGAAATCAGGATGTGCGGGGAAACGGGCTGCGACGTTCTGGGGGCCGGTGAAATCAGGAAAGCCTTCATCGAGACGATTGAAGCCCGGAAACTCGGATCTGCCGTCAGGTTCAAGGTTACCGGTTGTCATGGATTATGCGCGGCAGGTCCCATAGTCGTGATTCAACCGTCCAACATCATGTACACATCGGTCACGGCAAAGGATGTAGAGGAAATAATCGAAAAAAGCGTCCTGAAAGACGAAATCATTGAGCGGCTCCTTTACCATGACCCCGCAACAGGCAGGATAGTTGCCCGCGTGGACGAGATACCGTTCTTCGCCAATCAGAACAAGCAGGTTTTCCGCCTTCACAACAAAATTGACCCTCTGAGCATAGAAGACTACATGGCCCACGAGGGATACGAAGCAATGACCCGGGTCCTTTTCAAGTTAAAACCGGAGCAAGTAATCGAGGAAGTAAAAAAAGCCGGGCTGAGAGGCAGGGGAGGCGCCGGATTCCCTACAGGCAAAAAATGGGAAATCTGCAGCAAAATGCCCGGGGAACAAAAATATGTCATCTGTAATGCGGATGAAGGCGATCCGGGGGCGTTCATGGACAGGAGCATCCTGGAGGGAACGTCGTATGCCGTGCTTGAAGGGATGACCATTGCGGGGTACGCCATTGGGGCCACCAGGGGCATTATCTACGTCAGGGCGGAATATCCCCTGGCCGTCAAGAAAGCACAGAACGCCATAGAGCAGGCCCAAAAGACGGGACTGCTCGGGGAAAACATCCTTGATTCCGGATTTTCCTTTAACGTGGAAATCAGGATGGGCGCCGGCGCCTTTGTATGTGGTGAAGAAACGGCGCTTATCGCGTCGTTGGAAGGCCGTCGGGGAACGCCCAGGCCGCGGCCGCCCTACCCGGCCCAGAAGGGATTCCGCGGGTGCCCGACCAACATAAATAACGTGGAAACGTATGCGAATGTCCCCGTTATTTTCCTTTACGGAAGCGATAAGTACGCCGCCACGGGAACGGATAACACAAAGGGTACGAAAATATTCGCCGTGGCCGGCAAGGTAAACAACACGGGATTGGTGGAAGTCTCCATGGGCGTTTCCATCCGCGATGTCGTTTACGGCATAGGCGGCGGTATCAGGAAAAACCGTAAATTCAAGGCGGTCCAGATGGGCGGCCCTTCGGGAGGGTGCATCCCGGCCAGGTACCTGGATTTGCCGATTGACTACGAATCATTGAAATCGGTCGGTGCCATCATGGGTTCGGGCGGACTCATCGTCATGGATGAAATGAACTGCATGGTTGACATTGCCCGTTACTTCCTGGACTTCGTTCACAAGGAATCATGCGGTAAGTGCGTGCCGTGCCGGGTTGGCGTTCGGACACTCCTGGACATTCTTGACAGGATATGTGAAGGAAACGGAACCCTGGAAGACATAGGCAGGCTTGAAGAGCTGGCCATAACCATAAAAAAAACATCGCTGTGCGGTCTCGGGCAAACGGCACCCAATCCCGTACTGTCCACCCTGAAGCATTTCAGGGAGGAATACCTGGAACACATCATTGAAAAAAAATGCCGGGCGTCCAGCTGCATCATGCTCGCCGAATCGCCCTGCTCCCACGCCTGTCCGGCCGGGGTGGACGTTCCCCTTTATATCGGGCTTGCCGCGGAAAACAGGTTCGAGGAAGCGGCGACGGTAATCCGGTCAAGGAACCCGTTTCTCTCCGTCTGCGGACGCGTTTGCGATGCGCCGTGTGAAAGCCGGTGCCGCAGGTCGGAAATTGATGAACCGCTTGCCATCAGGACGATAAAAAGGTTCATCTCCGAGAGCGGTATCACGGCTAAACAGGAAACGCGGAAGGCCAAAAAAAAGGAAAGCGAAATAGCCGTTATAGGCGCCGGTCCGGCGGGTTTAAGCTGTGCGTATTTCCTGTCGCAGATGGGAAGAACGTCAACCGTATATGAAGCGCTCCCCATCCCGGGAGGCATGCTGTCCGTCGGCATCCCGGAATACCGCCTGCCCAAGCAGATACTGATGAACGACATTGATTTCATCCTCTCTGGAGAAGTGGAACTGAAACTCGACTCCCCTGTAAAAAATCTGGATGAACTTTCCAAAAAGTATAAGGCCGTATTCGTGGCCACGGGTGCCCATAAAGGCCGCATGCTCGGTATTGACGGAGAAAAGCTGGAAGGCGTGACGGATGCCCTTCAATTCCTGAAAGAAAGGGCACTGGGGAAAAAGCCGGCTGTCGGGAAAAACATCGCCGTAATAGGCGGCGGGAATGTTGCCGTGGATGCGGCCCGATCGGCACTGCGCCTCGGGGCGGAAAAAGTTACCATTCTTTACAGGCGGACAAGGGCGGAAATGCCCGCCTATGAAGAGGAAATTGAAGCGGCACTGGAAGAGGGCATAGTACTCGAGGTGCTGGTTTCTCCTGTCAAAATCTCAGGCAAAAACTCCCATGTCGGGGGCATTCGGCTTATCCGCATGGAATTGGGACCGGCGGACGACTCGGGAAGAAGACGTCCCGTACCGGTACCCGGCAGCGAGTATGAACTGGCGTGCGACATGGTTATCCCGGCGGTAGGCCAGTATGCCTCGGTGGAAAGTGTCAGGAACGCCCTTCAACTGACACAGTCAGAATGCATCGTGACGGAGATCGAGGATGGAAAGACTTCCCTTCCCAACGTTTTTGCCGGCGGGGACTGCGTTTCCGGGGGCACGACGGTCATTGATGCC
>JAFGKU010000066.1 GCA_016928415.1 Spirochaetales bacterium
CCTTCCCCTGCTTATAGTAAACGGTAAAAGGGAGCCCTCTAAAAGAGGCACATTCAGGAAGACTCCGGATCAAGGACGCGGCGGGAATATCGAATTCGATGTCCCTGAAGGCAACCGCGGTGTATTGTTTCTCCAATAGCTCCATTACCCGGTAAACGGGTATGCACATGGGGCCCATCCTGCCGCAGCAGACCATAACGTTTTCATTATCCTTAAGAGTTTGCGTAATGTCCTCTTCCGTTTCTAAATGTTTCAATTTTGTTGCCAGCATAAATATCTCCTCCCGTTATCATTTTATAATCTGCAGTCTCTTGACACCTTAGCCCATGGCACCTATATTGTCAAGTAATGGAAATGGTTTTCATTTTTGTTTAGTCGAAATAAAGGGCGAGTCCTTATATGGGCAATGGGAAAAGTAGGATTGAAAACAAATCATCACGAACCGCTGGTTTCACCTGCGTGTGCAGGGCCGCTTCGTATCTTTCTCAAAACAAGAACTATAGATCGGGAGATTATATAGCCCCCCTTATCCTTCCCGTACCAATGAAATTCCTGGTCAAAACCGGGCTCATCAATTTCAAATGGCCTATTTTTCCAAGGGGCATTTATGAATACGTAATTGCAAGGACCAAATTTATAGACAATTTATGCAAAGAATCAATCAATGAAGGCGTCGAACAAATTGTTATTTTCGGGGCCGGATTCGATTCAAGGGCCATACGTTTCGGTAAAATGAATGAAAACCTCAAAATATACGAGCTGGACACCGACTATACGCTCCAGGCAAAAATCGGGCAGTTTAAAAAAAGAAAGATTCTTTTACCCGAAAATACGGTCTACATTCCCGTTGATTTCAATATTGATTCCCCGCCTGAAAAATTATTGGAAAACGGTTTTAAGCCTGATAAAAGATCCCTTTTAATCCTGGAAGGCATTATCATGTACCTGACAGAGAAGGCGGTTGATGAATTGTTCGGGGTGATTGACAGGTTAACCTCAACCGGCAGCCGTATTGTTTTCGACTACATACATGCCGCCGTGCTTAAAAGGGAAAATTTATATTACGGTGAAAGCAGTATATACAAAACGGTGAGTAATGCCGGGGAAGGCTGGAGGTTCGGTTTTGAAAAAAGCAATGTCTCATCATTTCTTGAAAAATACAATTTAAAATTAATCCGGAATTTAGACAGTGAAGATTTGGAAAAACTGTATTTTAAAGACGAAAACAATAATATAATTGCAAAAATAAACGGAACCCACTGCATTGCCCTGGTCGGAAAATAACGATTGTAAACGGAGGTTTGTTGTATTATGGAACAGGATAGAAATAAAAAAATAATCGCATCCCATATAATATCGGCAATAGCCGGCGCGTTCATTGTGGCGCAATTTATCCTGATTTTCTTTTTTCCAATAGAGGGAATTCTGTTTTTGAAAATTCTGGGTTACATCCTGTGGGGTATAATAATAATATTGGGATGGCTGCCCATCTATACATTCAAAAAATACGGCGGGGTTGAAAAGGGAAAAAGCTACATTCGAACCACGAAGCTCGTTACAAGGGGAATCTATGCCATTGTCCGTCATCCCCAATTCCTGGCCTTTCCCCTTATGAATGTTTCCCTGATGCTTCTTTCCCAGCATTGGATTGTCCTGGCACTGGGTATTCCCGGAATTGTATTATCCTGTCTCAGCACCATGGGAGCCGATCAAAACGGCATTGAAAAATTCGGTGATGAATACAGGGAATACATGAAAAAAGTTCCGGGAATGAATATCTTTTTAGGGCTCTGGCGGTACCTGTTTAAACATAAGTAATCCTTTCCCTCAACCGTCAATAATAATTTCTATTGTGTACCAATCGTCAAAACACAAAGAAACATCATTTAAAAACAAAGGTTTTATTTTTCACCCCGTAGTATCATAAGTCAACAATCTGGGGGATTATGCAGGTACATCTTGAATTTAAAAAACACATGAAGAATGTCATCCGTTTGCATGGATAAGAAAAATATCTGACTTGAATTAATCCCGCCAATCCATTTTTCTCATAAAAAGGAGGTGAAAATTTTTCATCCACAGAACAGGCCGGTCTATTCACTCAGTGAATATGGTCACCTTGTTTGACGGTAATTTTTCAGTCAAAACCCAAGAGGGTCAGCTGAACGATTACCGATAAAAAAATAAAAAGGAGATACTAATGAAAAAAATTATAAGGTGGAGCTATATACTTACATGTTTCTGCCTGGTCTTTCTTGTCAGCGTGACCGCGTTTGCAAGGCGAACCACTTCAACATCGACACCGACTCCGGTCGCCGTACAGACGAACACACCGGTGTCGAACACGCCGGCGCCGACCACACCGCCATCTAACGTCAACCTGGCATTAAACAGGCCCGCGACGTCTTCAAGCGATGAAAATGCAAGTTTTTCCGCCAATTACGCCGTCGACGGGAACACCGGCACACGCTGGTCAAGCGGATTCAGCGATCCCCAATGGCTGCAGGTTGACCTCGGCACCAACGTAAACGTTTCAAGCGTGGTTCTCAGGTGGGAAGCGGCATATGCCACCGCTTTCCAGATACAGATTTCCTCCAATGCCTCGACCTGGACAACGCTTTATTCCACATCGTCCGGCAGCGGCGGCAATCAGACAATAAGCGTTTCGGGAAGCGGGCGGTACATCCGGATGTACGGTACGGCCCGATCTACCGCCTGGGGTTACTCCCTTTGGGAGTTCGAAGTGTACGGCTCAGGCGGAACGGTTCCCACGACAGCCTCAACAAACACCCCGGTCCCGACAACCGCTTTAACAGCCACACCCACCCAGGCAAATACCAACACACCAACGCCTTCCTCGCCGCCGTCAACAACCAACATAGCCCTTGGCAAACCGGCCACGTCTTCAAGCAATGAGAACGACGGCACGGCTGCAAACTATGCTGTCGACGGCAATACGGGGACCAGGTGGTCAAGCGCATTCAGTGATCCGCAATGGCTCCAGGTAGACCTCGGGAGCACCGCTACTGTTTCCAGCGTGGTTCTCCGGTGGGAGACGGCATGTGCCACCGCATACCAGATCCAGATATCCTCCAATGCATCAACCTGGACCACTCTTTATTCAACCACATCGGGTTCAGGCGGAACCGTTACACATAATGTATCGGGCAGCGGCAGGTATATCAGGATGTACGGCACATCCCGCGCCACAGCCTGGGGGTATTCACTGTGGGAATTTGAAGTGTACGGCACGGGAGGATCAACCGTCACGGCCACGCCTACACCGACAACCGGCGGCTCTACGCCCACACCCGTCTCTGATTTCTGGGGCGATGTCAACTCCATACCGGTTGGGAACCAGGTACTCATGTGCAAATTCCTAAACAGGACCAACGGCAGGTACGCCGATAACCAGGTGTACTGGAGCTTCCAGAGCGGCGGCATCAACGTGACTACCACCATAGCCGCCCAGGATACCTACGACATGCCGGCCAATTCGGCAGGCAGAATGTATTTCGCCCTGGGGGCACCCCCGAATGCGGCCAATCCAGATGCGTACTGGGATTTCATCGAGTTTACAATCGGCCCCACACAGTTCAACGGGAACACCACCCGTGTGGATGCCATCGGGCTCAAAATAGCCATGCGGTTGATTTGCGACGACGGATATGACGTCCAGGTTGGTGAAAACCAGGCCACGTTCGCCGAAGATCGGGAAACATTGTTCCAGCGGTTCAGAAGCACCGTTCCTGCGGAATTCCAGGATTGCGCCAACCTTCATTACCCCTACAGGATAGTGGAACCGGGAGCGGCGGGCTTCAACGAGGGCGGACCGTACGCCAATTACTACAACTCTTATGTTGACCAGATATGGGCCAACAACGGAATAACCATTCCCAAACCGGGCGCGAATGCGCAGGGACTGGGCGCCTATCCCGACCTTTCGGCGGCCATCTACAGGCATGTGGGTGCGGCAGCGGGCACATTCAATGCCGACGGTTCTTTGAGGAACCAGAGCCTGTGGTCGAATCCCGCCACTTTCTACACGGCGGCTCCGGCGCATTACTACGCCAAATTCTGCCACGATATTTCCATCAATGGGTATTCATACGGTTTCCCGTACGACGATGTGGGCGGATATTCTTCGTTCATTTCGCACAACGACCCCAAATATCTGATAATAGCAATAGGTTGGTGAGTTGGTAACTTTACCATCCCCTTATTAAAGGGGGAGACGGCCGATAAGCCGTCTCCCCTTTTTTTTTACAATCACTGCAATTGATCGTATAACAGCTCTGAAAGGGTAACGAACCGGTATCCCCTTTCAAGTATTACGGGAATGATACCCTTTAGAACCTCGTATGTATTGTAGCCGCCGAAGTGGCTGAGGATGATGTCCCCGTTCATTATATGATCAAGGATATATTTTTTCTGCTTTGCCGGCTTGCTCCTTCGGGAGGTGTCAACCAGGCTTATGGACCAGTTGACAAGGTAAAAGCCGTTCTGTGCCGCAATTTTCAAAACCCGCTTGTTGTAAAAACCGCCTGAAGTACGGATAAACGGGTAAACCTTGTGCGTAACACGACTGATTACCTCCTGCCCCTTCCTGATCTCGTAGATGAATCGCCTGGTGCTCATCTTGGGTGCCACCCCATGGCTGTAGGTATGGCTGCAGACCTCGAAACCCATGCCGTCCATTTTCGCTATCCATTCAGGGTGTTTCTCCCCGACACCGCGACCGCCTATGACAAACACGGAGCACCGGATGCCGTATTTCCCCAAAAGGTCGAGGATTCGAGGGTCAGCGTTCCAGCCGTCATCTATGGTGAGCGCGATTTTTTTCACCTTCCCGTTTCCCTTCCAAAAATATTTCGCCTTCACCGGCTTGAATACCTCGGATTCCGGAGTGTCCTGGAAATAGGGACGGACCGTCATCCGCGAAAAAAAAGAATCGATTGTGATGTTTGTATAGTTATCCCCATTGAACAGGTGCAGAGGGCGCCCGTAAACAAATCTTCCCTTGTAAAACACGTTGAGCAACACCTCGCCGGACTGGATGCCCTGAATCATAAAACCGCCGTTTCCGTCTATATATGTTTCCCTGCCGCTGATAGCGATGACACCGCCTTCAATCGGCTTGTCCCATCCCTCAACAAAAACCTTTCCGTGAATATAGTTGTTATTAAAAATAGAGGAATTGCCGGTTGTTGACATGCCCACAGGTCTGCCTTTTACTGAATCGTAGAGACATGCGAAAAGTACTGACATGAGGAAAATAAGTAAAAACCAAAAGGCTTTGATTATGCCGTTCAAACGGCGGTACTCTTTGACTGGATGCAGGCCATGATGTTTTACGACCATACGTTTCCCGGTATATAATATACCACTTTTTTGCTCTGATTTCCACGACCGCTGATGGCCGCGGAAGAAGGAAGAAGAAGCCTTCACACCAGGACCCCATGGCCGCGGATATTGGCAGACACAATTGTCGTTATCACAGGGAAAACACCTGTTAGAAATCCGTATCCAATGTTGAGTATTTGAGGAAATCGGTAATTTGAACAATGGAAGTTTGCAGCTGAAAGCTTCGTGGTAGTATGGGGAATTTGCTATAAATTTTAAAAAAATACTTGATCTTGACGTAATTACAATGTATACTTTATGTAGTTACAACGAATGAAAGGATATTTATGTTAATACCAATTATTGATATCGGAAACTCAAAGGGCATACGGATTCCACAGGCCATTTTGAAGCAGGTGAATTTCGGGGATAATATCGAGATGCGGATCGCGGAAGGTCAAATAACCTTACAGAGGTCAAGGAAACCTAATATCGTCAGTGATTTTTCGGGTATTGCATCCATGGACGATACCACCATTCAGCAGATACTTCTCAAGATCACGGGGACGGACATGATTATTGCATTGGTAGATGCCGACGATGCGGTCAAGGAAGCGATTTACCGCAACCTTTCGGAACCTGTCAGAAATTATGTGAAACCAAAGGTGGAAAAACTGGAAAAGGGGGATGCCCGTGATTTGATTATTGAACGGAGCCGCAACCTCATTAATGAGGCCATTATGGAGGTTCTGAAGGACTAAAGCGTTTATAGGAGGAAAACCATGACGACTTTAAGCAAATTAAAAACCATGGATGACGGGGAAATTCAGGACTGGTTGAGAAAGGCGGAAAAAGAGGGAATCAGCACACTCGTTTATGCCCTGCTGGGTGCGGATAACGGGGTGAAGAATTGTGTTTTCAGGAACATGTCCGAATACGCCGCCGGCAGGTTGAAGGCGCATTTGCTGAAATTCTCAAAAAAGAAAGTCAGTGAATCATTGATAAAAGTCAGTTCTGAAAAACTGGAACGGCTAATTGAATCGTAAAAATATAAGGAGACATTTTATGCCGAAAATACTTATTATGGAAATATTTCAAATTGTATTGTACACGGTTTTCGGAGTTGTGGTAATGCTGACAGGGCTTGATCTATTGCTGTATTTCGCATTGGGTTTTGCAATCGCCGTATCCATACCGTCACTGCTTTTAGGTTACGTATTCACGGGAATCAAACCGGCAGTGCAGGCGGGAAATTCCGGATATGAAAAATTCCGGGCATTGCCCATCGCTAATGCAATCTGGGGCATGGGACATCTTGTGGTCGCCTTTTTCATTTACCTTGACATTCAGGAAAAGTTCAGTTTAGGAATCAACACCGAAACACTGCTCCTCGCCGCAGGATTTCTCTTCGCCTACCTGATGGTTTCATTATCCCAAAAAAAAGAATCAGAGTGGGAGCGCGCACTTCCTTGATGATAATCCATTACAAAAACCTGCATTAAAAAAGTGAACTTGATGTTCCGGTAAATAATAGTTATGATATTTATAGGCTTGACGACAGACCTGTATAAAAATGAAAAAGGAGGCTTGTTATGAAAAAAATTCTGTCATTGGCGCCCATTATTATATTAGTTCTTTTCAATTGCGTGTCGGGGCCGACACCGTTATTTGAGAGCACAAAAAGCAACAATCTGGAGGAGGTCAAGGCTTTAACGGAAGAGGGAGCCGATATAAACGCGCAGGATAAAAACGGACAAACGGTTTTAATGCTTGCCTCCTATAATGGATACATCGATATAGTCAGGTATTTACTTGAAAAAGGTGCGGATGCCAATATTACGAGCAAGAACGGGATGACCGCCTTATTGTTTGCATCCGATAAAGGATATCTTGAGGTAGCGAAGGAATTACTTAAATACAAGGTTGATAAAAAGGCGGCGGACAACCTCGGGTGGACGGCATTGCATTTTGCATCCAATTCAAACCATGCGAATATTGTCTCGATACTGGTCGAGCAGGGATTCGATGTCAACCGGGCAAATACCAAGGAAGCCTCCCCATTGATGTTTGCTTCTATCAAAGGTAACACGGAAATAGTCGAGTTTTTATTGAAAAACGGGGCGGATATAGACGCGAAAGACAATAAGGGGATATCCCCATTGATATATGCAACATTAAACCGCCACCTTGATACGGTAAAACTACTGGTTCAAAACAACGCGAATATAAATACAACGGATAACAAAGGGGCTTCGGCGCTCATATACGCCATGGCAAATTCCGATTTACCAACAGCCCGGTATCTTATAGACAACAAAATTAATATTGATATGAAAAATACGGAGGGAAAATCGGCTTTATCACTGGCCGCATTAAACGGTAATTCCGAATTCATCACATTGTTTTTGGAATCCAATGCGAATATCGAATCAAAAGACAAAAACCTGTGGACCCCGCTGATGCAGGCCGCATTCGCGCGGAAAATGGAAGTGATTAAAATTTTAATTGAACACGGCGCTAAAATAGATACAATGGATTTTCAAGGCTGGACCCCGCTCATGGCAGCATCGATTAATGGGTACGACGATGTCGTTAAATTACTGATAGAAAAGGGAGCGGACGTGAATCATGTCGGCGATGACGGGATGACCCCATTGAAATGCGCGAAAGTGAAAAACTATACGAAAGTAATCAGCATACTACAGTCCGCGGGAGCGAAATAACGGAAAGATAAGGTTATCATTGTAATCCGGTTTTTTTATAATAAATAATTTTTGCAAACGGTAGCGCTTATTTTGAACTTGTAGTATACATACGGCAGGGCAATAAAATATCAGGAATACGACCGTTATATCGGTGAAATCTATTAAAGCATTTTACTGGATTGCTGCGGTGAAATTATTGATGAGGCTACCATCATTTTTCGCGAATTCATAAATGGATTGCTGTTCGATTGATATTGAACCTGGAATTGTTCGAATATATATAACCGGGTTTCCGGATCTTCAAGAAATCCTTTAAAGGTGAGGTTTAATGCCAATGAAGCCTGAAAATACAGCCGAATACATAACGGCCGAAAATAAAGCCGATTCCTCCCGTATCTGGAGGTTTACTACATTGGATAGGGCCTGTCTTCGCATGATCATTCGAGACACCTGGATTTTCAGCGGACAGCCTGCTATTGAAAATAAGTTTCTTTATTTTCCCTGTTCCGGTTTCTCCCGGCCGCATTAAAGGGCATATTTACAAAGCGAACCCGGGCATTTTATTTCTCGGGTAACGCGCTGGCCCAACTGAAACAGGACATCTCCAAACAGGCGGGAGTTCCCTGCAGTACAAATGTTGCCCTGTCGGCGTTTCTGACACAAATGTGTTTATCCTTGTACGAATATCCGCCGGATACTCCATGTACCCAGGTAACGGTTGTCAACTGCAGAAACCATCTGGAGGGAATCCCTCCCTCCTTCACCGGCAATGCGGCCCTGACCATTCCCTAAGTATCGTTCCCGGCCGGTGCCGGTACATCGGAAATAGCCCGCATTATTCACGATACCCTGAAACCAATGCTTCAAACACCCTCTGAAAAGCTGGAAGCTTTTTTCAGGCTGATAGTCAACGTTTCCGCCCATAAAATCCCCTACCTTCACTTTGACACCGTGAATATGAACACGAAACACCCCCGATTAGTTTACATAAACAATTTTTCAAAGATCCATGTTTACGACATTGATTTCGGCCAGGGCATACCGGTAATGGTAATCCCGCATAATTTATACGATCCCATCGTCATCTGGCCGGCACATCCGTCCAAAGGGGGCGTGGAAGTGTATTTCTCAGGTCAATTCGCCCATAAAATCATGGGTTTAGAGGAAGGAAACCCCTGGCAGGTACGCCTAAAAAACTTGCATTAAATCAACAATTAAACGAAAATATTTAATATGGAAACTCTTCAATTCAAACGGGGGTCTATTTCCGGCTTGAAGGAGGGATAATATGGGAGAAAATGACAGGGAAATCCGGATAGGAGAAAACAGAGTATATCTAGGCGAGGATGATATTTATTACTTTACGTTTATAGGAGACCTGAACGAAGAAACGGCATTAGAGTTCAGGCAGGCCATCATGACCCTCAATGAAAGGTTCGGGAAAAAGGTACGGGGCTCTATCTCCGACATCAATAGACTGAAATCGATGTCCTACAAGGCCAGACAGATATTGAGGGAATGGGATGAGGAGATGGATACAACCAGTGCCTATGCCACCATAGTCGGGCTGCATCCCGTCGCAAGGGTCATTGCGTCCTTTTTCATGAGGGCTGTGCCCTTCAAGGGGCTGCAATTCTTTAAAACGATCGAGGAAGCCAGGGCATGGTTAAAGGAGCGGGCCAATGAGTGAAAAAGCTATGGAGGGACGGATCAGCGAAATCGTGGAAGCATTGATCGAGGTGTCACAGGGAGATTACTCCGTTCAAATTAAGTTGTCGGATAAGAATGACGAACTGGACGCCCTTGCGGCCGGTTTTAACATGATGATTGAAGACATCTGCCAGCAAAGGGAAGAGTTACAAAATGCCTATCATGAACTGGCGGAAAAAACGGCGCAGCTCTTCCAGACCGATAAAATGGCGGCGCTCGGCCAGTTGGCGGGCGGGTTGGCGAATGAAATAAACAATCCAATCAATGCCATCCTGGATCATTCCCGGAACATCGCCAAACGAATAAAAGAGAACGATCCTTTATACACGTCCATAAATTCGATACAGCGGGAGGCGGCCTCCTGTAAAAAACTTGTCGATGACCTTCTCTTGTTTTCCGGAACGGGAAAATCATACCCTGAACCGATGGATCTGAACGAAACGATCGAGGAGGCCATGACGTTGGTTGAAGCGCAATCAAAGACTGGCAACATAGAAATCGTGGCGGAATATGGTTCCGGGCTGCCCCTGGTTACGGCCAAAAAAAACCAGATCCAGCAGGTTATTGTAAATATATGCACCAATGCGATCGATGCGATGCCCGAAGGGGGAAGGATGACGCTGAAAACCCGGACGGCCGACAGGGGCGTGGAGTTCGAAATCAGCGACACGGGACACGGTATACCGGAAGAGGTTAAAAAGCGTATCTTCGAACCGTTTTTCACGACCAAGGAACCGGGAAAGGGAACGGGATTGGGCTTGAGCCTGTGTTATAAAATAATTCAAAAACACAGAGGCAATATCAAAGTCAAAAGTGTTGCCGGCGAGGGAACAACATTTACAGTAAGGTTGCCCGTGATTGAGTAGCCTTGGTCTCCTCATCTCCTGCGTGTTTTCCAGAGCCTGCTTCTGTAAAAAAACACGGCGCAGGACAAAGAGACAAGGCACATACCCAAAAGCACACCGTGGTTCAGCAGGCTGCCAAGGTGTTCAGAACCGAAAAGAATTCCCCGCATTACATCCAGACCGTAGCTGTTGGGAACGAAGCAAAAAATAAAGGGCGGAACCGGCTGTTCCGGGACCGATGTATTGAAGCCGCCTGAAAAAAACCACAGGATCATGGCACCGCACAGGAGGGAACTGAACATCCCGCCGATGATGAATGCCAGCAGGAGCGTCCCCACGGCAATTATATCGACCCATTCTACCTGGGTGGGAGCCGAAATGTATTCCCTTGTGACAATTTTAATGTCCTTGTAATACGTTCCGTAAAAAGTGGCAATGCCTTCCTGAAAATAGAGGCGCATTTTTTCCCAGTCCTTTTGCGGATTGAAACCCAATACGGTGATTTCTCCCCGGTCCGGCGCCAGAAGGCCCATGATCTGCTTGATTATGGTTGTCTTTCCCGCCCCGTTCGGGCCAAGGATCCCGAAAATCTCACCCTTTTCTACTGAAAAAGAGAGTGAATCGATGGCCTTTTTAATCAGGACTTCCTTTGAGCCGAAATGATAATTTATTGCCGCTACATTCACACCCGCTTCCTCGGCAATCCGGCGGACGGTCAAACTTTGAAAGGACTCGGTACCGATAAGTTTGAGTGCGGTCTCAATTATGCATTCTTTTGTTGTCATTGCCATATTAAAACATTTAGTTTAAAACATTCTGTTTAAAATTAATATAAAATTACATATATGTTAATGCCTGAATCATACATAAAATAAACTCCCCCTGTTTCAGGCCTGAAAAAAACGGGAGAAGAATATTGATTCTCAGCCCTTGGAGCATATACTTAGTATAGGATCTTAAAAACCACATTAAGGAGGAGCCATGAACAAGTTATACAAAACAACGGCGCTTCTGTTATTGGTTTTAGCCCTCGGCAGCTGCATGTCCATGTTTTTCGTGGGATTGACCATGAATCCAAGGGAAAAACTTGAAATGTCGTCGAAAGTGAACCCCGAATTTGAAAATTACGGAATTAAAAACATCGCCGTTCTGGCTTTTTCACCGAGTGCCAAGACGGAGTCGGGAACGTATACGCCCTTGTACGCGACACGCGAGCATACACCCATTCCCAAGTATATTCACCTGGAGAACGAAGGAAAAACGGCAGCAAACATGTTTGAGGCAGAGCTCCTCGGTACGTTCAAGTATAAACCTGTTGACAGACAGAAGCTGGATAAAGTGATCGAAGAAATGGAGTTCCAGTTAAGCGGCCTTGTTAATGAGGATTCGATCAAGAAGATTGGCATGCTTTCGGGAGCGGACGCGGTGCTAACAGGCAGCGTCCGGCAGGCACTGGCTGCATTACAATACCAGTCATACGGCGATACGGTATACGCTGCCTATATCGGATACGTGGACCTTGAATTCCGGCTGACGGACGTGAAGACTGCCGATGTACTGTGGATATGCAATATCCAGCGCAACAGCCTGAATTATGTCGATAAACCCATCATGATTGCCAGTACAGCAGATCTTGACCAACTGGAAAAAATCGGGGGGCCGTCGGAAAACGGCGTTACTGTTTTCGTAATGAAAAAGGCCATAGAGGAAGCGATAGCCACCCTGCCGTAAGACAGGGTTTCCACTTGTTACCTTGCCCCATCCCGCGCTTTTTTATCCATCAAAAAGAAAATTTATAGTAAACGGTAAGTACCGGCCTGTAATCTATGTTTGTTACGTTATTGCTTGAATAAAACGTGCAATAATCGCCGGATGTCAACTCATATTCGGCCCTTATAAGAAGACCCGAGTTTGATTGCGTCCCATCGGCAGTGATTCCTCTACTAACCCAGATCTGCACTATCGACGGATCCAGATCGAGCGTTAAAGTCCTTTTCAAGGAAGGAATGGAAACGACCTCGGTTTGACTCATAGGACGGGACAAATCCCCACCCATTGTAGACCAGGGCCCAGACCATCTCGGATCAATGGAAAAACCATAATCTACGCCACAACCGGAAGTCTGAGGCCACCAGTAAGTGGAAAGAGCGTAAGCTCTGGCCGTAATACCGGCACCGTAGTAATACTGGACAGTCAATGTCAGGTAAGCCTTGACAACCGTGGCCTCGGCCGGTATTGAAGTGAGGTTAAAATATAATACGGCCCGGTACCAATTTCCACCTGAATTACCAATAATCATTGTTGAGCAGGTATCATAAACATTATTCATGGCCCCGGTTGAAATATACGTATCAACACATCCATTGTATCCGGTGGAAGGTATTATTCCCTGCTGGAATTTCGCCTCGAAAACATAGTCTGTAAGCCCGGGCGGACAGGACATGACCGACAATGCGATTAATGCAAGAAAAACCAGTTTTAGCATGATTTTCATATAGACTCCTCCATAATATTAGATTAACCCTTGATACCACCCTTTTATGATTAAACACTATTACCACTTCTTTATTATTTTATATTTTCAACAAATCATATAATTCCTATTTTTCGTATTCAATATATCAAGTTTTACTGGAAAAAAACAGATACTTTTAACATCAAATTATAATCATGAACAGTAAATAAAACGAATCAAAAAACAACAAAAAATATATTGCCCATGGCTATTTATTTTTTTTTTGCAATTGAGTAATTTATTTCAAACAATCAAAGGAGCCCTTTACATGAAAAAAAAAGTATTGGTTCTTCTATATATTATCAGCCTGTCCGTCTATGTCTTCCCGAACGAAAACAGTATAAATATTTTCAACGTATTCACCGCCTTGGAAAACTACCACCCCCAGTTTTCTATTAATGCAAAAACGGCAGAGGCTGAAGCACAGAAAAAACAGATCCTTATGGCGGGAAACCCATGGCATTTTTTCATTACTCCCTATAATAACCTGTATTCCGGTTTATCAGCACAGCAATTCAAGGCGGACACAGCGGACTATGCGGGCATTCAAATGGGCATTATCAATCCAAGGCTGGATACGGGGGGCAGTATTGCATTCTCCATGGCTTCCCAGCTGGAATTCCTCACAAATCCCTCTGTGGAAGCCGCGCCATTTTCATATAAGAATAATATGGAATTGCAGTACATACAACCTCTGATAAATAATAATTATGTTACACAAACCGCATTCTCCCTTAGCGAACAGGAAATGGAAAATGAGATTGTTCTGTTGTCCATCAAGGATGCGCAGAAACAACTATATTTTTATACTGCCGATCTGTTTATGAATTGGCTTTATCTATCGGAAGCCCGGGAGGTATTGTCGGAACGCATCAGTATAAGCCGCGATTTATTGGAGAAGCTGAAAAAACAATTCAAGGCCGGATTAATCGACAGGATTGATATTATCCGCAGTGAAGACAGTCTGCGTTCAACGGATTTACTTTATTCCCAAATAAAC
>JAFGKU010000067.1 GCA_016928415.1 Spirochaetales bacterium
AACGGCAGAAGCCAAGCAATACGATTACCAAAAGATTTTCAATTCCCAGGTAAAGATGTATATATTCAGAAGCATGGGGATGCGGTTATTTTGTTTCCACATAATAAAATATGGGAAGTTTTCCTGCATGGTTTAAATTCATTTACTGATGATTTTATGGAGTCCGGAAGAGATCAGGGTATAGAAGAAATAAGGGAATCATTTTGATGTTTCTTCTTGATACAAATATATGCATTTATGCCATTAAGAAGAAGTCAGACTTGGTTTTAGATAATATTTCTGCTAATTTTAAGCATGGAATATATATTTCTGCATTAACTGTTGCAGAATTGGAATTTGGAATAGCCAATAGTCAATATCCTGAAGAAAATCGTCTTTCATTACTTGAGTTTTTATCAATATTTACAATATTGCCATTTGATGATGACGATGCAATACCTTATGGAAAAATTAAAAAGAAGTTAAGAGATGAAGGTAATATAATTGGACCGATCGATTTATTATTGGCAGCGCAAGCAATATCTAAAAATTTAATTTTTGTTACAAACAATACAAAAGAGTTGCAAAGGATTAAAGAATTAAGAATTGAAAATTGGTCAAAATAGCCCTGCGCCACTGGATATAACAGAGGGTTAGCGCTCAATTACTAATTGGATAAATCAAGTAATTGAAAATGTTGTACGTATTATTAAAAATTATAAAGTGCCGATTACAGAATTTGATTTAGCAAATGAGGTAAAAGCATTCAAGGAAAAGAATTTTGATGTAATATATTCCAATGAATATTTTCCTTATCTCAGGTTTTATGATATTGGAGCCATCGTTTTTTGGGCAAGAGTAATAAAATGGGAATTCCCGAATTTTTCAGTAGAAAATTGTTTTAAGGAACTTTATGAACTTGAACTTGAAAGAAAAAATAAAGGATACATTGAAAGCAAGCAGCATCGATTTATTATAGTTGCAAGAAAGAAAAACGAAGCTAAAACATAGAAATTCTCGATACAAGAAAGTATAAAACTTGCGAAGATACAATATATCTGGAGAGGTTAAAATGAAAAAAAACAAAAGACCAAGAATTTATTACTATTTCATTTTTATGTTTATATTTTTTATCTTGTTTTCAATATTAGGCATAACTGCGTCGCTTACTGTATCTGAAATTCAGCTTGTTCTGGTATATATATTTTCCTTAATTTTGTTCATTTTCGGAATAATAAGTTTACTTTTAAAAGTATTTTGGACAAGAGTTTATTCATCGATTTTGTTTAGTGTAATTAGTATTTTTGTATTGTTCGTTTTTATTAATAATTTAATGCATTTTCTTAATAAACCAGGTTCTAACAATGTAATTTTTATTATAAATGTAATTAGTGTAATTTATCCCTTTTTGTTTTTGATACTTGCTGTAATCAATGTATTTTTAATGATAAAAAGTAAAAAATTGAAACGGGTGTTTAAAAAGAAGTAAAATAGAATTACGCGTTGCCGACGGTTAATAAATATGTGATATTAAAGCATTGAATGGAGAAGGGATAATTATAAAAAAGCGTTATTATCCCTACCGATGACCCATATGAATATTGGGAGGCTGAAAATTCCTGTGGTCGGGGTATATTGCCACTACGGCACGCCGGACATTTGGCGGGTCTAGGTTTCCTGGGGAAAAATACCTTATTGATCAATAATAAATATGGCAACATGATACAAATTGGAGCACTCCTGTTGGATACAGAGGTGGAGGGAGATACAATTATAAACCGGGAGTGTCCGGAAGAATGCCATCTGTGTATTGAAAATTGCCCTGCACGGGCATTAAACGGAAAGGCTTTTTCAAATACGATATTAAAATATCCTCACTTTAATTCATTTATATCAGGAAATAAACATGTTTTTTTGAATGAAATAAATGTTAGTATTCTTGTTGAGAGAAAAATAGGTGATATCTATATTCCTGAACCAATGGTGCTTAAGAATGTATCAGAAAAAGATATTCACGTTATAAATACAGAAATCCGGGAGGTGCAAAGGATTGCAAAAGAAAAGGAAGAATTTGGAAATCTCACCAATAGCTGGATAACAAAGTTTATCCCTGGTTTTTTGCTTAAAACATTTGTAAAATTAGCAGATAGAAATGTTCGGATGGGTGTTAAATACGGTAAACTTGCAATAACATCGATCGGTATGTTCAGTGCCAATCCCATTTGTATTATTCCACATGGGACCGCGACTGTATTGCTGTCCGTTGGAAGTATAAATGAAAGAACTAAATCTTTATGTTTAACGGTATCATTTGACCATGATATTTTAGACGGGGCGCCTGCGGCCAGATTTATGAATGATCTGATTGAAGAGATAAAAAGCGGAAAATGTATGGCAAATATTCAATGATTTTTAAAATCCTTTGAAATAAACATTTTAATAGTAGAAAAATCTGTCTTAAAGTTCGGCTTGCATTGTTATTCAGTTACTGGTAAAATAGTGTAATTAAAAAAAAGTAAACAATCGCCGATGTCTTTTTTTCAGGCCTTGGGATTTTTCAAAATTAATTTAAAGGATTTAAAATGATAAAAGTTGGTTTGCTTGGATTTGGCAAAACGGGCAGAGAAGTGGCCCGTGAATTATTAATTGAGGAATCGGTTCACCTGGTATGTGTATTCAAGTATCATGATACATATGTTGCCGGTAAGGAGGTTGGACATTTACTGGGGATGGATTCTACCGGTGTAAAAGTGTCATTATGCAGCGACCTTAAACAAGTACTGATGGAAACAGAGCCGGATGTTTTGATTGATTTTGCCGCGAAACGCAGTTTAATGAATTATCTGGATACAATTGCAGAGTGTGAGGTGAATTTAGTTATCTGTTCAACAGGATATAATGATACACAAATAAACAGGATTAAAGAGAAGTCAAAAGATTTTGGGATTGCATGGTGTCCCAATATTACGGATGGTATCAATATGCTGTCAAAATTGGGAAGAATAGTAAAAGAAAGCTGGCCGGAGGCTGATATATCAATAATCGAGACCCATCATTCAATGAAGAAAGGGATTTCCGGAACGGCCATGAAATTGGCGGAAAATCTCAGAGATTCGGAAGACATCAAGATTGGTCGTGCCATAGACAGCGCAAGAATAGAAAACGAAATAATTTTACATAAAGTGAGATTAGGCGGTGTCATTGGTAGACATGAAATTATTTTTGGGAATCCGTACCAGACAATCACACTCACACATAACACGATTTCCAGAAGGGCTTTTGGGAGAGGGGCCATTAGGGCTGCTCATTGGATTGACGGGAAAAAAGGTTTTTATACCATGGATAATGTTATAAGCACATAACGAAGGCTAATTGGATATTTTTAACAAATCCCGGCCATATCAGAATTCAAATGTTCCTGAGTTATGGAATAATCCCCATATTTCCACCCAGATGCTGAAAACTCACTTGAATCCGGACATAGACAGGGCTTCAAGGAAAATGAAATTCATCAAGAAATCGGTTGAGTGGATTATCCGGGAATTTAATATTGATGCAGATAGCAGAATAATTGACCTGGGGTGCGGACCGGGGATATACACAACTGAATTCGCCAAAACAGGAGCCGCCGTTACCGGCATTGATTTATCTGAAAATTCCATTGCCTATGCCGTTAAAAAGGCGGAACAGGACAATTTGAAGATTAATTATATTAATGCGAATTATCTTGAGCATGTAGTAGATGAAAAATATAATTTGGTGACGCTTATCTTCTGTGATTATTGTGCATTAAGTCCCGACCAGAGAAAGGTACTTCTATGCAAAATTTATTCTGCGCTTGATGCGGAAGGATATTTTGTTTTTGACGTACTTTCAGACAGGCATTTTGCTGATAAAAATGAATCCAGTGCCTGTTATTATTTTGATTCGGGGGGATTCTGGTCCGCAAACAAGCATTTCGTTTTCGAGAATATTCTGAAATATGACAGGGAAAGAGTAATCCTGGAGAAAGATACGGTTATAGAAGAAACCGGTCAATTCACTATTTTTAATTATCTGCAATGCTTTACTTTAGAAGAAATAAAACAGGAACTTGCTGATAATGGACTAAAAGTAGTGGAGTATTTTTCAGATGTTTCAGGAACGGCTTATACAACTGATTCAAGGGAAATAGCGCTGGTTGCCAGGAGATGATGTATGGAAGATGAAATCATAAAAAAAGCAAAAGAAAGATTTGATGCGGAATTACATACGGAGGAGTATAAGGCTGTTCACAGCGATGAGAGGCATCTTGATGATTTGCTGAACATGTTTTCTGTAAAAGATAACGGTATTTATCTGGACCTCGGCACAGGAAACGGGTACATTGTATTTACCCTGGCCGGGCGATCCCCGAATGCCTTTTTTATCGGCCTTGATATAGCGGAGAGGTCAATAGAAAGCAATAATCAGGCGGTCAAGGATGAAGGTAAAGCGAATATAATTTTTAAAAGCTATACGGGAAAAGAATTTCCGTTTGAATCCGGTTATTTCAATGGTATGATTTCTCGTTATGCTTTTCACCATTTTCCCAATATAAACAGGTCCCTGGAGGAAATAAACAGGGTCCTGAAAAAGGATGGTTTTTTTATACTCTCGGACCCTGTAACCAATATGGCAGATTCCTATGGTTTTATCGATGAATACCAGAATTTAAAGGATGACGGGCATAAACATTTTTATTATGAAAACGAATTGATTGATTTATTCAAGCAGTATTTTTTATATCAAGAAAAGCTGTTCTATTCAAATGTACGTTATCCAAGACCGTTCGACGTCAGGTATAAAGAATTGATTGAAAAATATCCGGAAGAAGTTACAGCCCGATACAATGTAGAAATTTTTGATAATAAAATTTATATTGAAGTGAAAGTGATAAACATTTTGTTCCGCAAGACAGGCGATTATTCGCAGGAGGTGTAAAAATGAAATCATCTGCTTCCGATTTAAAAAAGTATCCCACGATAGCCGTGTGCGGCCTTGATTGCGGCATGTGTCCGAGGTTTTATACGGCAGGACCTTCACGTTGTCCCGGCTGCGGCGGTCCTGATTTTCCCAATAAGCATCCCTCCTGCTCGTTCATCACCTGCTGTGTCAAGAAAAGGCAGCTGGAAACCTGCGGTGAGTGCCCGGACTTCCCGTGTTCAAAATTCAAAACTGATAAAGAGTACCAGCAAACAGAGGGATCTTCTTCCTACCCGTCGGAAAAAAAACGGATGCCTAATTTAAATTATATTAAAGAACAGGGTATCGTTCCATTCATAAAACGGCAGAAGGAACGGATTAAACTGCTTGAGAAAATGTTAAAGGATTTTGATGACGGCAGGTCAAAGAGTTATTACTGCAGGGCGGCTTGCCTGCTCGATGCAGACGTTTTAAAAAACGCGATGAAAAATGCCGATGCAAAAATCAGGGATGAGAAGATAAAACAGAATGATTTGAAGGGTAAGGCAAAAATATTAAAAATTTTGCTTGATGGGTGTTTATAATATGGATGAGCAACAGGTTAAAGAATCACAAGAGTTGAAAGATTTTCCGAACATAGTCTCACTTACCGTCACGAACAGGTGCAACCTTCGGTGCAGAATGTGCGCCCAGTGGAGTGAGGAGGGATACATCCGGGGGAATAAATCAATGGATTCATACAGCGGAGAGGTTGTCTCTTTTGAAAACCTCCTTAAGGTGGTGGATGAAATTCATGAGCATAAAGCTTTTCTTCTTATCCGGGGAGGGGAGCCCCTTCTTTACCCGCGTATCGTGGACCTTCTTGCCCATATAAAATCAAAGGACATGCCACTTTCGTTTGAGACAAACGGAGTTCTTTTGAAAAATTTTGCCGAATCCTTTGTTGAACTCAAGGTTGATCATCTGACGATTTCGCTGGACGGCCCGGAAGAGGTCCACGATCTTGTCCGGGGTGTCAAGGGGACCTTTGCGCGATTGCGTGAAAGCTTGAAGGAAATAGAGAAATATGAAAACAAATATGGATTCAAAATAGACAAAAGCATAACCTGTACGGTCTCGGGTGATAATTACCGTACATTGGGTGCTGTGCCTGATGTGGCAAGAGAGCTCGGGTTCAAAACACTTTGCGTGGTCCCCTATTATTTTATCCCTGAAAAACAGGGACTGGCGTATGAGAAACTCATGCAGGAGGAATTCTCCTGTAAAGCGTATTCATGGAGGGGTTTCCACCACGAAGAATCGGGTGTGGACGTGGAACAGTTCATCGAGCAGCTGAATGAATTCAAGTCAAACTTGGGCGATCTGTATTCCTACCCCTATATGGCTTTAACGGATGAGGAGTACCGGGAGTGGTACTCAAAAAGTGATACTTCCGTTCGCCAGGCCATGTGCCAAAATATCTGGGGACTGCTGGATGTTCAACCCGACGGTAATGTCAATTTTTGCGTTGATTTCCCGGATTACGTCATCGGTAATGTGGTGGAGAGCACATTGCATCAACTATGGCACTCGGAGCGTGCATGGAAATTCAGGGAATTGCGAACAAAAATGGAGATGCCTGTGTGCTACCGTTGCGGGGCAAAGTATATGGGGTAAACTATAAATGGCAATAACAGAAGAAATTAAGGCAGTCTGTGACGCTTTTATCAGTGCATTAAAGGATGCGCTCTCAAATAAATTATATGCCGCCTATATCTATGGCGCGGCGGCCTTTCCTGATACTTTACCGACAGGGGATATTGATTTCCATGTTATCTTGAATGATACATTAACGGAAGACGAAAGTTCCGCAATAACGCGGATCCATGAGGGTTTACAGGAAAAATACCCTCCCCTGGGGGGTGAACTTGACGGTTATTACATCCTTCTTGTAAATGCCAAAGGACGTACTCCCCCGCAGAGTGTCATGTGGACCAAGGCCACGGATTTCGCCTGGGCCCTGCACAGGAAGCATATTCTAGAAGGCAGGGTCATCCGTTTGTATGGTCCTGAACCTGAAGAAATATATAGTGAACCGACCTGGGATGAAATTGAAACGGCACTCATGAGTGAACTGGAATTTGCAAGCAAAAACCTGTTAAATTATCCTGACTATTGCATCCTTAATTTAAGCCGGCTGATTTATAGTTTCAGGACAAAAGATGTCGTTGTCTCTAAAGATAAAGCTTCGATGTGGGCTATTGAAAATCTGGGTGAATGGAAAAAGTATATTAAATATGCCCGTAAGTCCTACATGCACAAGGGCACACAGGAAGAAAAGCAGAGCATGCTGGATAATGTAAAAGCCTTTTATGATTACGCCTTGATTGAAATCAGACACGAGAACTGAAGAACTCAATAATACCGGGGATTTGAGTAAGAGTAATGAATACATGCGGACAAATAAACTGTTAGACGATCTAAATGTTTACGCCGCTGACCTGTTGACAAACATGGGATATGAAGCGTATTCACTCATCCGAAGCAATGTTACAGGACACAGAAATATGTAAATGGACAGTGTAAAGACGCATAGCACTGCCGGTCATATTATGATAACAACCTATCACACTAAATCAGGACTCATCGATGTATTCGCATACGCCAGTAATCTACTGCGCCAGGCGGGAATGCGGGAAGGGATTGAAAGGTTTACTGAATTTTCAAATCTTTTATTTCTTAAACTGTTCGACGAGATTGAGGAAGACCGAGAAAAAAGGGGAGAAGGCAGGCGGTTTGATAAAAAATATTGCTGGTCCGGGTTTTACAGGAAACCGGCGAACGAACTTCTTGAATACATAAACAGGGTGGTTTTGCCGGAGTTTATTAAAAGATACAATATTGATGGAGATGTTTTTGACAGGGAATTGGGTATCAGAAATGCCGATATCCTCAAGGATATCGTAGACAGACTCTCTAATCTAAACCTGTCTGAAGCCGATTCCGATGTGAAGGGTGATGCGTTTGAGTATTTCCTCAAAAATTCCGTTACCGTCGGGAATGATCTGGGCGAATATTTTACGCCGAGACACATAGTGAAACTGGTTGTCGATTTAGTTGATCCAAAACTGGGTGAAACGGTTTATGATCCCTGCTGCGGCACGGGTGGGTTTTTAATCCAGGCGTTTCAGCATATGAAGCATGGGTGTCGTAAAACTTTGGCAGGCAAGATGATACTTGGGGAAGTGAGTATTTACGGAAGAGAATTGACCGGGACGGCTAAAATTGCAAAAATGAACATGATCCTTTCTGATGACGGTTACGTGAATATTCGTCAAATGGATTCCTTGAGTGAACCGGTTAACGGACAATTTGATGTTGTCCTGACCAATTATCCGTTTTCCCAGCTTACCGAGTATGGTCCTTTATATGGTTTGGCAACAAAGGAAGGAAATCCTGTTTTTCTCAAGCATATTATCGATGCATTAAAGCCGGGAGGAAGGGCCGGTGTGGTTGTTCCCGACGGTGTCGTGTTTGATTCCGGAAAGGAATTTATCAAGGTTCGGAAATTATTGATAGAGACATGCAATGTCATCGCCGTCATTCAACTGGACAGCGCTGTTTTCCGGCCGTACACATCCCAGCCGACCAGTATCCTGGTATTCGAGAAAGGGATTAAAACAGGCAGGGTATGGTTTTTTGAAGTAGTTGAAGACGGATTTAAGAAAACGACCAGCAAAAAAGGCCGGCCGCCGATAACCCATGATGACCTTCCCGAATTGCGTTCTCTATGGGGTGATAGAAGAGAAACAATGAAATCCTTTTTTGTGGATGCAGAGATAATAAGGTCATCGGCTTATAAGCTGTTCATGAATTATTACAAGCCGCATAAAAAGATAAAAGATCTGAAAAAACTCGGAGAAATATGTGAAGCACCGATTATAGGAGGAACCCCGCCGAAAAAAGGGAGGGAATTTTATGGAGGCCGGCATTTATGGGCGACCATTGCAGACATGAAAGACAAGTATGTTAATGATACGGTAACTAAAATGAGTGATAAAGGCCGGCATTATTTAAAAAACAAACTGATAAAAAAAGGTACCCTTCTCATGTCGTTTAAGCTAACCCTGGGGAAGACAGCCATAGCCGGAAAAGATTTGTTTACAAACGAGGCTATTTGCGGACTTGTTCCCAAAGACCGGGATGATGAATCCCTGTCTGAATATCTCTATTATATACTTCCGCTTATAAATTTTTTGCCCTACGCACAGAGAGCATCGAAAGGGTATACCCTCAATAAAAAACTCATCCCGTGTATAGAAATTCCTTTTCCTTCAAAAAAGAAAAGGCTTGAGATAATCAGGCATTTAAAGGAAAAACTTGACAGATTGAATGCGGAAAAAACGAGGTTCAGGCAGGAAATAGATGAAAGGGAAAGGGACATCCAGGATTATTTTGAAAAAATCCTGTTCTAATCGATTGATCCGGATAAAAAATATTTGATAGAATTATATAACTGAGGGAAGGTTGTTCATGCAGGAGTATTTAGCCGCTCTATCCATCATTCTGCTTTTTTCCATGGTGATATTCCGGACTCTATGGCTCAGGAAAAAGGGAATTGAAGCGATGAAATTCGGGATGCTGGATAAAACGGATTTTCTCATTCCGCCCTTCGCGTTGTTTTATTTTTACCTGATTTTCGCCAATGCGTTTGACTGGCCCACCATTCCCTACCAGGAAATTTTCCATGTTGAATGGGTCTCCTGGGCAGGTGTTTTTTTCTGTCTTATAAGTCCCGTACTGCTTTTATTGAGCCTGATTGCATTCAGTAAAAGCTTCCGCATAGGTATCGATCAGAACAATCCCGATAAACTCATAACAGACGGTATTTTTGCCTTCAGCCGTAATCCCATCTATGTCGCATTCATGTGTATCTTCGGGGGACAGTTCCTTGTTTTCCCCAGTTGGATCCTGTTGGTGTATATCCCTGCCGCTGTCTGGATTATCCACAGGCAGGTATTGAGGGAAGAGGATTTCTTAAAACAGCATTACGGCCGGGAATACCTGGATTACTGTAGCCGTGTGAGAAGGTACGTCTGATTGTATGTTACAAGTGGTTATATCTGAAGTGGTGGTGGATGAGGTTAAAATCCTGGCAAGCCTGTTGACGGACGTTACCCGGTACCTTCATCAGAAGAGACTAAAACAGTGGCTTGAACCCTGGGATGAAAACCAGCTGGTAAATGAAATTAAAAATCACCAGGTCTTCATCATCAGAATGAAAAACGAGATCAGGGCAACCTTTTCGCTTTCAAGAGAAGGTTTTCCCTGGGAATCCCATCCAGGCATTTCTGTTAACGATGTTCCCTATTTTTACCGTTTTGCCGTGGATACGGATTTGATAGGAACAGGAATTGGCAGTAAAATACTGCCTGAAATAGAGCATTTTATAAAGAACAAGCTGGGCATCGAACAGATCAGGCTGGATTGCTGGGCCGGTAATAATAAACTGAAGGATTTCTATTTGAACAATGGTTATTCCTGCCTGGGAGACATCCCGGAGAAAGATTATAAGATCAGTCTGTTTGTGAAAAAAATATGATTACGAAGTTACTCCTGCTCCTGTTTTAACAGGAACCGTTCCAGGTCGGGGTCGGTGATTTTAAAACTTTCCTGTTCGGTCGGGAATGTTCCCTGCACCACCTCGGTTTTATACTTTTTAATGGCCTCCAGGGCGTTATTGTATAGATTGCCGAATAAACGGAGAAATTTAAACTGCGCTTCCTTGTTTAATCCGAGCATATCGTAAATAACCAGCACCTGGCCGGAACAATACTGGCCCGCGCCGATGCCGATTGTGGGAATGGTAAGCTTGTTCGTTATGAGGCGGGCAAGCTTCCAGGGCACGCATTCCAGCACTATGCTGAAACAGCCCCATTCTTCGAGCAGGCGCGCCTGTTCGATCAGTCTTTCCGCCGCTTCCACGTCCTTGCCCTGCACCCGGGAGGAACCCAGTTTGTCCTCGGATTGCGGGGTGAAGCCGATATGTCCCATAACGGGAAAGCCTTCCGCAATCACGGCCGGGATAACTTCGCTTACCCTCTCAAACCACTCGTATTTTAATGCCTGGCATCCCACCTCCATGAATTGCCGGGCATACCCCACCGCCACGGCAGGGTCGTTCTGGTAGGAGCAGAACGGCATGTCGCCCACCACCAAAGCATTCTGGGTTGAATTGGCCACCGCCCTTGTGTGGTTCAGCATTTCTTCAAAGCTGATATCTATGGTGGACTTCATACCCAGGACTACATTGGCCATGGAATCCCCTACAAGAATTATATCGATACCCGCTGCATCCACAACAGGTGCAAAAACTCGGTCATAAGCGGTTAACACCGTGATTTTTTCGTTTCTCTCTTTTTTCAGTAAAATGTACTCGATGGTATTGCGCATTTTTTCCCCTTCCAACCCCTATAATACGAAGATAATAAATATTCGTCCAGAGCAGCAGATTGTTTCCTTGACAATAGATTTTGTGTCACTTATGCTTTTATAAAAGAACATCTTTAAATGCCTACCAAGGAGATATACCATGTTTGTGGAGAACAAGACAACCATTATCAAGCAGGAAATTCTCACTTATATTGCCCGGTTTGCATTGGAGGGCAGGCTTTTGGAGGATGTGGATAAAATTCCCGTTTCCGTGGTTCCCCGGGACGCGAACCCCATCCGGTGCTGCATCTACAAGGACAGGGAAATGGTCAAGTACAGGACCATCGCCCTCCTGGGTTTCAGCCTTGAAAATGAATTTGAAATAGAAAAGCGGCTGCTTTCGGATTATGTCCGCATAGCTTATGAAAGGGAAAAGCCGGCGTTCCCCATACTTACCTTTATCAATGATGCCTGCCGCACCTGCGTACGGGCAAATTATATTGTCACCAATATTTGCCAGAATTGCGTGGCGCGGCCCTGCATTGTTAATTGCCCC
Source organism: Spirochaetales bacterium (assembly GCA_016928415.1). Lineage (GTDB taxonomy): Bacteria > Spirochaetota > Spirochaetia > SZUA-6 > JAFGRV01 > JAFGKU01. The sequence continues at coordinate 11,891 of JAFGKU010000067.1, forward strand.
AAGGACGCCATATCCACGAGAAACGAGCAGTCGTACATTGACCCCGACAAGTGTATAAACTGCGGGAAATGCATGGAGGTCTGTCCCTACCATGCCATCGTGTATCTTCCCGTCCCCTGTGAGGAAGCGTGCCCGGTGGATGCCATCAGGAAGGATGAAACGGGTAAGGAACATATTGATTATACGCGCTGTATTTTCTGCGGTAAGTGTACCCGTGAGTGCCCCTTCGGCGCCATAATGGAGAAATCCCAGTTACTGGATGTTATCAAGCATATACGAGCGGGCAGGAAAACGGTGGCCATGATTGCGCCTTCGATTGCGGGGCAGTTCAAGGCTCCCATGGCGAAAGTGATAGGCGCATTAAAGGAAAGCGGGTTTGCCCACGTTGCGGAAGTGGCCCTGGGAGCGGACAGGACTATCAGGGAAGAGAGTGAAGAGTTTCTGGAAAGGATGAAAAGGGGGGACCCCTGCATGGGCACATCCTGCTGCCCCGCGTATGTGGAAGCGGTGAAGAAGCATGCAAAATCCTTTTTACCATACGTATCGAAAGCGGAGACACCGATGGCGTACACCGGCAGGATGACCGGTGAGAAGTATCCCGGTGCCGTCCGTGTGTTCATCGGGCCGTGTGTGGCCAAGAAACATGAGGACCTGGAGAACAGGGACGTGGATTATGTCCTTACTTACGAAGAAATGGAATCGTTTTTTGCCGCTAAAGATATTAACGTGAACAATTGCAAAGAATCGGAATTCGACCTGGGCGGCGCTTCCAGGGAGGGGAGGGGGTTCCCGGTCAGTTCGGGAGTTGCTGACGCAATCACCTTGACTGTCAAGGATAAAGCGGAGGTCAAAACTGTTCTCATCAATGGCTTAACGCGCCAGACAATCAAGCAGCTTCAAAGAGCGGGTAAGGGGGAAACGGAAGGCAACCTGATTGAAGTCATGTCCTGCGAAGGAGGGTGCCTGAGCGGGCCTGCCGTGATAACCAATCCCAAGAGTGCCGTCAGAAGACTGAAGGAATTCCTTGAAAGCGGGGAATAATCAACCGGTTTTTTCTCCGAACCTGATTACCAGCCTGTCATCCTTGAATTGAGCCCCGGTTATTTCCAGGTTAAGAAGGGTCCGGGGGAGAGTTATTGTTCTTTTGAGGCTGGCCGTGCGGATTATCAATTCATCGCTTTTCTGATTCAGGGAAAGTTCTTTTTTATCCGTGAAAGGCATGTAAAGAGAGTAAGTATACCCGCCTGATTCCTTTTTTACTTCCTGGGTCCGCATGTTGTACTTGATCTCCGTCGGGTTCTCGTCCTTGAACACTTCATCCCCCATCCGTGCGAGCATGGGAAGGCCCACGATTTCCTGTTCAAACAGGGGGGCATAGTATACGGGGACAGGGGAGAAGCTTTCCAGGATCATGTCCTTGTATTTTTTCTGGATGTCCTTCCAGCCCCGGAAATACTCGTCCGTAACACTTTCCGGGATAACCCTGTTTACGATGATCGCATCGATGTTGAAATCATAGATATTGAGGTACGTAAAACTTCTCTGGGACTCCTTGATCACCATTTTTTCCGGGTTTACCACGATCCGGATGCTTGTGACGCTTCTGTCGGAAAGGAGTACCCTCATCCGGTCCAGCTGGTTATAGATGTTTTGTATTTCTCCCATCACGCCGTCGGAAGGCATGGGAATTCCAAAAAGGGGTTCCACGACCGGTCTGACCAGCTTGATTGCCTTCCTTTTCATGGGAAAGAGCTTATCCATCCACCAGCGGAGCATTTCCGGGAAGCTCAGTAATGCGAGGGTTTCTCCCGTAGGGGCGCAGTCGATGATGATCACATCAAACGCCTTTTCCTCGTGATATTTCAGGATCCTCAGCAGGCTGAGCAGTTCTTCCATGCCGGGGAAGACAGTCAGTTCTTCCGTGGTAATGTCCTTGATCGTCTTTGAGGTAAAAAGGGCGGTCAGGTATTCCTGTACCTTTCCCCATCCCTTTTCCACTTCATAGATGGGATCAATTTCCTGGGCAAAGAGGTTTGACCCGATCTCCATGGGTTCGGGGGTCAATTTCCTGTCCAGCGAATCTCCCAGGCTGTGCGCGGCATCCGTGCTCACCACAAGGGTTTTTTGTCCCTGTGCGGCACTCTTGAATGCCGTTGCCGCGGCAATACTTGTCTTCCCCGTCCCGCCTTTTCCCGTATATAAAATAATTCTCATTTGATATCAATTTTTTTCAGCGGTGCTGCCGGTTCTTCTCCGGTATCCGGCTGCTTTTCCTGGAGTGCAGAAACTATTTTAGTAATGATACCCAGGAGGAGCTGCCGTTCTTCTGCCGTAAGCACGTCGGATATCTTCCGGATATACCCTGAAAGTCGGTTTTTGATCTGGTTTATCAACCTCTGTCCCTCTTCGGTTAACGTAATAACCACCGTTCTCCGGTCCGATTCGTCCCGTGTGCGCTGAACAAGGCCTTTTTTAACGAGCCTGTCCATGATACCTGTTGCCGTGCTCATGGGTACGGATAGAAAATCAGACATCTGGCTCATGATGATCTGGCCGTGCCTGTCGATCAGGATAAGGGTAAGTAATTCGAATTTGGTTACCTGCCTGTCGATGGCAAGCCATTCCTCGGGAAAAATCAATTGCTTTAAATTGTTAAAAGCAAAATCGATCACTTCATTATACATCGTTATTAGTACATTCCTCGAATATTTCGTATCTCGTAATAATATAATATATAATGGTTCCCCTGTCAAGAAGAAAACTAGGCCCTGTATCCCTTGAGCAGCTTTTCCAGCCGGCCTGCGCTGTCCTGCAGGCCCCCTTCCCGGGAGCGTGTATTCCATAAGGATTTGTAGTCGTCAATGAGGAGCTCCAGGCCCGCAGCCATCTTTGTCCGGTCCCTTTTAGGGATGGAAGTGACGGAATGATTACCCGACACGATTCTCAATTTCGCCAGATTACATGCATGCAGCATCAACCGGGCTGTAAAATCTATTTCATCAAAGAATATGCCGCAATCACGGCAGCTCATTTCTGAATTCTTCAGTTCTTTCCGGGCTTTTTCTATCTGGATTATCATATCATCAAGAACGGTCAGCATTGAAGGCTTCACATTAATATCGTATTCAGGGAATCCGTCGGGATAGAGATAGTAGAAAAGAAGCGTGGCATTAAACAGTTCCATACCGTTTCCCGTGCATATATTTTGAAGGGTCATGAGCGCCTTTGCCGCCAGTCCGCTTTTATCCTTGAACACAAACCGGGACAGGTATTCTTCAACATTGCAGTTCTTGCCCTCCCGGGTATTCCAGCTGGTACTTGCGCCGAAAATGAACGCAGGGAGACCGATGGGATACTGCTGGATATGTCCATTGTCGCCCCATTCACTGATGAGACAACCCGATGCGCCGTATTTTTGTCCATTTTGAACGGCGTTTAAAATATTGGTTTTCGCATTGACATACCTGCCTCCAATCGAATTCCATGAAGAGGTACCGGGGCACACATAATAATCAATACCTGCCGCATGGAAGGCGCGGCAGGTATTGTCAAAGGGGGAATCTGCCTCATAGCCCCAATTCAGGGCTATGATATCCCTGGGCAATTGGGGTATTAATTGGGGAGTTTTCAGGATAATATCCCCCCAGAACATCATCCGTTTACCTCTGGAGGAGACCAGGTGATGGATTTTTTTTATAAAGTCCAGGTAGACTTTTTCTTTTCCCTGCTTAAGGCAGAGTTCTTTTGACCTCCCCTGGCCCAGATCGTATGTTTCATCGCACCCGACATTGAAATAATCACTGGTAAAATTGGCAAGCAGTTCATCAAAAAGCCCAGAGATAAAATCGATTGATTTACCGTCAATGGGACATAACGTGGAAGCTGTTTCCCGGAAGTTCCCCCTGAAATCTATGAAACCCTTTTCCGTTTCAGCAAGATGTGTGTACTCCTTGTGCTTGAACCATCTCTCCAAATGGCCGAACGAGTTCTGGTTCGGTACAAAATCAATAAAATATTTTTTGCAATACGCGTCGATCGAACGGATTTCATCCGCCGTAAGGGGAGACGCCTTTTCCCAGACTTTCTTATGGTTTTTGTAGGCAAAGGTGTGCTCGGTATATAACTGGAACTGGTTGATTTTCAAATTTCCCAAAAAGTCAATGAATTCGAATATTGTTTCCCTCTTGGGGACCCGGTCCCTGCTGATATCGATCATGACTCCCCGAACGGGGAGGTCCGGCCAGTCCTCGATAGTCATGCAATGCAGGCTGCCATTGACAGTTTGTCCCGCTATCTGCCGCAAGGTTGTCAGCCCGTAGAAGACACCGGCTTCGTCATGCCCGGTAATGCGTATGCCATCCGTTGAAATTGACAGGATGTATCCCTGGTCATGCGGCATGCGGTTTTCATCAATCTCTGTCCTGATTCCCGGCAATGATCCTGTAAGGTCGGTTTTATCCAATTGGTGTTTTATAGCGGCGTCAAGCAAGCATGCCGTTGAATGGGCAACGGTTTTTTTCGGCACAGGGGTTATAAAAATCCGCGAAACTTTCGAATCCTTTACTGAATAATTCATGTTCTGTTTTTACCATCTATTCCTATCAGATTTATTAGTATATTCATTCATTGAACTAATTAAGTAATAACATAGCCGCGACTAAAAATCAAGAGTTTTTTGGCAGGCAGATGAAAAATCCGTTAAGAATTTTGTGTAATTTCTATAAATACTGGTAGTTAGGACAATCTGATACCGGCTGATTGAAAAGAAGGATTCTGTGTTATCTTAATTCGGCCGTGCTGCCCTGGACGGGTGCGTAGGGTTCGCAGGTGCCGCCCAGCTGTGCTGCAAGGAATTCCTCGACCCTGCCCCAGAAATCGAGACTGTTTTCCGGGCGGCGGAAGCCGTGTCCCTCGTCCGGGAAAACAACATATGTTACAGGCAGGTTTTTTTTACGCATTGCCTCCACAATCTGGTTTGATTCGGCAATATTGACCCGGGGGTCGTTTGCGCCCTGGCCTATGATAAGCGGGACCCGTATGTTTTCCGCATGAAAGAGGGGGGAAATTTTTCTGTTCAATTCTTCATCATTTTCAACATCCCCGATCCTTTTCATCAAGTCCGTTTTCATCGGTTTCCAGTAGGGCGGGATGGTACCGGCAAGCGTCTTGAGATTGGACGGACCCACAATGTCAACGCCGCAGGCATAAAGCTCCGGCGTAAAGGTCAGCCCCGCCAAAGTGGCATATCCGCCGTAGCTGCCTCCCATGATGGCTACCCGCCCGGGATCGGCTATCCCCTCATTGATGAGCCATTTTACCGCGTCACTCAAGTCGTGCTGCATGATACCTGTTCCCCATTGCAGATTGGCGTCGTTGGTGAATTTTTTCCCGTAGCCGGTTGAGGCCCTGAAATTCACCTGGAAAACAGCGTAGCCGCGGTTGGCAAGCCATTGAACGGTGGGATGGTAACCCCAGTGATCACGGTGCCAGGGACCGCCGTGCACCAGCAGGACCGTGGGAAGGTTTTTGGGTTCGGCCCCGGCCGGGATTGTCAGGTAACAGACGAGGTCAACCCCGTCCCTGGATTTAATAATGACCGGCTTCATCTCCGCCAGGCTGTACTTGTCGAGTTCGGGACGGTCGGTCAGTAGAAATGTCAATTTCCGGGTGCTTCGTACAAAATGATAATACCTGAAGGGAGCATTGTCCGCCAGGTAGCCCACTATCCATTCCGTATTGTCCATTTTGCGGCTTATCAACTGGACTTCGCCCCTTTCCTTTCCGGAAAGGTATTCAAAATCCTTTTCCATTTCCTTATCAAGGAAAATCCATTCGTTCCGCGTATAATTGATGCCGATCGCTTCAATTTTACGTGTCACCCTGTTGGTGATGATGGCCCCGATATCGGCCTTGTCATTCTCGGCAATTTCCCTGATTTCCTTTCCGGCCGCCACGTCCCATTCAACGAGACGGGTTTTGTCGGAACCCATCGAGGTTTCCATGTAGAGATTTTTGTTGTCATCCGTGAATATAATCGGCCCGCCGTTTTCACCGAACGGAAAGATGAGAAGGGTGCGGAATTCGCTTTCCGCATCATCACGAATCCTGATGACCGTGCTGCCGTCCTCCGGGTTGGAGGCTATGGCTATGCGGAGAACCATGTCATGGTCCGTCATCCATGCGACCACGTCACCCGGATTTTCCGTATCTAAAACAACATCACCCGAATTCAAATCGATCCGGTGCATGTCGAACACTTCCTTTTTCCTCTTGTTAAGGCCGATGAGCACCGTGTCCGGATATTTTACGCTGGTAATGATATTCTGTGCCCGGACCCCGTCGAAAGGAGTCAGGTCTCTTGTATCTCCTGTTGATGCATCGGTGGCATATAAATGAAAATTTTCATCCCCGCCCTTATCCTGGATGTAGAGGATCTGCCTCCCGTTCAAGGCCCAGGTGTAAAACCTGATGCCCCGGTAGTCATCCGCCGTTATCATCCTGTCATCGTCCTTGTCCGACGATTTTATCCACACATTAAGAACGTTTTTTTCGGACGGCGCCAGGTACGTGATCTTGTCTCCATTGGGAGATAGCTGGACACCTGTTTTGGCCGGATTATCGAAAATTACCTTGCGGGGGATCAAATTGTTCTGTTTCATCGGGTTTCCTTTCTTTTCGCTAATATACCTTTGTGTCTTGATAAAGACAAGACTTGAAATTTATAAATACAAATGTTCTCCTTTAAGCAGTCCACTTGCTATTTTTTTCCCGGTTTCTATAATTATAGTCATGTGTAGAAAAATTATATTATTAGTCTTTTCTCTTATATTATTATTTTCCTGTTTATCCGTCGGGTCTTCAGGGGATATATATGATTTCAAGGGAGGGATGAAATCCCTGACTGATCAGATTGTGTCCAGTTTTAAAGGGGATACCAATCAAAAAATTGTGGTCCTGCCTTTCACGGATCTTGACGGGGGAAAATTGGATTTGGGTGATCTGATTGCGGAAGACTTAACCACCCAGCTGTTCCTGACGAAGAAATTTGATATTATCGAGCGGAAGCTTTTAGATAAAATATTGAATGAGAACGAACTTGCTATTTCCGGGATCATAGATGAAACGACCGCAAAAAAAATCGGTAAAATATCCGGTGCTTCTTCCATTTGTTCGGGGACTATCGTCGCTTTTGAAAAAACCATCAAGATAAACGCACGGCTCATTTCAGCTGAAACGGGTGTTTTATTCGCCGTTGCCGCCGTGGAAATTGAACGGGCGAAATATACGAACGAACTTCCGGTTAATTCGGTTACCGAACCGGATAAAACACCGGTGACTGTCCAAGAAAAGGTAAAAGCCAAGATGGAACAGCTTTTTACCGCCTGCAAAACGGGTAATTTTAAAAACGCCGCTCCCCATATTCTGGTTGTTGATTTTTCCGGGGGAAAAGCCAAAAACGTGAGAACCGCTGATTACAGCCTGCCGGAAGACAAGCAACGGGTTAATAAAATGTGTTCTGAAATAAGCGATAGCCTGTTGAACAGCTCAGGTTATGAATTCATCAATTTTGACGCCGATGATGAACCGGAAGGGCTGTTTTACATTTATACAATCAGGTTTTCCGGTCCGGAAGAGCCCGAAGATATCGATTACGTATTTTTCACGCAGGATGATTTGTTGGGTCTGGTCGAGATTGATTGACCGGGAGTTGTCCTGTACGGGATACCATGGGTGAAGGTAAATGGTGATACCGGGAATAAAAACCGGACAACCGCGGCAACATAGGTAAATCGTCCTTGACAATCTATAAAAGTTGGTATACTCTTCTTTTAGTAAGTTAGCTCAATTAACAAACTTACTATTAATATATACAAGACGGGATTACCGGCTGGATCAATCCGGGCCGGTTATTTCCGTCTGCCAAATTAAAAAATAAAAGGAGCGTGTCATGATAAAAAAAATATTCTGCTTACTATTAATGCTTGCTGTTTCAGGTCTGATTGCCGGGTGTGTTTCCAGTGGTCCTGTGAATACGGGTAAAGAAACGGCTGTATTTTTTGATGATTTTACCTATTCGGGCAATAATGACCCTAAGCTGGCTGATACCCAGTGGACTATCCGGACAAGGGACGGAGGTCCGGGAGTGGCCGGCTGTTCCTGGACAAAGGACAGCGTTGACTTCGTTGCCGACCCCGATATGGGCGGCAACCAGCTGCTCGTACTGAAATCATCCACGGACGGGACGCCTGCCAATACGGTCCAGGCTGAATTCCATTATGTCCGGAAATTTTATGAAGGCACGTATGCTTCCCGGGTCTATTTTACCGATGAACCCGCATCCGGGCCGGACGGGGACAGTATACTGCAGACGTTTTTTACCATTTCCCACCTCCAGCTGGACTACCCGCTTGATCCGGATTACAGCGAGATGGATTTTGAATACCTGCCGAACGGCGGATGGGGCGATAAAAGGGCCATGGACCTCGTTACCTGGGAAACATACCAGGAGGAACCATGGATAGCCAAGAATCAGGTGAAAATAGTGCATCAATCGTATCAGGGCTGGCATAAGCTGGTGATGCAGGTGTGGGACGGCAAAGTTAAATATTACATAGACGGGAAATTGATGGACACGCACGGGGGAGAGAACTACCCGGAATCGAGGATGGGCATTCATTTCAACCAATGGTTCATCAATGGCGGGCTGGCCAAGGACAAGGGGCCGCGCGTATACAGGGAACTGGTGGATTATGTATTTTACGCTGAAAATGCCGTACTGATGCCTGAAGAGGTTGATAACAGGATCAAGTCGTTCAGGGGGCAGAATATCAGCTTTACGGATACGGTGCCGGCATACGAGCCGCCGCCCAAGAAAACACCCCCGCCGGCCAAGAAGGCGGAAACCGAAGACCCGGACAAGCCGCGGCCATACACGGAGGAAGTTGGTAAGGTTTCCGGAATTAAGATCGACGGGAATTTAAACGACTGGAAATCGGATCCGTTCATGATCCTTTCAAAGGATGAAAACATCGTGTATAAGGCGAATCCCGATGTGTGGGAAGGACCCAGGGATTTTTCGGTCAAACTGTACGCAGGATGGAACGAGGGAAGCCTTCACCTTGCCGCTGAAATAACGGACAACCAGATTTCCCAGGATGCCGTTGGCGAAGGCATGTGGGCCGGGGATTACCTGGAACTCCAGTTTGATGCGGAGTTGGCCGCCGATTATTCCGACGATGTCTTGAGCGACGATGATTTTCAGCTGGGTTTTTCGCCCGGGAATTTCACCTCTGTCCCCAAGGACCTGGTGGTTTGGGTCGGCGAAATCAGTGAAAAATACCTGTCTTCGATCAAATACGCCATCAAGGAGACGGCTGTCGGGTACAATGTGGAATTAGAAATTCCTTCCGGCGTGCTGAAAGGACTGGTCTTTGAAAAGGGAGCCGTTTTCGGTATGAACATAAATCCCAGTGACTGCGATTCGCCGGACCAGCCGCAGAAATTGATGATGTCCACTTCAATAAAACGGTCACGGACAAACCCCACAACTTACGGAAAAATAATATTGGTTGATTGATTAATTCAAGACAGGCGGCGGTGTGCATAAAGACTTATGGATGCCTGCCGCCTTCTTTATGTTCTTTTAATACATGAAAATGAGTGGTTGAATAATTAAAGGTAAGGGTCAACCGGCTTTTAATGGCAGGAAATTTATTGTGAGATGTCAAGGAAGGGTAAGAACCGTGGATTATCAGGGCTTTTTAAATTTAACGGCGTTTCCCTGGACCTCGATTACATAACCCACTGTTGCCGCTGATTCATGCCAGTAGCTTATACCTAAAAACAAGGCCCCGGCACCTGTGACGGTTATACTTGCGATTAAATTCGCCTGATCCGCTTCCGGATATGAACTTGGAGATGTACTCAGTGACATGATCAGCCATCCGATGCCCAACCCGGTACCAAATATGCCCAAATACTTCTCGAGGCTTATCAAGTTGGTGGCACCTGCATCTATGTTTTTTACAGTTATTTTAAGACCGGATATTCCGTCGGCACCCGTTAACCTGACAATATCATCAAGTTCTTTGGACAGATCCAGTATTACGTCTTTTTCACTGAATTTAGCCGAATATACTTTCGTAAAATTGAATTCTTTTATTATCTCCAAATCTGATTTCTGGAGTATGTTGCTATCGGACAGGATGGCAGAAGATGCGGAAATGGGATAAGACCTGTCTATCGGCGCTATCCGCAAATTCTGTTCTACTGAAGCACATGAAAAGAAAAACAGCAAAAAGGATAAAATGGCAGTAATGAATACCGGGCTTAGTTTTTTTTTATGGCTTTTCATAAATTATCTATCCCTTTATTTACCTGTAGGAGCAATGATTTCCAGCTCCAACAAGTATTTTATGCTGGTAACGGTGATCGAATCATATCGTCTGGTATAAAGGGACAGGTCCGTGACATAAATCCATGCCGGTTCCTGAAGAAATAGGTTGTTCATCTGGAATTGAAGAGGCTTGTTGATATCTGCCGTTAAAGTAGCTGTTGAAGATGTTGAATTGCCGTTCGAGGAGCTTACATGGGTTACTGAACGCAGCGCAAAGCCGGATTCGAATTTGAATGTTTTTATATTTTCCGAGGGTGTGTCCTTGTTAAGCATGATGGGCATGGTTTGCCCTGTCATGTCAAAGGTAAGCTGGTCGCTGGGAAACGTGGCGCAGGAAATGGAAAGTATGAGGATGAATGCAGACGATAATACCAAACCCTTCATAATACCCCCGTCTTTTAAGACAAAGTATAGTTTGTCATAGTTAAATTTTCAATTATTTTATATAAGGATCAAGCTTTAAAATTGAATGGCCGGCCTCTTATAAGACGCCGGCCAATCAGCACAATCATTAAGCTAAAAATCAGATAACCCTAAGGAGGAGATCCTTTGCATTTAGAACGATTATCTGGCTGCCTCTACTTCCTGTGCCACCTGTTCAGGGGTCTTGGTGCCCAGACCAATTTCCTGCATACCGGTGTTGAGTGTTTCGTTGGTGTTGCCGCCGATGAAGTTATCGACAACGCCGCATCCTTTCGGATAATCGGTGTAGAATGCGAACACTTTTTTCATGATAACATCCGTAGGATTTTCATAATCACCTTCATAAACGGGAACGAATCCCTGCTCGGCAAGACGGATCTTGGATGCGTCGTAGCCGGCCACCCATTTGATGAGTTTCAATGCATTTTCCTTTTTCTTGCCTTCAAGCCCCTTTACCATGCCGAATCCGATGCCGGGAACGATCGAGGAGCATTGCGGGAATTTTTCTCCAGGGATGGCGGGGAAAACGATCAGCTTGATGTTGTTGCGGAATTCCTCGGGTGCTTCGTTGAACGCGCTTGCGCGCCAGATGCCGTCGATGAAGAACGGGGCTTTACCGTTCACGAACAATGTTGGGCCGTCCCCGTATGATGTCTGCAGGGATGACTTGGGCAAAACGCCGTCTTTGTAAATTTTGTCGACCATTTTCAGGGCATTGACGAAGGCGTCGTCGGTGAACTTATGCTGTCCCGCGGCCGCCTTTGCCATCCAGTCCGGACCGCCGTACCTTCCGACAAACGTGCCGAACAGGCAGGAGTTCATGACCCACCCGGAATCGTTGGACATGATGATCGTGTCCATGCCCTTGCTTTTCAGGGGCTTGACCATGGCGGCCAGTTCTTCATAGGTCTTGGGGATGGACATGCCATTGTCCTTTAAAAGCTTGGTGTTGACGTACATGATGGAACATGCCGTGATGGTCCAGGGAAGCTCGAAAATTTCCCCATTGGGGCCCTGGGCGCCCATGGCGGATGCCTTGAACTTGGACTTGTCGATGTACGGCGTCAAATCCTCGATCAGGTTGTTGTCATACATGTAGCTGGAGCGGGCTCCTGGCCACAGGTACATGACGTCCGGCAGATCGTTTCCGGCCGCGCGGGCCTTGGCCTTCTGGTGGTACGCTTCACCGTAGAGGGCCTCTTCCTTGATCGTGATGCCGGGATTGGCCGCCAGGAAAGCGTCCAGAACGGTCTTCCACACTTTTCCTTCCGGACTTGCCGCGTCTGCGTTGTTGAGCAGGCTGATTTCATTCGCATCGGTCATTTTTTCTTTCTGGGCCGTGGAGAAAACCACGCCGGCCACGAATGCAAACAAAACTAAGAGAATGGCGATTTTTTTCATTTTATATCCTCCATTTTTAAAATTACTCTTTGAAGAGTTTTAATTAGTTCATTGAACTAATAAATAGTATGCACATATTCGTGGTTTGTCAAGGGGGAATTTCAGAATTTGGACCGCCGATGAAGACGAAGGAAGACGAGGGCGCCGAATTGGGACCGCCGAGGGAGATGAAGGAAGACGAAAACGCCGAATTACCAGAGAATTTAGGGTTTTTTGATGCGGCGATGGGACATCGGTATGGGCGGCGTTTAACCTTTGAGGTTAGGGGATAATAATTTCTTGTTTTCGGTGGTTTCGGTAAATTCGTCTTCTTCGGTGGTTTATTTATGTCAAACAATACCATGTACTGGAGAACCGGAGGTTAGGTTGCGGGGTGACATGGACCGCCGAGGGAGACGAGGGAGGACGATTGCACCGAATTTGGTTAGAATTTTGGGTTTTTTGATGCGGCGAAGGGACATCGGTATGGGCGGCGTTTAACCTTTGAGGTTAGGGAATAATAATTTTTTGTTTTCGGTGATTTCGGTAAATTCGTCTTCTTCGGCGGTTTATGTGGTGCAAAGGAATTGTAACTTACGGGAAGACCTGGGGTTGGTTGATAATATAATACTCCTTTTTCTCCATTGTACGCTGCTCCTCGAAGTCGTCAAGACCAAGCCCTTCGGGCGCTTCGCGGTCTTGACAACTTCTGCGGGGCAGCTGTGGTGAGAAAATAAAAAGGAGGATTAATATGGGTGAAATTGTTTTTAAGGAGTTGTCGGACAGGGTTGTTGGGCTTGGTATTAAGGTGCATAAGAATTTGGGGGCTGGTTTAACTGAGAAAATATATGAGAGGGCTTTTGGGATTGAGCTTGAGAATGCCGGTATACCGTATGTGAGACAAAAGGCGTATCCTATTTACTATGACAACAAGCATATTGGGACTTATATTGCTGATCTCGTTATAGATGACAGCATGATACTTGAGTTGAAGTCGGTTAGTATGCTTACGCCCAATATGGAAGCCCAGTTGATTAATTATTTGCGGTTATCGAAGATCCGACTGGGGTATTTGATGAATTTTAACGGGAGCAGGCTGGTTTTCAGGCGGTTTGTTTGCGGTTGAGAATTGGCTTCGCCTTGTAATAAAACTTGATTGACAGCCGTAAATTTGTGTGATAATTTTATACAGTCGATTTGTTTTTATCGGCCTTAGCTGCTATATTATAGGTTTTAGTTTAAAAAATAACGTAGAGGAATAACCAAAATGAAAAAAAACCATCTATTAATTGGAATCCTTATTACCATTGTCATTTCCCTTTTTATGGCATCCGGGCTTTTTGCCAGGGACGGGAAGGGTAGGGGCAGAATAAAGGAATACCTTTCTGCAAAAAGCCTGTTCAGGGGAGATATTGACCGTTCTAACTACTTCACCTTTGAAAAAGGGAAGGGACGTCTTGATATTTTTGCCGGAAGCATCCCGGAAGAAAATACCAGGGGAAAATTTGTCGATGTATCGGTTCAGAAGGTAAGGATTGAGCATGACGGTAAGAAATTCTCGAGGCTTGGTGATGCGTTTCAGTTCGGTCCGAAAGGGCTTCGTTTCAAACATAAGGCCCAATTGACCCTACCGTATGATGTGCCTGAGGGTTATCCTGAAGAATATATTAACATTTATTATTTCAACGAGGAAACCGGCGAATTCGAGGTTATGCCCAAAATAAATCAGGATATGGAGAACAATACGATTACGGCTGAGATTGAGCATTTCTCAATTTATGCGGCCGGGACGGGATCTTATTTCGTAGATGAGGGCGGCTCGCCCAATACGGCGTACTTCAAGAACAATAATGAACGGGTTGATACACATACAGGGACGCTGTACATCGACAGGACGGATGTTATCATCAAAGGGCGCGGGGTGGACTTTGTACTCAAGAGCCAATTCAGTTCGGACAAGTATTTCGAGATGACTACTACATCACCCACGCCCGATCCACGTAGCAGCTCAACTCCAACTCCAACTCCGGTGAAGATAGGAAAGGGGTGGCGTTTTAAGTTAGCCAGAATGACAGCTTCCTTTCCATATATGCTTACACCTTGGACACCACCATCAACTGCGTCATATACTTCGGAGGAAGGAACAGTTTATAATTTATCGAATGTCCTAAATTATTATAACATTCATGCTAACAATCAGGTTTTTATGGTGGATGGTTACAGGGTTTACAATTTATCCTATTCCGCGAATTATAGTTTTTTTGATTCCTATACATCGATCGTTGAAAGAGTTGTTGAAATCCCAAGAGAAAAGATTGTACTAAAGCTTGGTATATCAATAATAAATGTTAATTCCTATTATACTTTTCGCTATTATACACTTAATTCCGCAAAGGCATACCGCGCGGACGGTATGGTCGAAGAATTTAATTTTTCGGCAACAGGCCCTGGCGATCCTGCTTGGGCTTCTTTAATCAGGCTTTGGGATAGGGCTGAAAAGAATTACCTGACATTCGGATATACGGGTGGCGCACTTTCGTCGATCACCGATAATCTCGGAAGAAGCCTCACCCTGACCTCGGAATCCGGTGGGACATATGTCAACCTTTCTTTCAATTCAGGCAATGGCGTTATCCCGCTGGTCAAAATGACATTGAACAGTGCCGGGGAATTAATAAATTATGTCCGGTTGTCTGCAGGCGGACTCACCATGAATCCGGGTACGAGTTTTACTTATCTTTCCCCGACCGCTTCTCCGCGAGATCCTTCATTATTAAATAATATTTCCAGCGGCCAAATTAATATCACTAATCCGTCTGGCGGCATATCCGAATATAACTTCAGTCCCGTTTATCGTAACCGTATATATGATGTGAGTAAATGGATAGATTTTAAGCACCAAGGTGTTTCGAGTTCTATTATTCGGGAGAATTCACAATCCTTGGACAGTTCATCCCACAAGACAACCTATTCGTATCATCCAACAGTATATCCAATTACCGTTAATGGTGACAATAATTATAAAATAATTGACAGTACCGAGATATTGTCCTCAACTGTTGATGATAATAACAAACAAACAAAGATAGAATATAAGTTTGAATATGAAGGTGTCGGGAATACACCCCCGGTATATAAAGGATGCTCCGAGATGCAGGTGTATACATGGCATGCATCAGCGTGGCATTTCGATAGATTGACAAAGTATTCTTATCAGGCAATCGCACCCGAGTATTGGGAATCAAATCAAGAAATCCATTATCCTGGATATGAGTCGTACCTCGTATACAATATACTCCCCAACCCCAAGTACACCCTTTCGTATGAATATGATCTTCTGGGTCAGATCACCAAAGCTACTGACGCGATGGGGGGGCGTATATATTATGATTATGTTTACAATTCCGCTACCTATCCCATGGCACCTGGATTTCCGGCACCAAGTTCCACCCCATCCCCCACTGCGATAATAAATCCCACTCCGGTTAATTCCGTTATGTATTCCGATACCTATCGATTTATAGGGCTTCCATACAGAACTGTAAAAGATCAGGATGCTTCAACGAAGCAGATAGATTATTTCCTATATGATAACAAGTGCAACCTGACCTCAATAATCAATGCAACTTCCAATTCTGATCCGGTGAATTGGCCAAAAACGACATTGGGATATGATTCCACAACTAACAACCTTACAAGCATTATGGATTCTTATGGCAAGGTTTTGAACCTGGAATATGGTATCGGGGCGCAATCCGGGTATATCATCAAGGACAGCAGGCAAATATCATTTTCATACGAGACGCGTTGGGATGAAGGCAACTACCTCTTCAGCGAATTCGCTTATGATGATCTGGGGCGCATGACCAAAAAGCGTTCTTATATCTCGACTGATGCTGCGGGAGTAAATCCCATCACCGAGTATATTTCGGATTATACCAAGTATACGTATGATGCGCTTAATAGGGTGACCCGGGTTCAAACATCGCCAGACGATACTAACTGGACCCAGCGAAAAGAATATATATATAATGACGATGCTAATACTCTCACGATCCTGGATGGAATAAATAATAAAACCGTCAAGACTTATGACGGATTGGACCGGTTGGTGAATGAGAAATCCTATAAGCCGGCTGTGAGTCCGTTTACCGGGACGTACACTCAACTCTTAGAAAAGGATTATACTTATCATAAAGTTTTCACCGATTTAGTTGAATCAGTGAAAGTTCATGAAGATCCACAGGATCCTAGTGATTGTCATCTTACTGAAACAACCTATGATCCTTACGGGCGGGTTTTAGAAACTATCGTAAATGGATTACTTACTTCTGAAATATTGTACACTGATGAATCAAACACCGTTACCCAGAAGAATTACAGGGATGGAACGTACTTCACACAAAAAAGAACCCAAAAAAACTGGAACAACCAGATTGTCAGTACCGAAGAATGGAATGCTGTCTCTCCAACCGGAGCGGCCGATATTGTCACTTCATATGATTATGACAAAGCCGGTAATCTTGTAAAAATGACCAATCCTGAACAGGAAGAATTTATCTATGACTATAACGTTCTTGGACAACTCACAACGACAACCTACGTTGATGGTACATCTGAATCCAAAACATATGATTTGAACGGCAACGTGTCTTTTTTCACTGACCGGAAAGGCCAGACAACCAATTACGACTATGATTCCCTGAACCGTTTGCGGACCACAACCACCATTGATTCTATATTGAAAACGGACTACACCCAGTTTGGCGGCGTCAAAGAGGTTACGGGACTGGACGGCGCGGGGACCGTTCAGGATTATAATTACACTTATCTATATAACGGCCTCGGTCAATTAACCAATTTAATCCAGAAGATTGGTACATCCACTGATTATCAGCAGTATGAAAATGTTCCCACCTACGATCTGGCCGGTAATGTTGATCTCCTGTTCATTTATACAGGGACAGACCCTGTTCTTGTGAAAACCCTGGACTACGATCCGGTTGTCGCCGACACCAGACCAAGCCAGGAAAGCCGTGTCATGGAATTAACCGACATCGGAGACTTAAGTTCTATTGCCCAGATACATAGCAAGTACTGGGGCGGGATTGAAGAAATTGAATACGGTAATGATTTATTTGGAACAACCTATGGATACGATGAACTGCTGAGGCCAACTGATATTATCACAAATGGCGGCCGCATGGACCTTTCTTATGAGTACGACTACCAGGGTAATGTACTTTCCTGGACCGGATCGAGTGTCGAACACCGGAGCTTCACGTACGATGGGATGGATAGGCTGGAGACAGAGTCAAAGAACGGTGAAACGACAGGATATGATTATGATTTTATCGGCAACAGAACGGTTTTGGATAATCCCGGAACAACTCCCGATGTGAATTATGAATATACTGATACTGATAATACAATGTGGCTTATATCGGACGGCACCTGGACCTATTCGTATGATGCAAACGGCAATATGATAGGGAAAACGAAAACAGGGGAAACCTGGGAGTATGTTTTTGATGCCAGCAACCGGATGACCGGGATTAAGAAAAACGGCTTACTATTGCAGGAAAATGTCTATGACGCAAACGGATTAAGGATTAAAAAAATCGACCACGTGGCCGGAACGACAACCCTGTATGTATACAATGGGCAGTCCATATTATTTGAGGAGACTTTTGATACGACAGATGTACATAGTTCATCTATAGGCAGTTCCCGTGAGTTGAACGTGGAGTTGAACGGGATGAATGTGGCCAAGTATGTGGGAACGCCCAACGGGAGCGACTGGGATTATGCTCTTCAGTACCATTTGCTGGACCATTTGGGTAGCAGGCAGATGACGCTGGATTCGGATGGAAATGTGATTATGGGTGAGAATGTGCTTGCGGATGGGACTGTGGTAGTTGCGGATGGGAACCAGGAGTACGCAACTTTTGGTGAGCAGACGGGAGGGCTTGCTTCGGAAGCGAGTTTTACTAACAAGAAGCTGGATGCCAATTTAGGCCTCTATTACTTCAACGCTCGGTGGTATGATCCCTCACTGGGGAGGTTTACTTCACTTGACCCAATCAAAGATGGCACTAACTGGTATGTGTATTGTGAGAATAATCCATTGAAATGTATAGATCCTTCAGGTACAGAGGTAATTATTATTATTACCAATGAAATGGCTTCACCTGATGGTGGTCAAATACGTCCATACCCTGGGCCAGAAGGAAATGCTGTAAACGTCGCTACATACAACATGTATGTTACAGATACGGTCACAGGTGATAGCAATACTTATCAGATTACAAAAGATGCGTTATATAATGGTGCAGAGTATCAAATGGAACCTTCTTCTGATTCACAGTATTATGGTTTAATTGTGGATAGATCGAATGAAGGATATGGTGATGCTTTAAATATAGCTAATAAAGACTCGTCTGGCAACTATGCACTTGGGTCTTTCCAGCAAAGTGATGGTGGAGGTCCAAATGATAGATATGTTCAGGTGCATGTTGGTTCGAAATATATGAATACAAAGTTAGGCAGAGAGAAATATGCGTCATCTTCTGGATGTTATACTTTAAATGGTCCTGATGGAGGAGATGCTGGGCGTAATAGATTTATTGGTGATTTGAGGCAGCGGCAAGCTATTTTGAAAAAATTAAAAAAAAGTACGGAAATTTTAATATATTTCATGAAACAACTCAAAACGGCTCCTAGTTCGAAAAAGAAGGAGAAAAAGTAATGAATATCAAAGCGAGATTTTTTCTTTTTATTATAATAATTACTTTTTGGATCGGATGTTCGACAGAAAAGGGGAAAATTGTGGATACGATTGTCTTCCGAGGCAACATTATCGAATTATTACATTCGGATTTTAAATGGTCGACAGATGATCATAAATATTACCAGAAAGTTAAAATTCGACTTGAAGAAATTAAAAAAGGTACATTTGTTGGAACTGATATAATTGTATTTATCGAATTAAAAAAAGAATATCGAGGGCTATTATTTAAGTCTGACAGTCCAGAGATTGATAAAAAGTTTGTAGATGAAAATGAAATAGACGGTGCCATAGACCTTTATGAAGATGGTAATTGGTATTTAGTAGTTCATTATGAAACTATGAATTTTATAAAGAAAAATAGTGAATAATTTTTCTCTTCCATCCCCGCGTCATGAAGCGGCTACAGCCCCGCTTTTTGCCACGGCGGTATCCTTGCCAGTAAAGTGGGGTTCTGCACACCTTCCCTGTTTTCTAATGTGGAAGGTATTATCACCAAACACCGTGTCACCGCCCGGCATCCGATAATTTCCGGAAATTATCCGATGCCGGGCTAAAAGCGGGGCTTCCGCTCGCCCTTCGGGTAGACAGAACCCATTCTGCCTACTTCATGACGCGGCTTTCTCCTGATGCGGACGGTGTTGCGACGTTCCGGAGGACCGGGGCCTGGTTGTGTTGAAGTTATGCTTTTTTCCGGAACTGCTGCTGGGTCGGCTTTTTCTCCGTAAAGGGGAGCGGCCGCCAGGTAACAGAATGAACTGCTACAGCGGTGGGGAAATGACCAAAGTACTAAGCGAAGCTTAGTCCGGGTCCCGTGCGAAGGCACCGACTTTTTCCGGGGTGAAAGACCGCAGCCAGTGTGGTCGGATTTGTCGGAAAAAATCGGCGGTTTTTATTTGCCCTCAAACCTGACTAAAATAGTAAGGAGTGAACGCGAGATCAAAATCGCCTGTGGCAGACCCGGGGACGGGTGCTTTCAACAGGCGATT
>JAFGKU010000068.1 GCA_016928415.1 Spirochaetales bacterium
CTGGACATCGAGGAAAATACACAGCCTTCATTTGAAATCAGCGGCATTCCTGATATTGCGGGAAATGACCGGCACAACGCCTTACTGACCGAATCCGCACCACTGAAAATACTTGGATATAAAATAAAAAAGCTGGAAGAAAAAATCGATTTTCTTGAGTCACAGAAATCACTCTCGCTGAACCTGCAATTAAAGGGAGGAGTTTCCGGAAAAGATCCCGAGTTTATGAACTCACTTACGGGGCTCAGGCCAGAAGCCTCCGTATCCCTGATATTTGACGTAATGCTGGATTACAATAAAATTGACGAGGAAATCAAATTATATAAAATTCAAATTGAAGAATTGATGGAAAGCATGGATTTATACAAGCTTAATTTGCATTCCCAATTGGAGTCAATTCTTGTGAACATGGATAATTACAGGGAAATTATAAATTCCAACAGCGAATTTATAAAATCCGCCGCCTTAAAAACCAGCGAAGAAAATAAACTGTATGATCAAGGCCGCGGCCAGCTCACCTTTGTCCTGCAAAGCAAAGATGAAGAACAGAAAGCCAAAATTCTCTATCTGGAAAATTTATACAAGGCACGCGGAATTTTTCTGGAATATATATTTTTATTTGATAATCCGAAGGAACAGTTAAAAGGTTTTATACAGGGATAAGGAAGCAAAATGCAGAAAATATTAAAATATTTCATTGAAAATAAAATCGTTGTTTTATTAGTCCTGCTGATAATTATTTTTATGGGGTTGTTAAGCCTGCAAAACCTGAAGCAGGAAATTTTCCCTGCGACGGACATGGAAACCATGATTGTAACAATTAAATATCCGGGTGCCTCACCGGTTGATGTAGAGCTGAATGCCATCATCCCATTGGAAGAAAAACTCCAATCCATTCCGGGTATTAATGATTTTACATCTTTGTCAATTGAGAACGGGGGAACAATATACATATATATCGATCAGGATATTTCAAATATACAGACTGTAAAAGATACGATTTACAGGGAAATGGGCGACAAGTCCCTGCTGCCGCCTGAAGTTGAAGATATAAGTATAATGGAAGTAAATCCAAAAAGAATGGTCATACAAAACATCGGAGTCACATTTAAACAGGATACCGATCTGACGGAGAGAGAGTTTTTTAGTTTTGTGAAAGACCTTGATCAAAATCTAAAAAAAATAGAGGGGGTCGGGGAAACCCGGATATCGGGATACGGGGAACGGGAAATAAAAATATACATAGATCCGGACAAGTTACAGGCTAAATACCTTTCTTTAAATGAAATAGTAAAGAGCATTCAGACCAGAAACATACGAAGCACAGGCGGTACGATACAATCAATAAACAAGGAAAAAAATATTGTTACCATCGGCCAGTTTACAGATCCACTGGAAGTGAGAGATGTCATTATTCGTTCCAATTTTGAAAAACGCTCAATACGTATTCATGATATTGGCTCGGTAAAAGACGGTTTTAAAAAAGAAGATGTCCTTATCCGTGTGAACAAGGACAACGGCGTCACGATCAGTATAATAAAAAAGGAAAATGCCGATATCGTGAAAACAACCCGGAATGTCGCGGCTTATCTGAAACAAATCTCGGATCGGCTTCCCCATGGTATTAATCTGACTGTCATTGAAGACAGGTCTTTATCGATAATATCGCTTTTCAACGTTGTTATCAATAATGCAATAATCGGCTTTGTTATCGTATTTATCATCATGCTATTATTTATGGACTTACGGGCATCTTTCTGGACCGCGTTTGGCATCCCGGTGACGTTATTTATTCTTTTTATTTTTATGAATATCGCAGATTTTTCCTTGAATCTAATCTCCCTGGGAGCCTTAATCACGGTACTGGGCATGCTTGTGGACCATGGCATCATGATTTCCGAAAACATCTATTCTTTTAAGGCACAGGGGCTTAGCTCGGTGGACGCGGCGGTTAAAGGAGTTCATTCCGTACTGGCACCGGTAATTGTCACCATTTTAACAACTATATTCGCCTTTATCCCGTTATTATTCATCCGCGGGACCATGGGTAAATTCATATTCATTTATCCCATTATTATCACCCTGGCCCTGGCCGGTTCTTTTATCGACGCCGTTTTTTTCCTGCCGCATCATATGGCAGGGGGAAAATCGGGAAAAGAAGAAAAAAAATGGTTTCAAAAAATAAAAAAGGGGTACCAATATATACTAAAGTATGTTCTCAAATTCCGTTATCTCGTGGTATTGGTGTTTTGCGGCATCTTGTTATTTTCTTTATTAATTTCCCAGAAAACCATCAATGACTTTATCCTGATGTGGGATAATTCAGCGGATGCCTTTTTCATAAATTTGGAGGCCGAAGACGGCTCCCCTTTGCGCACCACATCCGAATTGACCCGTCAAATTGAGGATTTCGTGCTTCAGAACATCCCGGAAAAAGAGCGCATATCCATTCGCACGGCAATCGGGCATCATACGGTTAAGCGTACATCGTCCCAGGGCAACCATGAAAACTGGGCACAAGTAGCCGTATATCTAGTTCCAAAAGGGGAAAGGCAGAGAGATGTACCAACCATTATCAAGGACTTGAAAAAAAAGTTAAAACAACAAAAGCCGAAAGGATTCAATAAAGTGGCTTTTTCCCAACAAGTCATAGGTCCGGCTGTTGGGAACGCCGTTGATATAAAAATTTCCGCACCGGATGAAGCTACAGGGGAATTACTACGGCAGAAAATAGAGGAATATTTGAAATCCATTGACGGTGTAATGGATATCACAAACGATCAGAAAAAGGGCAAGGAGGAATTGTTAATCCAGCTTGACTTTGATAAACTTGCACAATTGGACATGACCGTGGCTGCGGTTGCGCAGACTGTCCGGACGGCATATGACGGCGTTATTGCCACGTCCATTCAGACCTTGGAACAGAAGCTGGATTTCCGGGTTCAGCTGGATGAACAATTTACCTTGAATAACGATACACTTCTTAATTTACGCATACCGAACGACAAGGGAAGATTAATCAGGCTGGGAGATATAGCCGATATAAAACCGGATTTTGGCGCGTCCGTAATTAACCATTATAACGGAGAACGTGTAATAACCATTATAGCGAATGTAGACAAGAACCTGACCACACCAACCAATGTTGTACAACAGGTTAAAACGAATTTTGGAGATATCGGTAAAAAATATCCCGGTACAAAACTCATATTTAAAGGCGAAGCGGCGGAAACGAACGAATCCTTAAAAGACTTTATTTTTGCCTTTATACTCGCTTTCATTTTAATCTACGCAGTGCTGATCATATTATTCAAATCTTTCGAGCAGCCCTTGCTTATCCTTCTGACCATACCCTTTGGGATCATCGGCGTATTGCTGGCTTTTACAATTCACGGCATGCCGTTATCTTTCATGGCCCTGGTCGGCATTATAGGGCTTGGGGGTGTTGTTGTAAACGACAGCGTTGTAATGGTGGACTTTATAAACAAATTGATAAACAAAAATCCGCAGAAACATAAAAGCTACATTATGGATTCTATAGTTGAAGGTTCCGGAAATCGTCTCCGCCCTATTCTTCTTACGACCATCACGACGGTAGGTGGATTATTGCCGACTGTCTACGGAATAGGCGGCGAAGCTGCTTCTCTGGTTCCGGTGACCATGGCAATGGCTTATGGATTGTTATTTGCCACCCTGGTTACGCTTTTCTTCGTGCCATCACTGTATTTAATAACCATGGATATAAGGAAAAGCATTCTAAAATTCCTGCATATATTCAAAGTGAGGAAATCAACCTGAAATTTTTCTAAGCACCGAATCTGGAAGCTCATCCCTGTTCTCATTAGTTACTTCAATGACTTCAATGTCATTCCTGCCCTTGATTCCCGCAATAAATTCATCACCGCCAATGGTAATGATTCCTATCACGATGTTCGCTGAATCAAGCGCGGCAAAAACCCACTATTACTTGCCCATGATACCCTTCAGTGCTTCCTCCACCTTCTCGGCAACCGAGGCGGGATAATTGGAGTATTTGGCCGTTAAAAGCGCCTCGAGCGCAAGCGTTGTTTTGTTTTTCGCAAACGATGTTACCACGGCCATGGCGATGCGTTCGTTTACGGGCAGTTTGAGGGATTGTCTTTTATTCAGCATTGCCAGGTATTTCACCAGGACCTTCGAAGCTTCTTCTGAATGAATGCCGCATAGATTATCCACGGCTAAAAGCTGTTCGTTTACGTCCGCTTTGTCGAAATAAAGGATCTGTTCCAGTAATATTACCGACTCGGGATCGTTTGTTTTAACGGCCAGTATTTTCGTCATGGCGTCTTTCCTCAATTCTCTCAAACCCGTCTCATCCGGTATGGTTTTATCATCGAGGGTAAGTCCCTGCTTCAATCCTTCCAGCATGACCCTGATTTTTTGACTGTCCGGCATGGGGGTTACGAAAGCCTGTTCCAATGCCAGCTGCTTTACGGCAATGGTGGTGGGATCCTTGATAACCTCTATCAGTAACTCCGTCGGGTCATCCACCATGGCGATGAGGGCCCTGGCGGCCATTTCAAGAATCAACCGTGAATAACCCCGGGAAAGAACATAAAAAACGGGTATGTATCCCACGGGTTCTCTCAGCCGTTCAAGTGCGTATATGCAGCCGTACACGATATATTCCTCGTTTTGGACGTCCTGTCCCCGTGTAACAGTTAAATTGTAAAGCAAGACCGCTATTTCCTGTGCATACCGGCCTTCCCTGATTTTGCCCATGGAGATAAGGGCTTCCCGCCTGAGAAGCGGGTTGTTCGATTCCTTTATTATCTGGCTGAAAAGTGGTCCGGCCCTTTTTTCACCGTAATCCCCCAGCATCCTGACCGCAAGCACCTTTATCTTGTCCTTCAGTTCAATGACGGCCAGCGTGTCGTTGGCTATTTTCTCCTTAACCAGGTCCTCCAGCACTTCCAATAAAAACGGGACAAAATCATTGTTGTTAATTTTACTTATACCGAGCATGACATCATAGCGGTCGTTTACGGTCTGTGTATTTCTGTAGACATTTGCCCATAAATCTGTTGTCGAATCGGCAAAGCTGTAAAAACTTACGGCTCCGGCAAGGCAGACGCAAAATACAATAATAGATCTAGAATTCATCAGAATCCTCCTCGATAAAACATAAAGGAACGGAGTATATAAAGGGTCGGTATATATTACCTCCCATCTATTATATTTTTTCAGGTAATACAAATGTTGTTTGGTTTTTATTCATTCCTTCCATATATAATATAATTAGATTAGACGAAAATTCAACAAAAAAATTAATAAAATCGATTAATCGTTAAAATTTATTGTATTTTCTAAATAATTTAATGTATTTCATAATTCACTATGGCATTTGGATTAATCGATAACTTGTGGATGATAAAAGTCAGACCTGTTTATTTATATTTCACTCCCCAGATCCGTAATCTCCCCCGTACTCCCGTTCACTCGGAGCCGCTGGCCCGTCCTGAAACGCGTCACCGCCCCGTCAACGCCTACCACGGCCGGAATACCGTACTCCCGGGCAACAACGGCGCCATGCGTCATCATGCCGCCCACCTCCATGACAAGGGCGGATGCGGAAAGAAAAAGCGGTGTCCAGGAGGGATCAGTTCCGGGGCATATCAATATTTCGCCGGGCTGAAGCTGGGTGTTATGCGGGTCCAGCACGATGCGGACCAATCCTTCCACAACGCCGGGAGAAACCGGCGAACCAAGTATAATCCCAGCTTCCTCCGTTGACGAAGGTAAATGCATCCCCTCATAGAACGCTCTTCCGTCGCTCAACAGAACACGCGGTATCTGTTTCCGGCTGCGCTCACGCTCAAAAGCGTCCCGGCGTATCCTGACCACATCCCTTACATCCTTGAACCCGCCTTTGGCCAGCGCCGACAACTCCGCCGTACGGAGGTAAAACAGGTCATCCGCCCGTTCGATGGTCCCTGCCTGTACGAAAAGGCGGCCGCATTCGAGCAGTCCGTCCCGTATCACCCCCATCATCCGTATGGCTATGAATTTGGGCAGTTCACGGAAACCCAGAAAGGCGGTGGCCCTTTTCACGGCCCATTTTACGAATCTTTTAAGGATAACCCCGCCGGGATGACGGCCGGCTGCGCTTAACAGCTCGGTTACGGCGGCTTGTGCATGCTTCCGGTTATTTCTAAACACCTTATCAGGCGCCAATTCCGGGTTTATCTTGAGGTAGCTCTGCAAGGACTGTATCACGGGCAGGGGATTCTCTTTCCACCTCTCCCGGCCTATGTCTATTTCACAGAAACCGCGCGCCCCGTACCTTTCCATAAAAGAGGCGAGCGACGCCTGTGCCGTTTCCGGCAAAGTGCCTGCGAGAAATTGCTGCGCAAGGACGGCCGGATCGGACCCCGCAAAAATTCCGTATGCCGCTTCATCGTTTTTTATTTTCAAGGCCGTTACCCAGAGGAAAAGATCCATTTCCGTTGTCACATTATGCAGTATACCTCGGTTCACCAGCAGCCCCGTCTGTTCGCTTCCGGTCAGCTTCTTCGACATCCGGATCACCAGGTTAAAAGGGCCTACTCCCGAGGCGACCACGGAAATGAGGTCCGGCAATGCCTGAATAAGCGACTCTGGGATGTCCATGATCCAGTCGATCATTGCCCGGAGCTTTTCCTCTTTTGTTCCGGAATCGGGAACGGCTTTTTTGACTTGTTCAATCCATAATTCCATTTCCGGGCGAATCTGATTTTGCCGCCGTTCCGGATTTTTCCAGTTTTTTATCACCCTTTTGAGGATGGGGCCGAAAAATTTCTTCATCCGCCGTAAAGTGGAAAATTTCAATCTTTTTAAATTTCCGGTGATACCCGGCTCGTTCATGATGTGTTTAATGGCCTGATACGAGGCCGGTTCTATATAATCCAGCGCCGTTACAACTTTACGTCCAAAACTGTTCGTAATAACCGGCGTGAAATTAATCCAGAGCCTTTCGCCGGCCTCTTTGAGCACGGGCTGCGTATGGGAGTTGAAATCGAATCCCGCCAGATGCGCTCCGCCCGCAAACAAAATTTTAAAGAACTCCCGGCCCAATGGGGTAATGGGATCGAGCAATCCCTGGACGGCGCCGAAGGAAACGAAAACCTTTAACTGTTTACCTGGTAGTTTTTCAGGTACGGGGAAAAGGGAAGTGATGGGCCTTGACTGGAGAATATAAAGCTTACCTTCCGATAAAGCCCATTCTATATCCTGGGGAATGCCGTATAAATGGGTAATTTTATGGCCTGTTTTACCAAGTTCAAGCACAAGGGCATCGGGCAGGGCCTGGGTCCGGCTTCTGTCCGGACTGTTCAAGGCATTCCGGTCCTGCTTGGCACCCAGTTTTTTGGCGGCAATTTCCCATTTATCCGTATCAATCCGGTACGTATCGGGTTCCACCTGCCCGGATACAAAGGCATCTCCCAACCCGAAAACAGCCTCCACGACGATGACAGACCTTTTACCCGTCAGTGGGTCTGCGGTGAACATCACTCCCGATGCTTCAGACCGTACCATCTTCTGCACTACCACGGCCAGGGCGCATGTTTCATGAGGGATGCCGTTCTTCTTTCTGTATGTCATGGCCCGGGCCGTCCAGAGACTCGCCATGCAGGAGAGCACGGCCTTCTTTAATCCGTCAATTCCCTCGATATTCAGGTACGTATCCTGCTGTCCGGCAAACGATGCGTCGGGCAGGTCTTCCGTCGTGGCCGACGAACGGACTGCGACCGCCCCTTCCCCTGTTTTTTTATAGCTTTCCTCAATCCCGGCAGAGAGGCCGGCAGGCATTGTTGATTCTATAAACAATTTTCGAATTTGCCCGGAAATTGATTCTATTTCGTTAACATCGCCGTTTTCAGCTTTTTCCAAAAAGCCGGACAGCGCCTCATCTATTCTGTTTTGTTCAACTACGGCACGGTATGCGTCTGTTGTAAGAATGAATCCTTCAGGTACGGAAAATTTCTCCCTGTAGAGAATGGATAAATTGGCCCCTTTTCCCCCCGCAGACGCAAGGTCAGCGGTTTCCGATTGAAAGGGAAGTATCATTATTTTCTCACTCATGTTACCAATATACACATAATTTGCACAAAAGTATTGAAAATTATGAAAATTGCGGTATCTTACTATAATAAACACATCAAGAGGTAAATTATTGTGAACAAAATTTTATTATTTCTCGTGTCAGCCTGTATTGCGATTATTATGACAGGCTGCCCGGGTGCCTACAATCCACCCATAGAGAATGAACTCGACCTGACGGGTTCAGCCGACACATGGACAGACCCGGGCGGCAGTTGGAATCTGGTCTGGGAAGATACTTTCGACGGCCCCAATATCAATACGGCCAACTGGTCTTATGATATAGGGCAAGGCACTAATGGCTGGGGTAACAATGAATGGGAAGTTTATACAAACAGCTCAGCGAATTCCTTTATCCAGGACGGTAAACTCGTTATCAAGGCCATCAAATCTTTTCAAGGTAACGGCGGGTACACATCCGCACGTATGAAAACACAGGGGAAACTTTCCTGGAAATATGGTTTGATAGCAGCCCGCATAAAGCTTCCGTTCGGCCAGGGTATCTGGCCCGCATTCTGGATGCTCGGAGATAACATAGGATCAGTCGGGTGGCCTGCCTGCGGTGAAATCGACATCATGGAAATGATCGGCGGTGGTGAAAACAGGGACGACACAGTGTATTCAACCCTGCATTGGGATAACGGAGGCAGTCATGCTTCGTATGGATTATCCAAAGAGCTGCCGGACCCGGATTTTTTTTACGAAGACTACCATTACTTTGAAATTGAATGGGATGCAAACAATGTCAGGACGCGTCTGGATGGAATAGAATTTTATGTGATTGATATCAATCCTGCCGGCCTGAGTGAATTTCACAGCAATTTTTTCATTATCCTGAATCTCGCCGTGGGAGGAAACTGGCCGGGGTACCCTAATACTTCAACTCTTTTCCCGCAATTTCTCATTGTCGACTGGGTCAAGGTATATCAAAAACCATAATAAAATTAGCCTCGTGGTCAAGTAATAATCACGGGGTTTTTTTTACACTACTGCCACGAAGCTTTCTATTTCATTGAAAAAAAAATTTACATTTTTTATCATAATTTCCCTTTAAATAAGGAAAAAATAGAAATCTTCGAGGCAGTATTCATTGAAAATTCAGAATTTTAGCGGTTTCATTGAGCCGGAATAAGAAATAATCAAAAAGATATTTGATTTTTCCTGAAAAAATAGTAAAATTTAACATGGATAATTTTTAATGCCCGGGAGATTAAAAATTACAGCAATACACAGGGAGAATCAGCCAAAAAAGGGCTGAAAATATGGTTGGAAAAAGCCGATAGGAAATAAAGGAAACTATGGCATCATGAGCGGATTATACCAAAGAGCCCTATATGTTTTAAACATGCCCGAAACAGAGGTTAGCCCCTCTCCAAGCGATTTAGAGGACGATGAGGCCAATATCTCTGCAGAGGAAAAAAAGGAAATTCTGGCCCAGATTGAAAGTGTTGTCTCAGAGAACAGAATCTCCATAAATGAGGATGTCCTTAAAATCAAACCCCTTAAACAGGGCATTCTTTTTCCGATTTTGATCAATGCGATAGCCTTTGTTGCCATAGCCGTCGGAATATTTGCATTTTATATTATCTTTCTTAACAGCGGACAACAAATAGAAATAGACACCAAAACATACACAAGTGACCAGTACAAGCTGATCATAGATGATATGAGAAAAAACGCGGAGGAATTAAAGGCCAAGGAAAATGAAATTGCCAAGATCCAGGGTGAACTGAGTAAGATCGACGAGGAAAGAGATAAATTATTAACCTCAATGGATGAAGAAATTAATACCAGGCGAGAGGAACTGGAAAAGGCGATGGCAATCGAACTCAATAACCAGCGGGCATTATTGAAGCAGCAGGACTTGTCCGATGAAGACATTGAAGCCAGGATTGCGTCATTAAAACAGCAGAAAGAAATTGAATATTCAAGTGAAATAGAAGCCATCAAAAAACAAGCCGAAGAAAACGAAGAAATTCTGAAACAGGCCAGAGACAAGTACACCCAGGACCTCGAGAAATTCAACGACGAAAAGCTGGCATTGGCTGAAGAGGTAAAAAGGCTTGAAAAAAAGGAAATGGAAAGCCGGAAACAACAGGAAGAGGCAACGAAAGACCTGGAAGCGGCCAAGACGGAAGCGGAACGGCAACTGGCAGCCATGGCAAAACAACGGGAAAAGGAAGAACTGATAAACGGCCAGATTCTCGGATCATACAGCCGGATCCAAACGGACATACAGGAAGAGAATTACAGTGAAGCAATGAAAAACCTCACGGAAATGAGGAATTTTTTTAATGATGATGAAATTACCACCCTGCCTTCCGTTATGAAACGGAGGAATGTAGAGCTCTTTATAATCGGTTCCCTTGAGAAATTAATCGATACAGAATCCTCCCAGGCGGTGGTCGATTCGGCCTCATTGATCGAAAAAACCGGCCTTATCACAAGTATCAGTGAAAAATTCCAGACAGCGGAAACCTTTTACCAGCAGAGGAAATACGATGAGGCCCAAAAACTGTACCAGGAAACACTGGATATAATCCCGGAAATCCGGAACAGTTACGACCGGTTAACGGCATACTCGATGCAGGTAAAATCAACCGATTTCAACAGGTTCATGAGCCAGGGAGATGCCTCGTACAAGGAAAAGGATTATAATTCGGCAATAGATTATTATACCAGGGCCTTGAAAGCCTTTCCGGAAAGCCAGAATAGCGTCGACAAGATGGTTGGAAGAATCATTGAAGCGGGTTATGCCGTTCAGGGAGGCGATGCCGGCAGGAAGGAAGACGAAGATGTCGCCGCGTCCCGGCTCATTATGCAGGCAGGCATGCAGTCGTCAAATCATCTCTATGTCGATGCCATCAATTCGTACATGGAAATCCTTATCAAATATCCCCGGAGCGGCAAGATCGAAGACGCGCGTACCGGAATCAACAATACAATGAAACTGGTAAACAACCAGCTCTCCAGTCAAAAGGATACGGCCGTCGGTGATCTTAATGCGCAAATGGCCGAGAAGGATGAAAAAATCGATCAATTATCAACCGCGCTCTCACAAAAAGAAACGGAAATGAGCGGAATGGGCAACATGCTGTTGTCAAGGAACGCGGAAATTGAAAATTACAAGGCCGTGGAACAGGAATTAACCGAAAAAATATCAAAGCTGGAAACGGAACTGGCAAAGGCAAAAAACCGGGCAGGGAATTCAGGCACGAACAACTACCAGGGAAGTAATGAGGATATTGCCCTGCTCAATAAGGAACTGGAAAATTACGATAACTTGAAGGACGAGATAGACCTGATCAAGAGAAAATACCTGGAATATGCAAAAAAGGAAGACAACCTTCTCAAATCGAGGGGACCGGTTGCGTACCTCTCCACAAAAACATATCTGGGTGAAATATTGAGTTCCCCGTTTGTAAAAAAGATTTTCCCGGACCTTTATGACCGGATCAAGAAATTTGATGAAGCCACATACCTGGATGCAAGGGAGGATGGGAAATACCTTGCAATAGACGGTGTTTTATCTATCATAGACAACCGCATGGCATTGCCCAGGTCTGCCAGCCCCAAAAAATATTGGGATGATCTAAAAAAAGAAAACAAGGATAACACAATCCTGCTTGACCTTATAAGGGAACTAGAAGACATTATTGACAAATAAAATTAGTCTCCCGGTTCCCCTTCCCCGTCGGCTCCTAATTGTATTTAGCCTGAATCTCCTTTTCAGCTTTAACCCAATCAGATAATGAATCGCCAATACTATTCGCCTTCACCCGGTCCAGGTAAATGTAATAAGACCTTTCCCTCACTTCATCCCAAAACGATTCCTTCTTGGCCACTTTTTTCATGGCTGTCGTTTTAACATTTATTTTTGTCGTTTTGGTCGTACGTTTTGAATTAGTTGTTTTAGTTTTTGGCATATCAAACCTCCAATTTTAAACATCTTTGACAACAGTCATAAACAATTATACTAAATTTAGGGCCAAAAAGTCAAATTCACAGCCAGAAGAAAAACAGGTAAACCAGAATTTTAACGGCAAAAATGACGGTTATTGAAATATAGGCAAGTATTTCGGCTTTAAGGCGTGAGTCCACCAGTTTTGAAAATATACCATATATAAGGAGTATTTTAAGCAGGGCAAGGATAAATTCCCGTCCATTCCGCTTCGCATTCAATTCCCTCAATTTCTTTTCAATTATCTTGGGCAGGTATGAAAAGGGATCATTCGTCGTCGGGTTTAAATTATTAGTAAATTCGTAATAATTTACATCATCTTTGATATTGAACAAATACCGTTTTAGTAAAATGGAAACATCCGAAGCAATCCAGCGCATTTTGAACTGCATTTGAATAAAGGCTATGAATATGAAGTAGAGCAGGATTATCGCGAAAAAAAAGCAGACGCTTAGAGGATAATTCCCCTTAATGAATCCCCCCGCCGCTCCACCGGAATTCAAAAACCAGCCGATTACCAAAAAAGAAAAAATCAAATAGAGAACCGTTCCGGCCCAGGCCATCCGTTCCTTTTGCATTCGGTAGACGTTCGTATTGTTATCCAGCTGTACTATTATTTCCTTGTTTATCATGGCACTCTCCTTCGCTTAAATTATAATTCAGGGAACATCTAAAAACCCCAATTTTTAAATGTTTTTTTGCCAGTGCACAGGACACCAAAACACGGTAGTGTTTTCGGAAAATTGTCTATAAGGTGGTTTTTAGAGTTACCTTACATGTTTTTTATATAATCCAGGTAATTACCGGAGGCAATCCGCGTGAGTTTTGAGACGTCACGGTTGTATAAATAAATCCAGGTATGTACAATACCTTTATCTATAATATGCACGGAAATACATTTTCGTATATATTCATGGGACGCGGGATAGCGGGGTGCACATTCCTCGTATTCATCAAGCAGGGTAAAGATTTTTTTCTCACCCAAAAGCCGGTAGACTTCAACGGCAACCCTGTCATTTTCATTATCCGATGTTACGGCTCCCGGGTAGCCGTTAACCTCGTATAACACTCCATTGAAAAAACCGTCTGCGGAATACTGTGCGTACCGCAGGTATTCATTGGCCCCGGCTTTTTTCCTCAGTGTACCGTACGCGAAAAGGTAACTGTCATTCAATTTCCAGCCCACCATTCATCTGTCAACTTCTTCATGATTTTTCTCTGATGCCTTTTGTGTATGTTATTGATTCCCGGACATATCCGTTCCCTGAATAGAAATTCATGGCCACCTGATTGTCCGGATGTACATTGAGGTAAAATGCATTAAAATTTAAACTCCCAGGAACCTTGGACCGAAATCACGAAAATATTGTCATCAATATCACCGTTCAGCTCTCCACCGAGCAGTTTCCACTTATAATTACCGGTGATTTTCAAATTGGGAACCGGGAAATAATTGACCCCCACGGTAAAATTATGGAGGATTTCATAGCCGCCGAAAATGGAATTCTCGTACCTGTAGCCGTCATAGCGGAAACCGGTTTCAAGGATACCGGTAATAATATTCGCCATCACCTTTGCTTCCCATCCCTGGTAGGAATAATCGGTCTCGCCGTTATTGTCAAAGTCGTCATCAACGGTACCCTGGCCGTACATCCCGGTAAACCTGATCCTGTCCATCAGTTCCATACGCAAATCTAATGACCAGGAAGCTCTGCGGATATCCAGCACCGTATTGCCGTCATTGTAAAGGATGTTATTGTGGATGTTATAATTGAAATGGCCACCAGGTACCAGTGACGTTACGAACGAATCCACAAAACCGAAAAGGTGAACCGCGTCACAGGACAGCCGGACTCCATAAAAATAATCGCCAATGGCATTGGCAAATACCGTCCCTTTTTTTTCGTTGCCGCCTATGCCATTGTTGGCGCCAAAACCATTACCGAGCATAAGCAAATAATTAAAAACCGGTGACGTACCATTGACGGCAAAACCGATGTCCCTCTGGTAGGCATTCGTGTTGGTAAACGGGGAAACACTGGAGACGCTGCGGCAGAGGGACCAGTCCGTAATAACCGTGGAAAGGCCGCTCATGGAGGCAAAATCCCGTTCCATATCACCTTGCTCAACTTCGTACGTGGATGGTATCTTCATCTGGCCGGCCGATACTCTCAGGAAATCACTGATAAAGGTATACCCTAAGTAGCAGTCCAACAACGCCGGTGTTCCGCCCTCGAGTTTAGCGGCTATCCTCCCGTCAAGTCCGCCGAGTCGCCCCTCAAGATAAAACCGTGCCTTGTTCAGACTGAATCCGGACGCCTCATCCACGGCGGCATCGCCGGTTAGAGGCTGTATTTTCCCGTTTTCAGCCTGTTCAAAAACATACCAGATATTGGCATAAATCCCTATTCCAAAATAATCGGAATCCCCGGTGACCGGCAGTCCGGAAGACGGAAGCCCGGGACCGTTACCGGAATACACGGAGTAATAAGGAAAAGCCAACAACAGGATCAGGATAAATCTGCTTTTAGTCTTCGGTAACATTGTACCCGTAAATGATAATTTTCTCATCCATAATAAGGTCCCAGCCGTTTTTCCAGTCATATTCTTCATAACCGGCCGGCATGGGGTCTATCCTGATAACACAGGTACCTTTAACCGCGTCGCCGGCATTATGGTCATAACCGCTCCCGAGAAAATCCCAGCCATCGCCGTAATTGGCGCTTTTTGAACCCCGGTCAGGTCTGAAAGGAAACATTGTGTCACCGTTATCATTCGACATTTGCGGCCGGACAATTCTGAAAGGGCCCTCCCCGCCGATTCGTCCGTCTACCGGGTCATAATAGGAGGAATCCAGGTCAACCCCGTTTCGCTTGTAAGCGATAAGCATGTACAGGTCATCAAGGGGGTCATTGTTTGCTACGCCGGGCGGTAAAGTGTCGGGGTAAATCATGAATTTGCGGTCAGTTTCCCAACCGGATTGGTCTATTTGATAAAATACACCATCCGGGTATTGTGACGTATGGTCAAAATCTCCTAATAAAAAGGAAATTTGATAACCGTCAGGCGCAAAAACCGTGAATCCGTCCGCACCTGTCAAATCCACACCCGCCACCGAGAAAAAATCGGAAATTTTTACCCCGCCGTAGTTTACATATTCATCGTATTGCTGCTTCGTCGTGTTAAAAAGCATAAATTGTTCATGATAGGTCATGGCCTTTATATCGGCCATGCTCAGCTCAATAACGGGAGCGATCGGTTGTCCAGGCATGCTGCCGTTGTCACCGGGAAAGCGGAGTTCATTGATTTCCTCTATATTGGAATACCCATCGCTGTCCGAATCCGTGTCTTTAATGGATTCCATGGCTTGCCGGGTTCTGCCGGCATCCTTATAATCCAGTCCAAAACCGTTCAATGTATCCTCAAAAGTAACGGGATACCCGCTGCTATAGTCATCCGGACTTTCAAAAACCCTGATATGGCAATAGGAGCAGGGATTGTCAATGGTCATCCCCTTCCCGCTGGATGTTACAACGGCGGCACCTTTATGGCAGGTCTGGCAGTTATCAAGTCTCGACCCCAAAGCAGACGGAAAGGCGCGGACAAAATTGTTGGCATCCATATCGCTTTCATGTCCGGAATAGGATTTCGAGGAGATAAGCTCATCATCAAGGGTGCATACTGTTATCAAAACCGACACGGAAAAAATACAGGCAGATAAAATTAAAACCTTTTTCAATGTCAACCTCCATGCGAGTCAATTTAAAATTCCCGGTTGATCAAAGAAAAAAGGCGTATATATGTTACGGAATTCCCATGACACGGATTTCCTGCATACATATCCGATGAGTTCTCTTTTTTCTCCTTTCCGCCGGGAGGCCACACTGTTTCCGGTATAACCCTGTCGGCTTAAAGGCATGGCCTTTTATTAGAGACTTTAGCGCCTTAAGCTCGGAGAATAAAAAGATACTATCCGTTTATTCAGAATTGGTCAATCAAATTTTCCATCCGCGGCTTTCCGCAGCGGATCCCGTGCGAGTCCCTCCGCGGCCATCCGTAGTCCGGCCTTGAAAGGTTCCCCCCTATGCGCTATATTAATGGTTAGGAGTTAAATATCAATGGACATTGATGCAAGGGCGGAAAGCTCATTTAAAATTGATGACTATTACGATAAGGAACAGAAGATCCAGGTGGTCAATTTTTTCCTGGGGCTTCTCTTTACTCTTCCCATCCAAAACCCCAATTCGCTGGCCGAATTACTTTGGGAGACGCTCGTTAAAATTCAGAACAAGGAGGAGCGGAACACGGTCCGCCGCGATATCATTTTCAAGCTGACCCAGCTGACCGAAATCAAGGATATCAGTGAACAAAGCGCGCGATTGAATCATCTGTTCAGGGACCTGGGCATCGATCCCACCTGCCAGCCCCTGGTCAGGGGAAAGGAAATCATTTTGGGAAAACTGGATGTGGAAGTGCTGAAGCCCCATACCGTTTCCCTGAAAGTAAATGAAAGGGAAAAAATTGTATTCGGGGCGGCGCCCGAGTTCATAAAAACCTTCCACGCGCATGGCGAGAATATTCCGGAATACCTGATCCTGTCGGGGAAAACGTTCCGGGACGGTATTAATTTCGCGGAAATCGAATTCGCCATTTACGATAATTTTTTCTTCCAGCACGGAAGGAAACTGAAAATTATCTGCACGCAGACACAGGAAACCCGTCTGAGGATCATTTTACAGGTAACCCTTTTAGGACCCGATTTTGACAGGCTAATGGCCTTTGAGCAGAACGAAGCAAGAAGGCAGGAACTTGAGAGATTAAAAGCATACCAGGATTTTCTCGCGCCGCGTGATAACGACGGGAACATTATTGATATTGACGGCTACATCGAATTCATACACTTCGAGGACAATACCGCTGAACTGACCCTGGCAAGCGGCGAACGGATAAAAATCCTCAAGGCGCCCGAAAATCCCGATGCCTTCACAATCATCGACAGCAACGGTGAAATGATGGGGTACATCGATCTCGGCGGAATCACGATGGAGGAATTCGATTTTCCCGTGCAGCGCACCCCGATAAGCCGTGATGAATTCGGCGTATTCGTGCTTGATTCCGGGGACGGCTTCACCCCGGACAAACACACCTCGAGCTTTCTCATGTGGCTGGAAGGCAAGCCGCTGCTGGTGGACCCGATGGCCTATTCCGAGAAATACCTCAAACGCAAGGGAATTGACAGCAATGAAATAGTGGATTTTTTCATTTCACACAATCACGGCGACCACGACCAGGGGGTTTACAATTACCTCATCAGGGGAAGGCGCATACGCCTTATCGGCTCGGAGATTAATGTCCAGCAAACCCTGAAAAAAGTAGCGGCAGCCATAGATACCAGCATTGCGGACATGAAAAACCTGGTTGACGTTGTGCCCCTGCCCATAGGACAGGAGGTAGAACTTCCGGGATACAAACATGTTACCGTTGAACTTGAATACGCTTTTCATCCCATTCCCACGAACATGATAAAGTTCCGATACCGGGATAAAACGGGTAAACTGGTAAAAACACTCGGTTATTCAGGCGATACCGTATTCGATCCCGAAAAATACGAGGAGTGGATCAAGCAGGGCCGTTTGAAAAGGGAATACCTTCAGCCGCTCCTGGATTTTTTCAAGGATGCCGATATCATCATACATGAGGCAGGCGGCGGTGTTATCCATACCTACATGGAAAAGGTGATCAAGTATTACCCCAAAAAAACACTGTACTGGGTGCATACAAAGCTGCATGAATCGGAAGCGGGCGGTACGATACTGAAGTCCGGCGACCAGCTTACCTTTATCAATGAACAAATACAGAAAAAAATGGACTGGTACCTTAAACTTTTCGAAAAGGTCCCCCTCTTTTCCAATTTGAGCGTGATAGAACGGGCGGAGCTGGCTGAGATGGCGGCCCATAGTGATGAAATCGAAGTGATAGAGTACCTGGCGGGTGAGGTAATTATCCGGGAAGGCGACCTGCCCAATGACAGGTCCTTTTATATAATTGCCCAGGGCTCCGTGGACATCCTCCAGCACAGCCATCATATCGCCTCGCTCGGGGTCGGCCAGCAGCTGGGTGAAATGGCGCTGTTCGGAAACAATGAAGGAAGACGGAACGCCACGGTGCAGGCCTTTGCCGGCGTAAAACTGCTTAAAATCCATGAAAAGGCCTACTCGAAATACATGGCCAAAATCGAGAGGGCATACACCCATTACAAGGAGGCCCGGCCCATTCTGGATGCATCGCAATCCCCGTTCAAGGGACTTAACCACAACATACTGGACAATATCGCCACTCAGATGGACAAACAGGTGTTTGACGAAGCCATCGAGGGCAAGAAACGGCCGCTCATCATCAAGGGGCAGGCCCATAACGACGTGCTTTACCTTATCGTTGAGGGTGAAGTGGGAGTCATCGTGGACAAGGCCAAGGGCATAGGATTCCGCCTTGGCAGGGGAGCCGTTATCGGTGAAATGAGCCTTCTCGATGATGATGCCGTTCCCATGGCAACCGTCGTACCCATTACCAGGAAGGTAGTGGTCTATACCCTTAACAAGCAGTCGTTGAGAAAAATCCTGGAACAGTACCCGCCGGTCAGGTACATTCTCGAGGGAATTGCACAGAGAAGGAAACGTCAGAACCAGGAAGCCATTTTCAAATACCAGTCCAAGGGTCACGATTACAGCGATGGCTGAAAAAATCCTTTAAAACGGCAATTTTATTTTATCACCCGGTTTTAGGCCCAATTCACCGAACACACCCTGGTTCACCTCCAGCGCGTACAGGTATGGCCGTTCGGAACGAATCAGTCTTTCGGACTTCGGTTTCATATCGGCGAGGGTGATAACGGTTCCTTCCCGGTCCAAAAAGGCAATGGACAAGGGTAAAAGGGTGTTTTTCATCCAGAAGGGACCGTGTGTATACTCGGTATAGAGGAACAGCATGCCTTCATGGCGGCCCATTTCCTCCCTGAACATCAGCCCCTTCGCCTGCTCCTCCCGGCTTCGCGCCACCTCGAATGAGAATTCAACACCTTTGATCATGATTTTTACAGCGGGCAGTTTTTCCGTTTCGTTGCAGGCAAACAGGCATAGAAGGGTAAAAAAAATAAAACTTGTTCTAAAGAACATGCATTATCCAGCCCTTCAAGTATTCCCCTTCGGGATGAAAAGGAGAAAAAGGATGATCATAGGGAGCAGAGAGTTCACGAATAAAACGGACACTCCTGCCTGACTTCGAACAGACTTCCGTTAACAGGTTTTTGAAATCCAGCCGGCTGACAGCCTGTGAACAGGAAAACGTAAAAAGAATGCCGTTTGAATTCAATTTTTCCAGGGCTTTTGCATTGATGAATTTATAACCTTTTACGGCGCCGCTTACCTCCTGCTTTTTGCGGGCAAACGGCGGGGGATCCAGGATGATGAGGTCCGCCGGTTTACAGTTTTTTAAAAGATCGAAAGCATCACAGGAAGTGAATTCAAATTGCTTTTCATCGAGTGATTCATTCAGTTTGACATTTTCTTCCGCGAGTGCCAAAGCACCCTGGGAAGAATCCACGGAAACAATGTGCGCGGCCCCGCCCTTTGCGGCATAGACGGAAAAGGCGGCCGTGTAGGAAAACAGGTTTAAAACCACTTTTCCCTTCGAAAAGGTTGGGACCAGGCTGCGGTTGTCCCTCTGATCTAGATAAAATCCCGTTTTCTGGCCCGCAGCCATGTCAATCCTGAACTTGAGGCCGTTTTCTTCAATGATTTCCGACCCGTCGCCCTCCCCTTTTACATAACCGTTCTTTATCTGTATATCCTCTTTCCGTGCCGTATACTCATCCCTCTTAATAAAGAGGGAAGCTTCCGGGTACAATTCAGAAAAGGCCGCGGTAATTTCATCCATCCTTCTTTCAATGCCCTTGATCAAAGGACGTATAACAATCGTTTTATTGTATTTATCAGCCGTCAGTCCCGGCAGGTAATCCCCTTCGGAATTGACCAGCCGGCAAGCATTCGTATCCAGGTTGAGGGACTCCCTGAATTCCGCGGCTTTTTTAATGGATTGGTAAAGCCAGCCGTCTTCCGGCAGGCGGGAGGTAAACTCGACCATCCGTACCTTTATCTGGCTGTCGCTGGAGAAAAAACCGTATCCCAGCAATTCCTTATCACCCCCACGGACCGAAACCAGGTCCCCGTTCTGGGGATTGCCGTCAATGCCGGAAAGGGTTCTTGAGTAAATCCAGGGATGTTTGAATTTCAACAGATAAGGTGCTTTTTCCTTTATAATGAAGACATCGGATAATTTTTCCATGCTTTTACCTTCAATCGTACCTATGGTTTTATCAGAAAAGCCTGAACATTACAAGGTAAAAAACACTCCGGCGCAATGTTTCCATCACGCAGGAGTGTATTTCAAGATCATGGAATCCCGTGCATTACCACCCAATTCCAATCGTTATGCTGGTCGGCGGGCTGGCATTGCCCAGAATCTTGACCGAACTCTGGTCATTGATATCATCATAGGCAAACCCGTAGGCGCGGTTGTCGATGCCGATCTGGTGAAAGACCATGGCATAATCGTTTTTCCAGGTATCCAGGTAATATG
Organism: Spirochaetales bacterium; assembly: GCA_016928415.1. Taxonomy (GTDB): domain Bacteria; phylum Spirochaetota; class Spirochaetia; order SZUA-6; family JAFGRV01; genus JAFGKU01. The sequence continues at coordinate 20,714 of JAFGKU010000068.1, forward strand.
CGGAAGGCGAGTACCAGTCTGCCGTGTTCAACGCAACGCCCCTGTTGAATGCGGCGCTGAATTCGGCTCCGAAGGCCAGTTCCGTTGTGAGCATTCCCGCCCTTGCAAAGGCACCCGCACACGCCATCACGTCCAGAGTGGTCGGCTTGTCCAGGTAGAACGGGCCGGACCCTTCCGAGCCCGCCGGTGAAACGATAAACTGGAACCTGTTGTTCACAACCCTCCCGCTGAACGTTTGACCAAGCCGTGTCATTGTCAATTGATTGGCCGAATAGTAATTCCATACCTCGTCAATGTACGCCTGCATGTAATTTTCCTGGGTGCCACCCGGCCTGAACGAGGATGCGGAACGCGGGGCAACGATCCTGAACGCGTTTGCCAATGGGGCAAATGCCGGGTTCACCCCCGATGAATACCTGGTGAACACCTCGTCCCTGGAAAGGGTAATCCCGACGGTTTGATCGTATCCCGACAGGTCCTGTCTTAAACGCACCGTCATGGGAAAACCGAACTGGTCCACCTGGGTTGTATTCCCGCCGAACGGAACCTGGTTGTAAATGTAGGTAAACTCATACCAGTCATAGTACACATCGCTGTTCGGGTCCAGGGGATTGAGCAGGTCCGGTCCGCCCCACGCATTGTTGCCGATGGGTATGTACATCGGGGAGCCGAGGGAGATATAGCATCTCCCCCCCGTAAACCATGCCGGGATGACGGCGTGGTTGGACTGGGCAAGGGTAAAGGAATAATCGGCATAATTAACACCGTTTTTTGTCAGGTGTCCCGGGGCGTTCGCATCATCCGGGTTGACGGGGATCATCCGGCCGTCCGGTTCAAGGTAGCACCATTGGTCCGAAGCATTCATCCCGAAATAAAGAACGAAGATCTGGCTGTCTGAAAAATATCCGCGCGTGTTGTTCTGAAAAATCATGGGGAAGGTGCCGTTACCCGACGGTGTATAAACCGGGGTGCCTGAAGGGCTGTTTGTCGGTGTCACCGTCGGCAGTAGGGTTGCCGTGGGTCCGGCCGTCGGTCCGCCCGAACCATACACTTCGAATTCCCACAATGAATACCCCCATGCCGTGGCACGCACCGTACCATACATCCGGACATACCTGCCCGAACCGGAAACGGGTAAATCGTTTATCCCACCCGCATTATTTGCTATTAAAGAGACTGTCGTCCAGCTTGATCCATTGCCGGAAACCTGTACCTGGAAAGCGGAAGCATAGGCTGTTTCCCAGCGAAGCACGACTCGTGAAATGCCGTAAACAGCGCCGAGGTCAACCTGAATCCATTGCGGATCGCTGAACGCGCTCGCCCAGCGGGTGCCCGTATTTCCGTCAAAGGCATAATTCGCCGCAAGTCCCGTGCTTTCGTTGGAGGATGAAAGGGACGGTTTGTTCAACGCAAGGTTACCGGATATTACGGGAGATGTCGGTGTTAAGGAAGCAATGGCCAGAGATGTCGGTGTTGAAGTAGCAGCGGCCGGAGATGTCGGGGTGCGGGACGGTGTGATTGCAGGACTCCTTGTCGGTGTTGGTGTTGCGGTAGATGGCGTGGTATAGCTTGTCGATACCGTTGGAGTCATTGTTCTGGTTGGGGAGGCCGATGTGCCCCCTGAACCGTAAACCTCGAACTCCCACAATGAATAACCCCAGGCAGTAGCCCGGGCTGTGCCGTACATTCGGACATAACGTCCCGTACCATTTACGGCCAGGTCATTGACTCCGCCTGAACCACTTGACGTTGAATAAACGGAAGTCCATGCGTTCCCGTCCGGAGAAACCTGTATTTCAAAGGACCTGGCACAGGCCGTTTCCCAGCGGAGCACTACCCGTGAAATACCGTACACGGCGCCCAGGTCCACATGTATCCATTGAGGATCACTGAACGCACTGGCCCAGCGGGTGCCCGTATCCCCGTCAAAGGCATAATTTACCGCGAGTCCCGCGCTTTCATCTGAAGATGAAAGGGCCGGTTTGTTCAGCGCCAGGTTGCCGGAAGATACGGGAGACGTCGGTGTTGGGGTAGCAATGGCGGGAGATGTCGGGGTCGGGGTATTTGTCATTGAGGGGGTAGCACCTCCCGAACCGTACACCTCGAATTCCCAGAGTGAATAACCCCAGGCTGTAGCCCGGGCCGTGCCGTACATCCGGATATAACGTCCCGTACCGGTTACGGCCAGGTCGTTGACACCGCCTGTACCGCTTGACGTTGAATAGACGGAACTCCACGTGTTCCCGTCCGAAGAAACCTGTATTTGAAATGTCCGGGCGCAGGCTGTTTCCCAGCGAAGGGCCACCCGTGAAATGCTGTACACGGCGCCCAGGTCTACACGTATCCATTGGGGGTCACTGAACGCACTCGACCACCGGGTTGCCGTATTGCCGTCAAAAGCCATACCGGCCGAATAACCGGCGCTTTCATTGGAGGAAGAAGTTGCCGGCCTGTTCAGGGCGAGATTGGTCTGTCCGACGGCAATAGTGGTTACGCATAGTATAAAAACAACAATTAAGGTGAAATATTTCTTACACATAAATCACCCCCGTCAATATGTCAGGCCGTAACTGTACGGAAAAAGCGGGTCTCCGTAATTCGTCGGCACGGTCTGGTTGTTGTTGATGTAATTCCTGATCTCGTTCCTTTGAGCATCCGTGGCGCCGAGGTCATACGGGAGGTCCCATTTTTCAAGCTGGTTGGTGGGCACATCCGTACCGATCTGGCTGTCCGACCTTGGAAGCTGAAACGGGAGTTTACCGGACGGTGAAAAATCACCGTAGCACATCTCGGCAACGGCCTGTTCAATGGCCGTGCCTCCCCGGTACACGAGCATAACGGCGTCCGAGTTGTTGACGACATCGGTCAGGACATACGGCCGCGGTGAAATGACAACGGTTACCACGGGAATGCCGCGTGACTTCAAATTAGTTATAACACTCAGCTGGTCCGCCGGTATGTTCGGATTGCGGTCAGCCCATTCCGTGGCGTGCGTGTAGCTCTGTTCGCCGATCACGACAACCGCCACCCGTGCGTTTGACGCGTCGTTCAGGTACACATTGACGCCCCGGGAGGCCGACCTGTCCTGGAAAGCTTCCAGGTAATTCACCTGATATGGATCGGAATAATAGATGGACTGCCAGATAACGTTCGGGTCATAGTCGCTGTTGAGCCAGGTGGCCCTCGGCCCGCCGACGATCATGTTGTCGCCCGATGACAGGTTAAGCGGGAGGACACCATTGTTCTTGATGAGTGTTATGGATTTCCTGGCGGCATTTAAAACAATATTGTGGTTTTCAAGTGCGCTCCATGACGCCGTGGGGTCACCATACGGGTTTTCGAACAGTCCTAAACGCAGTTTCATGTTCAGGACCCTTCTTGCCGAATCATCGAGTTTCGCCTGGCCGATCGCGGCGACAAGCTGGTTCAAGTCCGTGTTCGCCGAGGGTGCTCCTCCCATCACATTGACGCCCGCACCCATGCTGGTAATGGATGTATCCGTTGCCGCGGCAAGCCAGTCCGTCACGATAAACCCCTTAAAACCGATGGTGTTTCTCAGGTAGTCAATGATGGGCGCGCTGGAATTGGCGCCGGCGCCGGTCGGGTCGAGAAACGGCGCGCTTGAGTAACCGGGCATGACCGAGGCGGCATTCGCATCCACCGCCGCGTACCATGGTTTCATGTGGTACTTGACCGTCACCGCGTCATACACGAGGGGTACTTCCCCGCCTGCTCCCTGGCTGGGCCAATGCTTGACGGTGACCAGGATGGAATGGGGGTTCGGTTCCGGGCCGCCCTGCATGCCGCACACAATGGCGCGCAGGATTGCCGCCGCGTCATCCGCGTTTTCCCCGCATCCTTCCTGGAACCTCGGGTAGAGGACCTTCGTGTTCACTTCGGCCAGGGGCATCAATGTCCCGGTAAAGCCGAACGATTTCTGCTCCACCCTCTGGAGATTGCCGCATTGGTAAACAATATTCATGTCCCGCGTGGCGGCCAGGCCCAACTGGGTGGGGAAAATCGTTTTCCAGCCGTGGATCTTGTCGCCGGCAAACGCCATCGGTATGCCCATCCGCGTTTTCGCAGCCGCGTACTGGAGTTCCGTCATACCGCCTTCAACACCGTAGGAGAAGGAAAAACCGTTCATCGGGTCGGATTCTCCGCCGTAGAAGCACTGCTTGAATTTCTCCTCCTGGGTCAAACGGCTCATCAGGTCGTTCAGCCTTGTTTCGATGGAATTATGCCAGTCCTCGAACGGTTCAATAAAACCGTTTTTGTTCGTATCCCGGCACCCGTTAACTATATTGATCCCGTCCGGCGCCTGTTCCATGTAGGGTATGTAAACGCTGAACTGCCCTATGTTGGATGTCTTGTTACCGCCTGTGGCTATGGCAACCACGTACCACCTGTAAGTCCAGCGGTCCGTCAGATCGCTCGACATGGTGAAGCTTGTGCCATTGATTGTTCCCACCTGCGTATAGCGGTCAAGGAGGTTCCCGGGAGCCCGCCAGTCATAATCCGTCCTGGTGATATTCACCCAGACCTGGTACGAAGTGGCGCCCGATACGCCGTTCCATGTAAAAACAGGTTTCCTTGTCGATGTCACCATGGCGCCGTTTGCCGGAGA
>JAFGKU010000069.1 GCA_016928415.1 Spirochaetales bacterium
AGTAAATGATGTATTTAGAATACACTCAACCGTACCGAATTGCTCCAACGGAGATTGTTTCCGGTAAAATTATCTCTATTCTACAATTATATTAAAGATTCAGGATTATGGCAACAGAACGGTTCCCATTTTGGTTGATTTGTTGGAATTAAAAGTTTATTAAGCTTACTTTAGCGTTTTAATATTGTTTGTATATAAAAAAAGGCTGTTCAGGATGAACAGCCTTCGATTTTCATAAATAATCCGTAAATATCATGCACCGATAATTTCTTCGCTGTCGATATCGAAGAAATGAAGTTTTTCCATATCAGGAGCGAAATTGGCTTCATCACCAACATGGAATTCGTATCTGGGCTGCACGCGGACGATGAGTTGATGGTTCTGGGTGCTTACATAAAGGTGTATTTCGGCACCAAGAGGTTCAACAACCTCTACATGCGTCCGGATGTTATTGGTTTTTTGAGGAGTTTGGGTGTATACAAAATCTTCAGGCCTGATACCTATAAGGACTTCCTTGTTTATATAGGATTTCAAGGTATCTGCCAGTTTGCCTTCCAGTTCAATCTGGAAATCACCCTCATCGGCCACGATTTTTCCGTCTTTCTCCAGGATTTTTGCCGTCATGATGTTCATGGGGGGGGATCCGATAAATGCGGCAACAAACCTGTTTTTCGGATGATTGTACAGTTCAAGAGGGGAACCGATCTGCTGGATGATGCCGTCCTTCAAGACAACTATTTTATCACCCATGGTCATGGCTTCCACCTGGTCATGCGTAACGTAAATCATGGTTGCCTGGAGCCTGGTATGAAGGGCGGAAATTTCAGCCCTCATCTGAACCCTCAATTTAGCGTCCAGGTTGGAAAGCGGTTCATCAAAAAGGAATGCTTTGGGCTTTCTGACGATAGCGCGGCCGACGGCCACCCTTTGTCTCTGTCCACCGGAAAGAGCCTTCGGTCTCCTGTCAAGGAGTTCCTCAATATGCAGGATCTGCGCAGCCTCGTTAACACGGGTTTGGATTTCCTGCTTGGGATATTTCCTGATTCTCAATCCGAAAGCCATGTTGTCATATACTGTCATATGTGGATAGAGAGCGTAGTTTTGGAACACCATGGCGATGTCGCGGTCTTTGGGAGTAATATCATTCACCAATGTTCCATCTATATAGATTTCACCGCTTGTTATGTCTTCAAGCCCGGCAATCATTCTCAAGGTGGTGGTTTTTCCACATCCGGAAGGGCCAACAAGAACAACAAACTCCTTATCATTAATGGTGATGTTCACATTATCAACCGCTTTTACATTTGCCCCAAAGAGCTTGGAAACGTTTCGTAATTCAACGGTAGCCATTTATACCTCCATTTTTTTTATTCATACTCAACGGTATTCGAATAATTTAGTTCTTTTCCCAAATACTACTATCTTGAGCCTGTAATGTCAAATATAATTTGCATTTTTTTTGACCGGATGCGTTGAAAATACCCGTTAACAGGCCTTTCTTTTACGGGAGTAAAAGCAGGTCTGCCAGCTTTTTATCGTATTTTTCATCAAGCAGCGCATTTTTCATCCAGGGAACAAGGGCATCCCTTTTTATTTTTTGCCATTCAGCGGGCAGCGGCTGGGGAAAAAGGAGATATTCCGGTTTTGGGATATGCCCTAAAAATAAGGGATAATATTTCGGAAAATCGATCTCGTTCACTTCAATCATTGATGAAAAACCGCTGGCGATGCCGAAAATTCCTTCCAGACGTTCAAAATTATTCGTTTCAAGCATTTTTTTCTGATTTTCCCTTTTATAAAACCACTTGATGAAGGCCTTGGCGCCGTTAATATTTGCCGCCGCGCCGGGAATTCCCATGAAAATCATGTCTTCATTCACGTAAATTTTATTGGCCTGGGAAATCCATCTGTAGGAAAGGTATTTCATCTTCTCCTTGGGGATGTTATAGATGGCCTGAGAGTCGGAGAAATAAAACATGATGATTTCTTTTTCATGGATTAATTGAAAGGGCGGTTCATGGAGGTATTTAATTTCAAAATCATGTATTGCCGGGTAGTCTTCCCCGATAGCTGAAATCCAGTTCTTCAGGTATTTTATGGATTTGTCGAGCTCCGTTTCCTCCCAAATCAATTGCCCGGTTTGATTAAGCCTGAAATTGGCACCGTTCAATATGGCCATGATGTAGAGAAATTCGTTATTCCAAAGCGGGTAATACCCTATTTTGTTTATGTTTTTATTCGAGGTCTCATTGAATTCCAGTGATTTTGTCTTTATCTCGTCTATCGGGATTAAAAGACTCGGCATATCATCCAAATTGTCATTAAACAGAACCGCCGGCAGATTATAATTTACGGGGATAAGCTTTTGTTCCGTATGCAGCCGGCCGGCCTGCAATAATTCAGGGTAAAAAATCCTCGGATTGACCTGGTCCGGCTGTAAAATATCATCCAGATTCCTGAATTTCTGCATCGCTTCAGGATCATTGAGATCTTTCCCGATTATTATATCCGGTACGCCCTTGTTGTCGAAAATCAATTTCCGTGGTTCGGGATGATAATTGATTTCAATTCTAAAATAAGGCTGGGTCGCATTGAAGATTTCAATATAAGCCGCCAATTCCGGCTTGTTTGTATAAAGGGAAACCTTTTGTTTATTAAAAAGGCCGCAGGAAGATATCAGCACGCTTGCGGTTATTATAATTATTATTTTTAATTTCATAATTTGCGAATTTAATTCAAAATTCCGGGGAGTGTCAACCGAGCCCCTTTTACCGGTATTGACCATTGATTCAAAAAATATAAAATTAGGCGGTATGCCCGTTATTCACCCCATAATCAGGCCGCCTTCGGAGGCTGACAGTTTTCTGCTGCAAATAACCACAGGGTGCTCATCCAATACCTGTTCCTTTTGCGGCGCTTACAGGGACAAGAAATTCACCATCAAGGACCTGCCGGAAATTATTGATGATATTGACCTGATGGCCACGCGGGACCTCGGTGTCAGGAGGGTATTTCTGATGGATGGGGACGCGCTCGCCGTTAAAAATAAACTTTTATTGCCCGTCTTGTCTCGTTTAAAACGGAGTTTTCCCCGGATAAAAAGAATTTCAAGTTATGCGAATGACTATAATATCCTGTCACGAAGCGCGGAGGAATTGAAGACCCTTTCGGACCTCGGCCTGAAGCTGATCTATATTGGCCTGGAAAGCGGTTCCCAAAAGATACTCGATGCCTGCGGCAAACGTTCAACGGTAAAGGGAATGATCGAGACGGTCCGTAAAGCAGGGGAGGCGGGCATTAAATCCTCTGTAATAGCACTTCTGGGTCTGGGGGGCAGGCACTCGTCCCGGGAGCATGCCGTTAAAACGGCGGAAGCCGTCAATGCCATGCAGCCCGATTTCCTTTCCCTGCTCTCTCTCATGCTTATCCCCGGCACACCCCTCTATGAAAGCGCACGTCAGGGGAGGTTTATTGAATTGAATCCTTCTGAACTGCTGATGGAAATGCAGGACATTCTCTCGATGCTTGAGTTGAAGCGTACCGTTTTTTTTGCCAACCATGCTTCCAATTATCTGAGTCTGGAAGGCAGGCTCCCAGGCGATAAAAACAGGATGCTGGAAACGATCAAGGCGGCCCTTGAAGGACGGAAAAGCCTCAGGCCCGAGAATTCGAGAGGTCTATGACCTGTTTATAGTGTGTAAGAAGTTTCCCTGTTAAATGAGAGGAAGAAAACGACAGGGCCCTGTCCCTTGCTTCCCTTACTTTCAGGTCGTAAAGACGGGGGTCGCTCAGTAATTCGGATACCTTCCCTGCAAATGCATTTTCATTTTCCTTTACCATGAATCCCCCCTGGTCTCCGTCCAGTACATCGACAACACCGTTACCGGCCACTGCCACGGCGGGAAGACCTTCGGAAAGTGCCTCCATCAATACCAGCCCTTGAGTTTCCGTTTTGGAGCTGAAAACGAAAATATCCGAGGCATTCAAAATATCAAACACCTCGTGTCTTTTTTTATACCCAAGAAAGAGGATTTTTTTTTCTATTCCCGTTTTTTCGGCATACGTTTTTAATTCAGCCCTTTCCGGTCCGTCGCCTATAAGAACCAAAACGGCATCCGGGTGCTTTTGGGCAACCTGTTTGAAAGCCCGGAACAGGAAAAAAAGGTTTTTTTCCTTTCCCAGCCTGCCGATGAAAATCAGGATTTTTGCCTTCACCGGCAACCCGTGTGCCATCCTTGTTTTTTGTACGTCGTTTTTTTTCTCATTAGTATTGATCTCTATACCTGTTGGAAGGACTATGATTTCCCTGTCTATGTTATATCCTTTAAGGATATCCTTGACATTCCTGGAAGGTGTAAAAATTAACCGGCAGAAATTACAGTAAATTCTGCTCCATGTTATCAGGATCTGCCTGGAGATGCTTCTTGGAAGAAAGGAATAATGGGCATATTCAGCCCATAATGTATGGTAGGTATGCACTATGGGAATTTTATACCGTTTTGCCACGTAAAGGGCATACGCACCCATGGGAAAATAATCCTGGGTATGTATAATATCCAGTTTGTATTTTTCGAAGTGCCGAAGCTTGTATGAAAAGGGAAAAACCATGCTGTATTCGGGCTGAACAAAGTAGGGTATTGAAAAAAACCTGATTATGTTTTCCCTTTTTTCCCGTAATTTATCTTCCCTGGTTTGTTTGACAGGACTTTGCGGGCCGAAAACATACACGGTGTGCCCCTGTTTGATGAGTTCCTTCCGAAAACTTTCGATGGAAGTCACGACGCCATTGATCTGCGGTAGATAACAATCTGTAAAGAAACCTATGTTCATAACGGTTCCCGTAATCCTCCACTTCAGGGAAATACTTTCGACAATCGGGATTATGGCTTTGCTTAATATGGTACACCATTGAGGGTTTTTATTCAAGGTGACCGCTGATAGCCAGTATCCTATAGACAAAAATAATTTTTTTTGCTATGATCTCCACTAAATAAGGCGCCGTACCCAAGTGGTAAGGGAGAGGTCTGCAAAACCTTTATGCATCGGTTCGAATCCGTTCGGCGCCTTTTTCCTTTAACCATTTCTGGTAAAAGTGAAGTGACGCTATGGTTTGCGAGTTAATATAGGGTCCCGACCCTATGCTATTTATCACTTCATTTACGGAAATTTCCATAACATCCAGCAACTCAAATTCATCGAGTTTGTTTTTCTTTTTTTCTCCCGGATTTTCGGCAACAAAAGTATACGCCCAGTTGTTCATAAACGCGGGTGTTGTCGCTATCCGCGCAATGAGTGTGAGCTTTTCCGGTTTGTACCCCGTTTCTTCTTCCAGTTCGCGGAACGCCGCCGCCTCCGGTGTTTCTTTTTTTTCCCTGAGACCGGCCGGGAATTCGTACGTTATCCGGCGTATGCCCTGGCGGAATTGCTTGACCATTATGAAGTACGCCTGCCCGTTGTTTTTCGTTACAACGGGGACGACGGTGACCCAATCCGGCGCTTTTAAAATGTAAAAATTTCTTTTTTTACCGGTACGGCTTATCATTTCCTCCCGGTACAGATCGAAGATTCCGCATTTATGGATTAAATCGGCTTTAGTTGATTCCCATTTTAAATGGTCATTCATTGGTACCAAACCTTTCTAATAAGACTGTCTGAAAAACCAACCCTTTCTATTACGTCAATCTGATATTCCATCACTCTCCTGTTCGTCCATCTGCATCTGATATTTTTTTTTCCTGTTTTTTATCCATGCCGAGATGGATTTCCATTTCATCCATGCTAATATAATGACACCGAGACCGATGAAAATCCAGAAAACCCAATGAATACCCAAAAACACGGCTGGCCCCCTTTGCATAAGTGATTGGTAGTGCCGGATTATAAGATCAGTATTCAGTTATTGCAAAACCGGCTATAACATGGTCTAATATACCAGATTATTTTTTATAAGGGTACCAAGTAGGAAATATTTTTTTTATTTGAAGGCACCTCTGAAAACCACCTTTCCGTACTGTCTTCCAAATGAAAACCCTGAAAATATCGGGGTTTTTGGAGGTGCCCGGGATAAACCGACAGGTTTTAGAGGTCCCCTTGATTTATTCTTCAGGAGCTGCATGGTTTGTACAAATTATCCATATACATTCTAAATAAGGCTTTGATCTGCCTCATGCTCATATCCTCATTTCAGGCATTCGCCGTTCCCACCCCTTCTCCTGATGGAAGTACGTTCACGGATTCCGCCTGGACGGTGGATTTTCCCGGTTCCCTTGATTCCCTCTACGAGTTTGCTTTTATGTCCCTGGAGGAACGCAACATCATAACGGCCCTTCGGAGTTTTAGCCTGATTGCTTCCCGCAGGAACATTCTTTACAAGGGAGGTTTGAAGGAAAAATTAATTTACGTTGCTTCGGCCTATTATCTGGATTTATTGGAATCCCGAATCATCGTCCGCCCGGAAGGGGAGTGGAATGAAAAAAAGCCCGGATATTTTGTAGACGGGGATATTGAACGGCTTTATCCGGATAAACCGTTTTCCCTGGCCTATGTTGACGGAGAAATGTCCCTGCCCCTCGCAGGCCTTTTTTATTCCTTCGGGGGAGAGGGGGAAACGGAATGGTTCCCGTCAGACAGTCAGGGCGGCGGCACCATTCCCTCCCGTTTTTTCAGCCTGCAGATGGAAGATGTAACCATTACTATGCGGCTATCCACTGATAAGTTAAATACCGATTACCTGCTTTACAAAAGAATCTATTGGGAATTTCCCGCTCCCTGCGTTAAAATTACCATCCGCAACGGTGAAAAAGCGGGAGACCTGGTGAAGAGGCTGATTGAAAAAAAACTTGTTACGGAAACGGCGGTTATTAGATACTGCGCCTCCAGAGAGTTGAAGGATTATCCCTGGGTTCCCGGGGCATGGTCCAGTATTAGGCGTTTTGAAGGGCTTTTTACCCCGGGTGAGTATGCCATACGGAAAAGCAGACTACCGTTTCTGGACGCGGTAAGAAAAAAAAAGGCGGACCAGGCTTTTAAGAACGTTGATGTCATAGTGAGTGAACTCTTGTCAAGTTCACGCGGGCGTTTTGAAAAACTTGGTAATGTCAGGGGCGTAAAGCCTTTTGAGCAGATAATTCTGGCAAGTATAGTCGAAAAGGAGGCCGTATCAAACAGGGATTACGATAAAATCGCTTCCGTTTTTTACAACCGGTATACCAGGGGCGGCCGTCTCGGCTCCTGTCCCACGGTAGAGTACGCTCTCGGTTATCACAGGCCGTTTCTCACCAAGGCGGACGTTTCCATCGATTCGCCTTACAATGTTTACAGGAGGAAGGGATTACCGCCCACACCCATTTGTTTTTTCTCGGATGAAGCCCTTTGGGCCGTGAGGAACCCGCCTGTTACACGGCTCTTTTATTTTGTCTATGACTGGACCACCGGCAAACTGAAATTCGCTTCCAGGTATTCAGACCATGTTATCAATGCCGATACGGCCAAACGGAACTACATCAGGGTTTTCGGGGAAGCGGCGATGAGGAAAAAGAGATATGATCTGTTTTACGGGGAGTAGGGTTACGCTTGACGATTTTTCAGCTTGCGGTCCTGGGCGGATAATTTAACTTTCCGCATCCGTATTGAAAGCGGTGTTATTTCCACCATTTCATCTTCACGGATAAACTGTAAAGCCCGTTCCAGAGTCATCGGTGTGACGGGAGTGAGAATGACGGCATCATCCTTTCCTGCGGCCCTTAAATTGGTAAGCTTTTTGGTGCGGCAGATATTCACGTTCAGGTCATTGTCCCTGCTGTGTTCGCCGACGATCATGCCTTCGTAAACCGGGTCCCCGGGAACGACAAATAGGTGGCCCCTGGGTTCCAGGCTGAATATGGCATACGGTACCGCTTCACCCTGCCTGTCCGCGACGAGGGAACCTGTAAACCTTTCCGGGAATTCACCCCGGTATTCCTCGTAACCCGTGAACAGCGAGTTCATAATGCCCGTCCCCTTGGTGTCTGTCAGGAATTCATCCCTGTAACCGATCAACGCCCGGGAGGGTGCGCTGAATTCAAGCCGGGCCCTCCCGCTTTCGTGGTTTATGTAGGAAAGCATCCGTGCTTTTTTCCGGGAAAGTTTTTCCGTCACGATGCCGGTGAAATTTTCACTGCAATCGATGAAAAGATGTTCAATCGGTTCGAGTTTTTTTCCGTTTTCATGCCTGAAGATCACTTGAGGCCGGCCGACGCAAACCTCGTAGCCTTCACGCCGCATCGTTTCAAGCAGGATGGCAAGCTGAAATTCACCACGGCCTTTAACGATATAACCATCACCGTCACGGGCTTTTTCCACCTTTATTGAAACATTCAGCAGGGTTTCTTTTTGAAGGCGTTCGTATATTTTACTTGTCTGGACATACCGCCCTTCCCTGCCCGAGAAAGGGGATGTGTTGGCTGTAAATTTCATCGAGACAGTTGGCTCGTCCACGGAAATGCGCTTCAGGGCTTTTGGTGATTCCTTTGTGCAGATCGTATCACCTATGAAAACTTCGTCAATTCCCGAGAGCACCACGATATCGCCCGGTTTCGCCCGGTCCGTTTCCCTTACCGCGGGGCCTTCATAGACCTGAAGCTTTGAGACGTTCAAAGCGGTTTGTACACCGTCATGTCCTATACATATGAGGTCCGTTTTGCAGGAGACACTTCCATTAATGACCTTGCCGATGGCCAGCCGGCCCAGGTAATCCGAGTAGGAAAGGTCCGAGACAAGCATCTGGAAAGGTTCTTCCTTTGAATATTCAGGCGGCGGAATGTACTGGAGAATGGCGTCGAATAGGGGGTGCAGGTTTTCGTTTTTTTCCTCAAGACTGGTTTTAACTATTCCCTCTTTACCAATGGCATAAAACAATGGAAAGTCGAGTTGTTCTTCGGTCGCATCCAGATCAATAAGGAGGTCCAGTACTTCGTTGACTACCTCGCTGGTCCGGGCATCCTGCCTGTCGATTTTGTTAATGACGACGATGACAACCAGTCCCGCCTGGAGTGCCTTACTCAATACGAACCTGGTCTGGGGCAGGGGTCCTTCGGAAGCGTCGACCAGCAATATGGCGCCGTCAGCCATGGAAAGGGCTCTCTCCACTTCGCCGCCGAAATCGGCGTGTCCCGGCGTGTCGATAATGTTGATTTTTACGCCCTTCCAGACAATGGAACAGTTTTTGGCGGCAATGGTGATGCCCCTTTCCCTTTCCAGATCGAGCCGGTCCATAAGCCTTTCCTCGGTTTCCTGGCCTTCCCTGAAAACACCGCTTTGCCTGAACATGGCATCTACCAGGGTTGTTTTACCGTGGTCAACATGGGCTATGATGGCGACATTTCGTAATTGGGCGTTTTTTGAATCTTTATGCATTGTATTAAATTCCCTTTGTACTTGATTCCTTCTATTATGGCCTTAGGAAACTAAACATTGTAGACCAGAATGTCAAGGTGTTCCTGAAGGGGAGAAGGGTTATCATGCGGGGTATATACGGTATTTTTAATCCAATGAACGCTTGAACAGGTCCCATACCGGATCTTCGGGCAAAGGTGCCGTAATAACGATGCGGGTTTTTTTAACGGGATGCATCAATTCGATTTTCCGGGCATGGAGATGGATGCCGCCGTTTTTGTTTGAACGGGCGTAGCCGTATTTGAGGTCTCCCTTGATGGGGGAGCCTATGTGGCTCAGCTGTGCGCGTATCTGGTGATGCCGCCCCGTTTCAAGCGTCACTTCCAGTAAATGGTACCGCTGGCTGGAAGCGAGAACCCTGTAGGAAAGGACGGCCTTCTGGGCATTTTTTTCCGGCTGGGCCTTAACAAACGATTTATTTTTGTCCTGATTGCGGCTTAAATAATGAACCAGCTTATCTGCGTCCTTATCCGGTTTTTCCTGAACAACGGCCCAATATATTTTTTTAACCTGGTTGGTGCGGAACATCTCGTTCAGCCGGGAAAGGCCTTTTGACGTTTTGGCAAATAGAACGACACCGCTCGCCGGCCGGTCAAGGCGGTGTGGCAATCCCAAAAAAACGTTGCCCGGTTTCATATCCCTGACCCGGATGAATTCCTTCAGTATATCGAGGAGGGGCGTGTCACCGGTTTTATCACCCTGTACAATCTCGCCCGGTTCCTTATTGACGGCAAGTAAATGATTGTCTTCATAAAGGATTTTATCTTTCCCTATCATAATCTGTTGTCTTTGTATTTATGCCATTTTTATATTTATCACGCAAGGCGGGAAAGAGATGAAAATACCTGATTTATATGTGTTTGTATAATGCGGATCTCTAAAAACCCCGGTTTTTTAAGAGTTTTGATTTGGAAAGCTGCCCAAAAAGGTGGCTTTTGGAAGTGCCTTAATTCAATTTTTCATTGAAATCTTAAGAATTTCCTCTTCCGTATTCACTCTGGATTTGGTACTTTTTAAACAGAGGGGTTAGTATATATAAAATTAATAAGGGTTATTTATCACTGTTTGTTTACGCAAACATTATTCTGCTTGGAAGAATCAATACCTAATAATTATCTAAAACCTCGACGCCGGGAATTATTTTCCGGTTCATTTCATGTATGCGAGGAGTTAAAATGTATTTTTCAGGATTTTTATAAACAAATACAAGTGTCACAAAGATTTATAGTTAATGCCCAATAAATAAAAAGGAGAAAAAAATGAATAGCAATAT